>JAGNLV010000001.1:0-27500 GCA_017999435.1 Candidatus Zixiibacteriota bacterium
TGTTTTTTCATCGGTCGGACCTAAAGCGCGGGACCGGGTTGCAGGTTATCGTGTTAGTGCCGGAGGCCGGACTCGAACCGGCACGGTCCTTACGGGCCAAGGGATTTTAAGTCCCTGGTGTCTACCACTTCCACCACTCCGGCAATCAATGACACGGCATGAAGTTAGGTGATGTTTTCGATGGGCACAAGGGACTTTTTATCCCGTGTGAGCGGCGGCCGATGTCTGTAAGCCACTGGCGTCGCACCGACTAGCAGAGGAATGTCTGCCACTAGCTTGCGGAAGGAAACAGTCGCAAATCGGTCACTTCGATACAAGAAGAAACCCACCCAGAGGGTGGGCATCCTGCTGCGCATGGGGACTTCTGCTGTCATCCGCTGCAGCTCTGGTTCTGTCGTGAGTGAGACCGGGCGCTTCGAAGATACGTGGCGCTATTTCCAGATCGCCATTGGAGAAAGCACTTGATTCTCTATCACTTGCCGCAACATAATCAGCATACCTGAGTCGCACAGAGTAGATAGACAGAGGAGTCACTAAAATGGACGGATTCACATCTGCCGCGAAGAAGAAACCAAATAAGAAAACTCAATTGAAGGAGATTGAACTTGCTGTCGGATGGCAGGTCTCGCACGCTTTTGTTCCAACTGTGGCACTCAAGCACAAGACCTTCCCGCTGGAGAGAGACACGGCTGACCTTCAGATCAATGTGAAGGCAATCGACATGCAGAGACACACGATCATCTTGGGGGGGTCAGGTTCTGGAAAATCTACATTTCTTGCTCGAATCATCGAAGAACTCATAAACAAGACAAAGTGTCGAGCTCTCATACTCGATCCAAACGCGGATTTTCGCCAGTGCAATCAAGTGGATGTTGGTCTTTGGACAAAGGGTGGAATGAAGTACGATCACACCTCAAAAGAAGGCAAGTTAACTTATGAGCGCGGACCGGAAATCTTCAGCGATTCATGGTCAAAGCAGAAGATCAGAGTGATTCTTCACGCTGGAGCAATCGACCGACGTGACGCGACGAATACATATCAACTCTACTGGCCAGACATTACGATTGAGGCTCTTTGCGAAGACGTTCCCACGACGCAGCAAGGTGATTTGGCATTGATTCATGAGTTCGTCCGGTCTCTTGCGTCGTTGGAACGGCTCAGCTCTCTGGTGAAGACAAAGACGACCGATCTTTGCTTCGAGGCACAGACTACTTACTCCCAAGTCGTCAGCGATCCTCAGGGCACTCGAGATCTGTTATACAGATCATACCCAAGAGATAGGATGGTGGAGCAGATTGCCGCAAGCAACGACACGCTCGCCAAAGGCATGGAGATAGTCTACGGGAGAACACTGTCTCCTGACGAAATCGATACGGAACATGCCAAGGCCGACCTGAAGCTCAGAATCGCCGGTGCCGTGGAGTCCTTGCTCAAGACACCCTCGCAGGTCAGTGATGATGTAGTTCACTACTACTTCTCCCGATGGCAGGCTCTCCTTAAGTTGGGATTTGTTCGGGAGTCTGGATATGTGGACAAGACGGTGATATCTGAACAGAAGCTCGTTGTATTGGATATGCCATCCTTTGCTGGCAAATCGGTTGCGGGAGTCTTTGCCTTTGACCTTCTGAATTGGGTCTGGGACCGCGCTTACCATGAGTGGGAACAGGCGATTATCGACAAGAGAGATGGCAGGAAGGATCTGCGAGTACCAACATTCGTCGTCGTCGACGAAGCACACAATCTCGCTCCAAGGCAACCGAGATCGGGTAGCGAGAAACTGGTGGCAGATTCACTCAGGAGAGTTGCTGCTGAAGGTCGCAAGTACGGCTTGTTTCTTCTGTGTGCTACACAGAGACCGGACAAGATAGATCCTGCCATATTGTCTGAATGCGAAAACGTGGCTCTCATGAGATTGGGAGGGGGGACTGAATTGAAGCGCCTGTCAGACGAATTCGGCTGGGAATTAACTCCATCGCATGTTGCCAAGCTAAGTGAGCTGTCGCTTGGTACAGGTTACATGATTGGTCCATGGGCGAGCCATGCAACTGGACGTTTCTATCTGCAGATTCGTCGAACAATCGAGGGCGGGGCAAGTCTTCCGAAGGAATGGGGAAGACACGAAATAGCAGTGGAAGATCAGAAGACCGCATAGCTTCTATCCTAGGCCGCAAGCTGCAGAAGTCATATGGAGTTGCGACGAAGTGCAAGTCTGACTGCGCGAAGAGCAACTGAAGGCTCATTGTGGACAGTCGTTCTCCCCAGTAAGAGTTTGTTGATGAAGAGTGCTGAGGTCGCCGCCGTCCGGACCGCTATCACATTCTATGCGTGCCTTGCTGACAGATGGGCGGCAAGCAGTGTTTCCCAACGTGGATCCGTATGCAAGGACTCAAGGTCAGCAATTTCTTGCGCTTTGTCCTGCGTTACGATTCCCTTTGCGATAGAGACCTTCAGGTATTCAAAGGCCTCATCTTTCTCACCCTGAAGTGAGGCTACACGTGCTAGCTCTAGTGCGAAGACACCGTTTGTCTCGCGGTTCCATTGTTTGAGTTGCGAGCTGAAACCCGAGAGGAGGGTCGAGGTGTCAAGACGCAATCGCTTGTTCACCCAAAGCAGATCAAAGTGAGCATCAATCCACTTGGCGCACAGATCTGGGTCTTGTGATGAAATCCTCCCTTGCAGCTGCTTTAGAGTACTCTCTATGGTCTCTCGACTCTCTTTCGGAGCCTTCTCAAGGTCGTTCACAGCTTGAACATACTTGTGATCTTCAGTCGGGTCCGCACCGATGTGCAATTCCGATTTCATGGCATTGGTCACCATATTGAAGTCACTCATGTAATCATATGCTCCATCAATAACATCCTTATAGGTGGAATACCCCTTTCTTTGCTCGAACAACCCGATTTCTACGATAACAGGAATGACACTAATATATAGCTCATAGGATATCGTAGTTTCATCGTATATTTCAAGATATTGGAGCCTCTTGGTTGGATCTGTGAGTACCGACTCAAGCTCGACACGCTCAATCTGCCAAGTCTCTCTGAGAAACTCTCTAAGAATAGCCAGCGTCTCAACAAATCTTGGGTCGCCCACATTTCTTACCCGCAAATGCGGATAATTTGTATCTCGACACAGAGTAGAGTACATCACAGTACTTATGTAGCTGAGCGAAAAGGCATTCTTTCGAAATCCGTCTCCAGTCGCAGTCCTCTCGATCAATTCACCTTGACACTCCTCAAACGGTCCCAATTCGTAATTCTCTCTGGATACGGTCAACAGTAGCCCTCGCTGAAGCATCTTTCCCAGAGCACGTAGAGTGTCTTCATTCCCATGCCCGAAAAGGCTGAGGTGATTGCAGACATCCTTCACTCTTACGGTGTATTGCTCCTGTTGATATACATATTGCAGAACCCTAATTCCAACTAAGCGATCTTTGTATTTAGGACCGAATCCGAAGACGTTTGCAATGTGCGGTTTGTTTGACCTAAGACCCCATGGATTCAGCATGTACCGTTCCAGAGAATGATCCGAGCGCAACACTTGGTCGGTCAGGTAACGTTCGTCCCATTGAGCCGCTATGTCTACGATACTCTGAGCAAATACAACTGCATCCCTGATTTGTATGCCAAAGTAGGAATCAAAGAAAGTCCTGAAATGTGGTCGTTTCAGCCTACTGTAAATGGCATTAAGGTTACTGATAAACACATCCGGTCTCTGAATGTTCTTGAGACGGTCTGCCAAGAGCGTCATGTCCTTGTCTTTCTCCTCAAGGTACACCCGTAGCCGCTCAAGAACGACCTCATAAGCTGTAGGACCAATATGCTCAACAACATCACCAGTGCTCCTGCGAGATCTCCAGTTGATTAACGTCTCTGGACGGCAGGCAGCAATCATGAGTGGGTATTGCTTCTGATTTACGTCCAGCAGGAGCGTAACAATTGCCTCCTGTACTTCCTGCGGTGACGCATCCAGGTTGTCAAACACAATAAACATACATAGATGCTCGTTCTTACAACGATGCTCTCTCAGCCATCCACAGAAATGCAAGACGAACTTCACAAGGTCGATTAGTGAATCGTCGGGAACTGCATCCGCAATCTGATGGAAGGATTTCGGGTGCTCTCTCTCTAGTCCATAGCGCAACATCGTAGTGAAGTAATCCTGCCGGGAGGGCCTTTCCAGCTGAAACAAGTGTTCTATGAAGGCTCTGTAGCGTTCTTCGAAAGAACCATTAAGTGACTGTTGCAACTCGCCAACAACCTCATTGAACACATTTTTGAACAATCCTGCGCGGCTCTTCAGCTGCTTTGGATCAATACTTAAGTAAAATTTCGGGCGATTAGGGTAGGAAGGGCATTCTTTGTCCAAGCTGCAATCCTTGCAACGTTCGAGGTAATTACTCCAAATGTAGCGCAGCTTATGAGTCTTCCCGCAACCTGTATCACCAACCAATATGACATTTGAGTCTGAAGGTGCATGAATGCGTTCCGTAAACACATGCTCGTATGTTAAACGATCTTCAGACTCCTTGTTCTTGGCCAAGAGAGTTCTCAACTTGTTGATGAATTCACCCCCAAGATTCTTGGCCTTGCCAAATGTTCCGCCCGAACCCTCCTCCCTGAATTCCTTCGCGATGTAAGTGTCAATCAGTCTATCAGGTATGTTGGGAGTCGAATCCAACCTTCCCTCATTGTCAAACGTCACTTGGAAGACTTGGTTTTTCAACTGGACATAGAGTTCTGCAAAAGCCTGCTCCGGCCTATCTTTGCCGGTGACCAGCCGCCATAGTGGAATTGGCTTGTTCTTACCGAGTGCTGCTGCCATAGGATTAACCTTCCATATGCCACGTTGCGCTGCAAATCGTTCTCTCGATATTGCGCATCACTTGTAGCGTTGCTTGATCCACCTTCTGTCGCCACAAAAGAACGCTACTCCTCTGCAAATCCGTTCCAACCTTAACAACCCGCATGCCTTCACCTCTACCAAGTCGAGATGATGTGCGAAGCACCAAGCGTACGACTGCTGCTGTTCACATCAAGACTTCTGGCACAGCCGTTTAGCGGTTCTCCTCAGTAGGCGACATATGGCTCGGCTGAAGAATGGGCTGAACCAAGTCTTGATACAGCAAACACACCATAGACACGCTGCTCAAGACGACAGGAGGTAAGATAGTCCCGTTCTGTGCACGAACCAAGCTGAAAGGAGGTGAACTTGGACATTTCCACACTCAAAGTCGTCGATGTGAGCAGACAAAGACATATGCCTAGAGTTTGACGCCTGTGACTGATTTGTGGCTGCTTTCTGTCCAAATCAATACAGGGCCATCCAAAGTGGCACTTGAGCTCACCGAAGCTACTTTGTTGCCGCATTGGCCATTGTGTTGTTGATCAATCAGATGTGAAGTCTTCTGGATTGCTTTTTAAGTCCCTGGTGTCTGCCATTCCACCACTCCGGCAGATATGTTTCGCAGCAACAAGTTACGCCGATCTGTATCGGAGCGCAAGAGAGTAAAAGTCCCTGGTGTCTGTATGGCATACCGATCTAATTCTCTGGGATCCAACCTCTTCTTGGCTGACCTACGGAGTAAAAGCGCGACCACAATTTGGCCTCATTAGCCATCTTCTTCGTGACTCTATGGTACGCTGCCTAGCTCAGCGGACAAGCCGTCTTTGTGGTCGGTATCAGCATCTTGGCGAGGGGCAAGTGCGCGTGGGGTGGGTTCAATGCTGCGACATAGCCTTTACGTGGATTTTGGACCAACGCTCGGTATTCGGAAGTATCCTTCGTCGTCAATCTCCGCGACTTTGTCGCGCGTGGATGGATAGCCGAGTGGCCAGCGCTCGAGTTCCACCGACGTGGTGTGCAGAAGGTGCAAAAAGGATCGTAAGCAAACGTACGCGGAAAGTTCCAGGTTGGCCATGTCGATGGGCTCTGGCCGTCTGAGTACCAAGCTGAACGACGTCGCGGTCTCGTTGAGATTGAATATCGTCTTCCCGTGACCCTCGTGTTTCTCGGCATCACGGATCCACTTCAGCAACGCGTACTCCGATGAATTGCGTAGCGCGTTACACTCGTCGGCCAATCGTTGCGAGTGCAGCCTAAGCGGTTTCACCAGCTCTCCGTAATTGAACCCCATGGTCTCCTTGCCTTTGAAGTCGAAAAACCAGCCGATGAATTTTGAGTAGATATCCAGTGACGACCTAAAAGAGTCCGCCAACGTGAAGCAGAAGAACGTGTCTACGTACGCCTTTGGCAATTCCGCACCGGTCGTGCGGCGCAGTTGAACCTTGCCAGTGAAATGCTCGACCGCGATGAAGAACGGATCCAGTCGCTCGATACAAGCCTCGTACTTATCCAACGCGGCGACATTCCGGAAGTACCGCGTCATGTGGAATACGGGTGGGCTCTGGCTGGAGTCGATGTAGCGGCGCACGCTCGTCGGCAGGCCATGCTTGGGTGAACCCAAAAGTGCGTCGACCTGGCGGAACTCAGCGCACATGTCGTCGACGATAGCTTGCGCGTCGATGTCGGTGAAATCTACCGCCATAATTCCATCGTGAGGGACTCTTAGGCCTGTGACCAATTTGTGACTGTAGCCGGTCACAATCGATACAAGTCAATACAAACCAATACGCGAGATTCCGCATGCTAATTCGTTCGCCAACAATGCATTGCCTTGTGAGTCAATCGCCTGCCGAATCGTCCTGATCGCTTTTTAAGTCCCTGGTGTCTGCCATTCCACCACTCCGGCAATTAATAGCCAAACAATAAGTTATACGGTCTGCGGTGCATACGCAAGAGCCAAAACGTCGCTGGTTGCCGTGGTATCCGCATGCGACAACCGCCTGAGCTGGTCGCCCACAGCTCTGCTGTGGGCCCTTGCCCCGGCGACCGCAAATGATCGAGCTGTAGTCCCTACTTGGGACGGCAGGGCGTGCCCTCACCGATGGACATCGTGGACATGACCGTGAGTGAATAACGTTAGGTTCGCACAGCAGAGCTATGGACTACCCGTTCAGGCAAGCGGCAAATCCGATCAGACGTGGGAATACGAACGCTTGACACGGCCCCGTCGAAAGCGTCACCTTTCCCCCTACCAGGAGGCCAAAGCAATGGCGGATTCATTTCACGAACGGGTGATCGCGGCCCTCAAGCGCATTCCCAAGGGGCGGGTGGCGACCTATGGTCAGATCGCCGCGCTGGCGGGCAACCCGCGAGCGGCGCGACAGGTCGTGCGGGCGCTGAATACGTCCAGCCGGACCGAGCGTCTCCCCTGGCACCGGGTGATCAACGCGCAGGGGCGGATCGCACTCCCGCGGGGCGGAGGATTCGAGATGCAGCAGGCGATGCTGCGCGACGAAGGAGTGGTCACCGATGAATTCGGCTGTCTCGATTTGGCGAAGTACCAGTGGCGGCCGCGCTCCTAGCGGCGGCTGAGACGTTAGCTAATGCTCCTCTTCGGACTCTTCGGGCTCCTCGGGCTCTTCAGGCTCGCCCGCCTCGTCGGCGCTTTCGGCCCCCTCGACATCGACCAGCCGGGCTTTCTTCCACGTCTCGCCGAGAACCGCGGTGGCCTCGACATCGGCGGCAACCACGAACTCCTCGGGGACAAACACCGAGTATCCGCCGCCGGCCGCGGAATACGACGACACCCCCATTTGGCCGGTCACACCAAAAAAGCCGACGCCCGAGCGGATGACATTCGGGATGCCGCGCGACTGCAGGACGCCGGCCAGCATCTGCGCATACTCGCGCGAGGTCAGGCGGCCCAGATGCACCCAGTCCATGGTTTCGTCCGACAGGTCCTCCCCCTCGTCGAGCGGCGGCAGGGCGGCCACCAGCTTCTCCTCGCAGTCGGGGCAAACCGAGACGTTGGGTTCATACTCGAAACGGCACTTGGGACAGAACGGCATACGCGACCATCCTTGCATGAGTGTCGGGCGATCCACAGGCCCTCGCGACCGGGCGCCCGCACACCCATGATACTCCCCCGCCCGCATGGTATTCAATCGAAAACTGCGGCCCGGCGGACCTAGCCGAACAGCCCGCGCACGGCCGCGAGAAGGTCCAGGAGCACGACGGCGGAGACGACGATGACGGCGATGAGGATCCATCGCACGAAGGTTGCGCCGCGCCGGACCGCCAGGCGGGCGGCCACCCAGGCGCCGAGCATGTTGCCGACCGCCAGCACCAGTCCCGGCAGCCAGGCCACCTGGCCGTTGATGATGAACACGACAAGGGCGAACGCGGTGAACGCGAGCACGATCAGGTTCTTGACGGCGTTCGCCCCGACCAACTCGTACCCCGAGACCAGCACCAGCCCGGCCAGCAGGAATATTCCCACCCCCGCCTGGATGAAGCCGCCGTAGATCCCGATGAGGAAAAGGACCGCCACCTGCAGCCATCCGGGCCGCCGCCCCAGCATCTCCGGCCTTCCCGTAAGCCAGCGGCGGGGGCGGACAATCACCACCCCGAGCATGACGACCATGAGGACGCCGATCACCGTCTCCATCGCGTCCTCGTTGAGATTGACGGCGATCTGCGCGCCGAGGACCGCGCCGGCGATCGCCGGCAGCGCCAGCAGCAACCCCCGCCGCAGATCGACCGCCTTGTCGCGGCGGAACCTGTCGACGGCCACGACCGTCTGCAGGAGGATCGCGACCCGGTTGGTGCCGTTGGCGACGTTGGCCGGCAGGCCGAGGAAAATCAGCAGCGGGAGACTGATGAGCGAGCCGCTGCCGGCGAGCGTGTTGATGAACCCGCAGCCGAATCCGGCGGCGATCACCAGCGGATAGAGATACCATTCCATCGCGTCTTTTTCCCCGGGGACAGCGGCTAGATCTGCACCGTCAGCCACTTCCCCTTGCGGTAATACCAGTACATGGCCCCGGCCGACAGCACTCCCGAGCCGGCCAGGGTCCACCAGATCGCCTCCTGCGGAAGGGCCAATACCTTGACCAGCAGGAGGATCGGCAGCACCTGCAGAAACCATCCGTGGACCATGCTCACCACCATCGCCGGCGTGTTGAGGCCGACGCCCGAATGAATCTGCACCAGCATCTCGTAGGCCCCGAAGACCGGGAACGAGAGCGCGAATATCCGCAGCAGTGTTATCCCGTGGCCGACGGTCTCGGGAGCATCAAAGAAGAGCCGCATGATCGGCCCGGCGAAGACAAAGACGATCGCGCCGTACAGCGTCAGCACAGCCATGCCGAGCAGCACCGACCGATCGCCGGTGATGCGCGCCCGCTGCGTTTTGCCGGAGCCGACCGTGTGGCCGATGAGCGACGACAACCCGAGCCCGATCCCGACAAGCATCGAAATGCCGAATCCGAACACCTGCAGTCCGACGCCGTAGGCGGCCACCACTGCCGTGCCGAAAATCGCCACCAGCGGCGTGATGACCAGGCGCGAACCGGAGAACGACAATTCGCCGAACAGCGAGGGGATCCCGATTCGCACGATTCTCCACATTGTGGTCAGGCCGACCCGCGTCTGCCCCCGCAGCGTGAGCCGGACATTCGCCGCCCCCCCGTAGAACAGCCCGAGACCGACCAGGAGCGTGAGCGCGAAACTCCCGACCGAGGCAACCGCCGCCCCCCGGATTCCCATCGCCGGCAGGCCGAACCAGCCGAACATGAGCACCGGGTCGAGCCCGATATTGAGCAGGTTGGAGCCGAGCATGAGGATCATCGCCATGTTCGGATTGGCCACCCCGCGCATGGCCGTGAAGATCGTGTAGGTCGCGTACATGACGGGCACACCGAGGAACATGATCCGGCCGTATGCCACGCCCATGGCGAGCGCCTCCCCCTCCGCGCCGACCAGGCGGAGCATCGGCTCAGCGAACCGCCATCCGGCCAGGCCGAAAACCGCCCCGAAAACGAGCTTCAGCAGCAGCGATTCCTTGATCGCCCCCGCCGCCGCGTCGAAATCTTTCTCGCCGTAGCGCCGCGAGATCACGGCCACCGATCCCGGCCCGACCAGGTTGTTGAACGAGAAGACGACCCAGAGGATGTTGCCGAAAAACGTGACCGCCGCCACCCCCGCCTCGTTCTGCGGAAGACGGGCGACCCAGAAAGTGTCGGCGAACGTGTAAATGCTCTGGCTGAGAAACCCGAACATCGACGGCAGCCCCATTTTGAGGATGGCGCCGAGGATCGAGCCTTCGGTGTAATCGGTGCGCTTCTGCTCAGGGGCCGGCTTCATGGTGTCATTCGCCGAGGCAAATGGCCCAAGATACGCTCCCCGGGCGGCCTTGGCAACGAGGCGACCGGCCCCGCCGCGAAAAAGCCCGCGGGCGCGGGCTTCAATATGGTGGTGGGGGGAGGATTCGAACCTCCGAAGGCTTCGCCGACAGATTTACAGTCTGTTCCCTTTGGCCGCTCGGGAACCCCACCGCAACTCGGACTGACTTGTCAATGCCCCGCTTGCCCGGCGCCGGCCCCAGGGGAACCGACCGCCGGCCGAGGCAGACCCGATAATACCTATTCCCCTCCCCCCCGTCAACACCAAAAGCGCTCAAAATGCACGCGCCGGTCTAACCGGCAACCGGAGTCTTCTCCCCCGCCTCGCGACGGGCCCAACGTCCCGCAACTGCGTGCGACACCCGGCCAACGAACCGGTTGGCCCGGGGAAACTCGCGGGTGAGGTCGGTCCGCAACGTTTGCAGAGCGGCGCGGTGCCCGCCCCGCGTCCGCCGGAGTCCCTCGATCCCCACCACGGTTCCGGCCGCGCCCAAAAACGCCAGCAGCCCCGAGACGATTACGATCAGCGCCCGTGGCGGCGACGATTCCCGGGTCGGCCGGGAGGGCTGGTCGAGAATGCGCACCACCGGCACGTCCTTGCGGGCGTCAAGCTTGGCAATCTCATACTCCTGCAGCAAATAGAGACAGGCCTGGGTGCGCGTTTCCACCTCCCGCTGCAGGCGGCCGAGGATCAGGGCCACCTCCGGATCCCCGGCGGTCATCCAGTCCCGGTTGGCCGACTGGAACGCCGCCAGCGAATCCTCCGCCGCCGCCAGCCCGCCCTGCCGCTCGGCCAGCTCGCGGGCCAGGTACTCCGCCCGCTCACCCGCCTGGGTGCGGCGCTTGTGAAGGTTGAACGACTCGAGCTCGGCGAGGTACCGCCGGAGGACCGCCTGCGACAGCGCGGGCGACCGGGTCTCGACGCCGAGATCGATTACGCCGGTCTTCTTGTCCAGACGCACCGTCGTAATGTCCCCCAGCGCCGCGCGGAGTCTGTCCGGATCCGTCTCATCCAGATATGCCGCCAGCGTCGTCTGCCGCACCTCGCCGTCGTCCTCATACTCATATTCCGGCGCGAGGACCGCATCCCGAATCGTGTGCGATGCCAGGATCACCGGGTACAGCTCCGAGCCGTCGTCGGCCGGAGTGATCATCCCCGACAGCCCGGCGAGGCTTTTCAGGTCGGCCATCTTGTCGATCCCGCCGGAGGGCAGGATGGACGCGGTCGAGACGTACTTGTTCGGGATCAGCAGGCTGGTCGCCCCGGCCAGGAGCATCGCCCCGCACGTGATCAAACCGATCAGCCGTTTCTTCCGCACGAGCAAGGCGGCCATTTCAAACGGGCTGATCGCCTCCCCCGCCTGGCTCGTCGTGCTTTCGCAGTCTCTGGTTACGGTCAATCGCCTGGTCATTTCGGACTCCTTCATATTCATCGCCGCCGGCCGCCGGTCCTGAGGCGGACATTTGCCATCATTTGTTATCCGTTGTTCCGGAGCATCTTGCGCCATCAATCTAAACCGTCACTTCGCCTTGTCGGGCAACGGCCGGAACTCCCTCAGGACGCCGCGCAGGGTTCTCTTCCGACGGGGCGGTCGGGCGGTAGGCCGCCGGCCGTCCCTCGGCCAGGTTCATATAGGCGGTCGCCACCGCCTCCCAGTCATAGCGCTCGGCGACCCGCCGGCGCATGCGCGCGCTCTCATCGGGCATCGCCAGCGCCTCAAGGAGAGTCGGCGCAATATTATCCGGGTCGAACAACCGCCCGCAGTCACCGAGTACCTCGCGGCTGAACACGCAGTCGATCGCCACCACCCGCGGGCAGGCGGCCATCGCCTCCAGCAACGCCGGGTTGGTGCCCCCCACCGAATTGCCGTGGACATAGCACCAGCACCGGCTCCGGAGGGCCTGCAGCACCTCCGGGTCGTACTGCGCCGCGTGCACGCGCACCCCAAACCGGCCGTCGAACACCGCCAGTTTCCGCGCGTAGGGCGTATCCTCGCGGTAGCCGATAAACACCATCCTGAAGCCCTGCCGGACCAGCTCGGCCCGCACGAATGCCTCCGCCACCCGCACCGGCAGGTTGTCCGGCTCGATCCGCGTGATCTGGAGGAAATACTTCCCCGCCGCAAGGTCGTATCGGGCGAGGATCTCCTCCGCCCGCTCGTTGTCGATGGCCACCGGTTCCGGGGCGCCGTAGGGGATGAACTCGGTCGAGCGGAAAAGCGTGCGGCGGTAGTAGTCCTGGATGCCGCGCGAGTCGGAAATGAGGCGGCGGCAGATCAGGGCGACCGCGCCCGAGGCCAGCCGGTAGTAGAGCTTGAACGGCCACGACCACTTCGAGCGCCGCCACTCCAACCCGTCGGTATTGACCGACATCGGGATCCGCGCCAGCGCGCTCAGGAGGATGCCGGGGAGGTTGGCGTTGTTGAACCAGAACACGTGGCGGTAGGCGCGCCGGCGGCGCCAGAGGTGGCGCCCGGTCTGGAGGGCGGCCGCGAACGTATCGAGCGTGCGCGACCGGTGGCCGTCGACATATACCAGGCGTCGCCCCTCGTGCTCGTCCGGCAGAGGGCGGCTCCCCACGCCGGCCGGCGGCCCGGCCGCGGAGCGCCGGCAGATGATCTCGCAGTCGTAGCCTCGGGCGGCGAAGCGGCGGGAGATCTGGTCGACGGCGGTTTCGAAGCCGCCGTAGCGGGCGGGCACCCCGCGCGTCCCGCAAAAAGCGACGATGGGACGATGAGTGCGGCGGGTTCGGGGCCGCCGCGGCCGCACCAGGAGATCCATCATCTCTTCTGCCTTTGTGCTCCACAGATACTCTGCAGGGATCTCGACGCGCTGGTCGCCTGCACTCAAGGCCTTGCGGATTGCCGCCCCAAACTCCTCAGGCGACCGCGCCGGAAAAATGCGGCCGGGGCACTTAAGGAGTCCGTCTATTGGTGTTGATACGACCGGCTTTCCGGCGGCGAGGTACTCGTATGTTTTGATGGAATCGCCGCCGTGTTCACGCGCCCCCACCACATACGGGACGATCGCTGCATCGAACCCGCCGACGTAGGCCGGATAGACGTCATAGTGCTTGTCCCCCAGGTAGTGAAAATTCGGAAGCGGCTTGATGCGGCCCATCACCGCCTTATCGAGAACCTGCCCGATGACGACGAACGACAGGTCTGGGTTGGCCGCCATGACGGCGTTGAGCAAGTCGTAATCCACGAGGTGAGTGATCTTGGCTCCCAGGCCGATGATTGGCCGGGGGAGGGCGGCGAGATCGGCCGGGATCGCGCGGGCGGTTCGGAAATGATCCGGGTCCACGCCGTTGCGGATGACTTCGCATGCTCCCGGCTCAAATAGGCGGCAAAAGACTTCTCGGTTCGTGGCCGAGTTGGTTGACCAGACATCGGTGCATTCTGCATACATGCGGTAGCTTTGCTCAAGCCGTTTGCGGAATTGGGCATTTGCGGGAAACTTGAGGAAGTTGTCCCACGCGTCGAAGAGCGACCGAACGGGCGATAGGCGCGCGGCCAGGTTCCCGGCGTAGGCGTTGAAGCTGACGAGGTGAAAGGCGCCGATACCCAGTCTCGACGCCGCCCATTGTACCGACTGCGCCACAGTCGCGCCCGCGAAGGCATCGAGGAACCACCCACGCCGCTGCCGCACCGGCGCAAAGAGATCGGGCAACAGAGTGTCGAGGACGAACACGCTGTTCGCCACTCTGGTCAGACGCTGCCCCAATCCGCCGCCGATCCGCTCTCCCGCCGTACGGAAGCGACCGGGTCGAACCATCACTTCCGGCACACTTACCGGCCGATTGACGACCAACATTCGGTTGACAAGCGGGTGCCGAGCCAGATGCGACATCAGATGCGCGTCGCGGGTGCGGCCGCCTTCGCGCTGGACCTTCTTCCAGTCATGAAAAGGAATTACGATGATGTCGAGGTTGGCGTTCATGTTGTTGCCCCCGGTCCGGAGTGAGCCGTCAGTCTCACTGCGCCCCCAACGATCAGCCAGAACAGCAAGTTCACCGGAAAGGCGTTGATTGAGGATCCGGTGATTCCTGTAATCAGTACAATGGCCGGCCATCCCATCAGAAGCATCGCCATCGGATGATCGCCCATTCGCGCCGTGCGGCGCGCCGCGCGGAGCGCCAGCCACAGAATTGCCATGAAAAGCCCCAGTCCCATCCAGCCGGTTTCCAGCGCCATGCGCAGAAACATGTTGTGGCTCGTGATGTGGACGTATTTGTACGGGTCGAAATAGTGGCCCAGGGCATCGGCGGCGCTCCCCATCCCAATCCCGAACGGGTGGGTCGCAACCGCTGCGATTCCCTCGCGGTAGCCGTCGAATCGACCCACCAGCCGGCTGTCGTCCGACAGTTCACTCAGCGTCAACACGCTCTCGACTACACTCCCGACGGCATCCACATGAGAGGATAACAGGTAGAGCCCGAGGCCGATACCGGCCAGCACAACCGCCGTGGCCGCCGCTACCCGCAGGCGCGCGCGCGGAAAGACAAAGAACAGCACCACCGGGACCGAGCCGCACATCGCTATCAGACTGCCCCGGGTAAGCGTAGCCAGGCAGGCGAGAAATGAGAGGGCGGCCAGGACGAGCCATATCCTGCGACGAGACTCGAAATAGAGCGCCGCCCCGATCCAGAACACGAACCCGGCAAACAGCCCCATGTGGAACGGCCCGCTGAAGAAGCCGAAGGCTCTGACTTTTCCGAAAATCTGCCAGGTGTAGATGTCGGCGGTGTTGGCTCCGATGATGGCCAGGTCCAGCGCCGAGATTGCGATAAACTGCTTGACTGCCCACAGCAGAATGGGAACGGCCAGCACGGCCACGATGGAGAGAAAGTGCATCATCCGACGGCGTGTGCCGAGCAGGGCCACCCCGACACTTACCGCCGACATCTGGTACAGAGTCTGGCGGAATCCCTCGATCCCGGTGCGGAAATCGGGAATGTTGGGGTGCATGATGGCCGCCGCGCCGAGGCCCAGCAAGGCCAGCACGGCCGCCTCCACCGCGGTCGGGAGTTGCCCCGCGAGTAGGCGCAACGACGCCGTATACAGGA
Organism: Candidatus Zixiibacteriota bacterium; assembly: GCA_017999435.1. Lineage (NCBI taxonomy): Bacteria > Pseudomonadati > Candidatus Zixiibacteriota > Candidatus Zixiibacteriota bacterium. The sequence continues at coordinate 15,316 of JAGNLV010000001.1, forward strand.
CGAGGACCATGAGCAGGCTGTCCGCGACCAGGAGCACATAGCGGCTGCCGAGCGCGACGCGGGCGAGATTGGCATAGAGCGCAAAGCCCACAAGCAAAACGAGACTCGCGTAGAGCACTCTCTGACCGCAAACCGGCGCGGTGACAAACCGACTGCCGGCGGCCAGTGTTCTCGACTCACCAGACATGGCAACCAACCTTCTCCAGGCGGCCGCTGCAGCCGTCACTCACTGCCCTGGCGATCAAGTCGTAGCGGTCTCTCCGACCGGTCGCCCACATGAAAGCCCGCAGTATCGCCAGGTAAGCGAGGCGATTCAGTTGCCACACCCATGGGCGCGTGAGCAGGTGGCGCCGGACAAAGATCACGTTGCTCCGGACGGTGCAGTAGACGCGGAAATCCGGAGCCTGCGAGAGGTTCTGAAACACGGTGACCCGACGCGCTGTGCTCGATACATGCCAGGACGGGTCAAGGTCGTCGATTCGGGAGCCGGCCACGAGGTACACCGCCCCGCCGTCGCTGATCCGCGTCGTAAAATCGTAGTCGTCGCCGTAGAGGAAGTAGCTCTCGTCGGGGTAGCCGACTCGGTCGAGGAGAGTCTTGTGGAACAGCAGCCCGCCGTAGACTCCGTAGGGAATCTTCACGGATCGGCTCTTGACCGTTGTGAGCGCAGGTCGCCGGCGGAACAGCTTGCGCCAAACGCGGCGCGGCGCATCGGCTGCATGAAAATCAAGGAAGCTGTTGGCCTTCGGGAATATCCTGCGGGGATCCGCTCCGGCCGCGATTTGAACCAGGTACGGGCGATCGGTGCGCAGTGCCAGGAGCGCCAGTCGGTCGCTCGCTTGGCCGGCGCTTAGCTCCCGCCAGGCCTCCGCGAGCGCCTCGAGGGCACCGGATTCGGGAAAGTTGTCGTCATCGAGAAGCCACACGAATTCGGTGTCCACCGCCTCCCTGGCCGCCTTCATGCCTATAGCATACCCGCGAGCTGATCCCTCGTTGCGGCCGGAACCGACTACCTCGACCCTCAGACCGAAAGCGCCCGCCGTCCGCCCACGCAAGTCGTAGGTTGCCCCGTTGTCCACGATGATGACGCGGGCTACGGCCGGCCACGCGCACAGCCGCTCCAGTACCCGCCTGAGCAGATGCCAGCGGTCGCCGTACGTGACGGTGACCGCGCACACGGTGAGTTGGCCGATGGCCGTCTCAAGACACAATCGCGCCACGACACGCCTCCCGCGTTGAATCCGCCGTCATCGTTTGCCCGGCTGTCCGCGCCGGCCCTTCCGCATTTCGCATTAAGAAGACCAATTTCGCCCCGCCGAGCACCCCCGCGGCGGCAAGGGTGCCGAGGGCGGCCCCGATCGGGCCGTACGCAGGCACCAGCAGCGCGTGCAGCACCAGTCCCGCCACGCACGCGGCCGCGCTCGCCGCGACGATCGCGCTGTCGCGCCCCCGGGCATAGAGCGCCAAATGGGGAATGTAGGCCGCCCCCATGAGCGCCATGGCCGCCAGCAGCACCCACCCCGCCGGCAATTGCTCCCGGTAGACCTCCCGGCCGACCATCGCCAGCGCCGGCCCAAAGCAGGCGGCCGCCGCGACGCTCACGAGCGCGATCACGCCGAGAACGCCGAGCGCCAGCCGCCGCATGTGGCAGCGGTACAGCGCCAGATCGCCGCGCTGCCAGGCCCCGACCAGGCGCGGCAGAACGACGATCACGACCGCGGTGTAGACGAAAATCTGGACCGTGTTGGCGATCTGGGCGAAAAAGGTGTACACGCCGACCGCCGCCGGGCCGTGGAAATGCTGGAGGAAGTAGCGGTCGGCATACTGGACGCCGAGCAGGCAGACGGTCGCGGCAAACAGGCGCAGCGACACGCCGACACCGCGCCGGATCCAGTTCCAGTCGACCGGCTTCTCCAGCGCCTCCCGCCACGGCAGGCGCCGCAGAGTCGCGGCCGCCAGGGCGATGCTCGCCGCCGCCCCGACCGCCCAGGCGCAAAAGACGCGCCCGAGCGTGACCGCCCCCGGCGCCGCCAACCCGACGCCGACCACTGCGTACACCCACACGCCCGCGCGCAGGAAGAGCACGAGGTTCGCCAGACTTGACCGTGAGAAAGTCACCAGCAGCCGGTAGGCCTCCTGCGAGAGGTGCTCCAGCACCAGCAGCAGGTAGAACCACCCGGCGCAGCGCCACGGCAGAGTGCCGGAAATGAACACCGCCAGCGTGAGCGGCAACACCGCCGCGTAGACCAGCCCGTGAAAGGCCATTTGGTCGCGCACGAAACACGGCCGATCAGGCGGCGCAGCGCCGAGAATCTCGCGGGTGTTGTAGGTGTGAAAGTCCAGTCCGAGCAGGTAGAGCGTGACCGTAATCGTGACCACCACCAGGCCGTAGACCCCCAGTTCGGCGGGCGTGACCACCCGCGCGAGAAACAACAGCAGGAGGAATTTGCTGCCGAGAGTGAGACTGCGCAGGAGAGAGTTGAGAAGGCCGGTTTTCAGCACAGCGCCCCCCCGGTCCGGAGGCCGGCGGCGGGTGATTGGCGGCGCGCGGCGGCGATGTCTGCTCGGTTGTCCATAACCATTTTGCGGGCATTTCCCTGCCCTTGTGATTAATAGATTTATCATGGGGCGTGCCGGATCCCCCGCGAAAACACACTCCTGCGCACCGCAACGACTTACACGGCGGATCGCGCCCTCGCAGCGGCGCACCGCACCCGGTCGCGGGGAAACGATTTCCGGGCCGGCGGGGAGAAATCTTCCGCCCGGGCGGTCAGTCATCAATCCGGAACGGCGAGGCGGGATCGTTCTCGTGGCGGATCTCATCGACCGGCTCCCGCCGCCCCTCCCCCGCGTACAGCCGGTTGGGAGCGTTGAACACCAGACCGTCGACCGCGCCGACATTCTTGTAGGCGTGGACCACCCCCGGCGGGACGATCACGAGCGCGCGGCGGTGTTCGCCGAACTCAGCGCGGTAGGTGCGCCCGTGGGAGGGCGCGCCCGGCCGGCTGTCCCAGAGGTAGAGACGGAACGTCGACGGTCCGAGAAAACAGAAGAGGTCGGACTGGTCGCGGTGCTCGTGCGGTCCGCGGACCACGCCCGGGCGGGTCATCGACACGTAGCTCATGGCCGGCTCGAACGCCCCCGGGAGCTCATCGCGGCGAAAGAGCTCGGTGAGCCAGCCGCGGGCGTCCGCCACACAGCGCAGCTCGCGAATGATCACGCCCTCGATGTCACACCGCATAGAGCGCAGCCTCCCTCCGGCCGGCGAGGAATTCCGCAAGGGCCTCGCGCCAGTCGCGCATGACATGGCAGCCGGCGGCCTTGAGGGCCGCGTTCTCCAGCGAGGAGTAGGCGGGCCGCGGAGCCGGCCGGCCCAGCGCGGCGGTCGTGCAGGGGCGCAGGTCAACCGCCATCCCAAGCCGCGAAAAAATGAATGCCGCCAGGCCGTACCATGAGGTCTCCCCTTCCGCCGAGCAGTGGTACAACCCGGTGAGCCGCTCGCGCAGGACGATTTCCGTCTGCCGCACGACATCCCTGGTCCAGGTCGGGTTGCCGACCTGATCGTCGACAACTTGCAGGGAGGCGATACTCTCGCCGCGCCGGGCCGCCTCCAGCTGCTCGGCGCCGCGCGCGAGCATGGTGACGACAAAGTTCCGGCCGTGCGCGCCGTACATCCAGGCGAGGCGGAGGATGGCGCTGTCGGGCTGCGCGGCCGAGGTGCGCCGCTCTCCCTCGAGCTTGCTCCGTCCGTAGACCGTCCGGGGATTGGGGGGGGCGCTTTCGACATAGGGTGTGCGCCGGGCGCCGTCGAAAACATAATCGGTGGAATAGAAAACCAGGTGTGCCCCGACCGCGCGGCAGGCCTCGGCGACGAATGCGGCGCCGTCGGCGTTGACCCGTATGGCCCGCTCCGGCTCCGCCTCGCACCGGTCGACCTCGGTGAACGCGGCCGCGTGAATAACGACGGTGGGGCGGACGGCCGCGACGTGCTGCCGGACGGCGGCCGGGTCGGTGATGTCGAAATCGTCGAGGTCGCAGCCGACCACGTCGGCGCGCCGCCGGAACTCGGCGACGAGGTCGGTCCCCAGTTGCCCGCGGGCGCCGGTGACCAGGAGCCTATCCCTCACCGTTGACCTCCCGGACAACGTCGCGCAGGTACTGGGCATAGGCGGTGTCGGGGATGGAGGCGAGGAGCGCCTCCATCTGGCGGCGGTTGATGTAGCGCATGCGGTAGGCGATTTCCTCGATGCAGGCGATCTTCTGCCCCTGGCGCTTCTCGATCGTGGCGATGAAATTGCTCGCGTCCAGCAGGCTCTCGTGGGTGCCCGTGTCGAGCCACGCGATGCCCCGCCCGAGCCGGACGACTTTGAGCCGCCCCCGCCGCAGGTAGTGATTGTTCACATCGGTGATCTCGAGCTCACCGCGGGCCGATGGCCGCAGCGACCGCGCGACCGAGACGACCTCCGCATCGTAGAGGTACAGCCCGGTGACAGCGTAGTTGGACTTGGGCGCCGCCGGCTTCTCCTCGATCGAGATCGCGTTGCCGTCGTGGTCGAACTCCACGACGCCGTACCGCTGAGGATCCTTGACATAGTAGCCGAACACCACCGCACCGTCGACGAACGCCCGGACGCCGCGGAGGAAATCGTAGACCCCGTAGAAGACGTTGTCGCCGAGAATGAGGGCGACGTTGTCGCGGCCGATGAAATCGGCGCCGATGAGGAAGGCCTGGGCGATTCCCTCCGGGCGCTCCTGGACCGCGTAGCGAAGCGTGAGCCCGACCGCCCGGCCGTCGCCAAGCAGATCCCGAAACCGCGGCAGGTCCTGGGGCGTGCTGATGATGAGGATCTCGGTCACGCCGAACAGCATCAGGGTCGACAGCGGATAGTAGATCATCGGCTTGTCGTAGATCGGCAGGAGCTGCTTGCACGCAACCTGCGTCACCGGGTGGAGCCGCGTCCCGGCCCCGCCGGCCAGAATGATTCCCTTGCGGATCCCGGCGCTCACCGTCGCACCCCGCTAGCGGCCCGCATAGATGTCCTCGTAGTATTGGAGGTACTGCCCGCTGATGCAGTGGTCGAGCCACTCCTGGTGGTCCAGGTACCACGCGATCGTTCGGCACAGGCCCTCGGCGAATGTGACCGAGGGCCGCCAGCCGAGCTCGCGGGCGATTTTCGAGGCGTCGATGGCGTACCGCCGGTCGTGCCCGAGGCGGTCGGTCACGAAGGTGATGAGGTTTTCGCGGGGGCCGCCCCCCAGCCGGTCGTCAAGCATTCGGCAGATCAGGCGGACCAACTCGAGGTTCTCGATTTCGTTGTGCCCGCCGATGGTGTAAGTCGCGCCGGATTTCCCCTCGTGGAACACCAGGTCGAGCGCCCGGCAGTGGTCCTCGACGTAGAGCCAGTCCCGCACATTCTTCCCGTCGCCGTACACCGGCAGCGGCAGCCCCGCGCGGGCGTTGCGGATCATAAGCGGAATCAGTTTCTCCGGGAACTGGTAGGGGCCGTAATTATTCGAGCAGTGGGTCGTCACCGTGTCGAGGCCGTAGGTGGCCGCGTAGGAGCGCACCAGATGATCGGCCGCCGCTTTCGAGGCCGAGTAGGGGGAGTTGGGGCGGTACGGCGTGTCCTCGGTGAAATGCCCCTCCGGCCCGAGCGACCCGAACACCTCGTCGGTCGACACCTGGTGAAAGCGGATCGCCTGCGGTCCGGACCGCTGCGTTTTCTTGCGCGCCAGTTCCAGGAGGTTGAAGGTGCCGAGGATGTTGGTCCGGATGAAGGTCGACGGTCCCAGGATGGAGCGGTCAACGTGCGATTCGGCGGCCAGGTGGATGATGCCGGACGGATCGAAAGCATGGAAACAGTCGGCGAGGCGGTCGAAGTCGGTGATATCGATCCGCGCGAACCGGTAGTTGGGGGCTTTCTCGATCGCTTTCAGGTTGGCCAGGTTGCCGGCGTAGGTCAGACAGTCGACATTGACCCACCGGCAGTCCGGGTAGGCGGGCACCAGGTGCAAGAGGAGGTTGGAACCGACAAAGCCGGCGCCGCCGGTCACCACCACCGTTCGCTGAAACGTTTCGTCACCCATGGGTATGGCCGATCTCGAGGTTTACGCGCAGGAAGTCTTGCGGATATCGGCGGTCGGAACAACAAAAAAAAGAGGCCGGAACTTATCGGCAAGAAATGGCGCCCCGCGGAATCGAACCGCGGACACACGGATTTTCAGTCCGTTGCTCTACCATCTGAGCTAGGGCGCCGCCGATCGGAACCGATCAGTAGCCGAAGATCATGCGCTTTCCCCGGCCTGTCAACCCAAAAGTTACCGCCCCGGAAACAAATACCGCTTCGTCGCACTCGTGAGAAGCAGCGCGAGCGCAACCGCGGCGAGGGCCAGGATGATCAGGTTGGCGTAGTTGCGAAAACCCGCCAGGGCCGCGATGATGATGAGGCCGTTGATGCCGATCTCGCCGTACCAGGCCCAGCTCCGCCGATTGCGCAAACCCCACGCCGCCGCCATCAGCACCCCGCCGATCAGCAGAAACCCGAACGGCTGGGCGAGATTGGCGTACTGCCGGTCGAGAAAGCTGAGCACCAGCGTGACCAGGCCGTAGAGCAGGAACACGGTCGCAAACCCGAACGCCCACCAGTAGGCGAGTTTGAACGGCACCGGCCGCGTGTCGCTCTTCTCCGTCATGTCGTCTCCGTCCTATGCGGCGAACTCGCCGAGCAGGCCGGCGCCGATAAACCCGGCGTCGTTGCCCAGCGCCGCCTTGACCACTTTCAAATTCTGTACGGCGGAATCGAAAGCCAGTTCCCGGATCTTGGCGGCGACAATTTCGACAAACCCGCCGCCCCCTTCGGCAATTCCGCCGCCGATCACGATCATTTCCGGGTTCAGGAGATTGACGACGCCGGCCAAGCCGATCCCGAGATAGGTGGCCGCCTCGGTAATCGCCTTCCGGGCCGCCGCATCGTCCTTCCGGAGCGCCGCGAAGATCTTGCGGATGCTCAGGTTGTCGAGGTTTCCCTCGAGCACAGCCTCAAAGCCCGGCGTCATCTCGCGCTCCAGCTCGCGCCGGAGCCGCCCGAGGATCGCCTGTGAGGAGCAGTACCCCTCGATGCTCCCCGGCATGCCGCCGTGCGTGAACGGGGCGTCGAAGTTGATCGTCATGTGCCCGACTTCGCCGGCCGACCACGACGAGCCGCGCCAGATGCGGCCGCCGAAAATGACCGCGCCGCCGACCCCGGTCCCGACTGTCAGGCAGAGCGCCGACTCCGCGCCGTGGGCGGCGCCGAAGTGCGCCTCGGCCAGCGCCATCGCGTTGACATCGTTGTCCACCCACACCGGCACGTTGAGGCGTTCGCGGAGACCGGCCCCGATCTCGGTCCCCTGCCAGCCGGGGATGTTCGGACAGGGGCCGATAACGCGGCCGGTGTGAAAATCGACCGCCCCCGGCGTTCCCACCCCGAGGTGGCGCACTTCGTAATCCTCCTCGGCCGCCGTGTACAGCAAGCGCTCGCCGATGTTGGCCGCCAGGTGCATGAGCGGTTTCGGTCCCTTCTCCACCATCGTCGGCTTCTGCTCCCGGAACTGCACCTTCCCCTGCTCGTCGAACAGCCCATACTTGATGGTGGTCCCCCCGATATCAATGCCGGCGAAAATCTGTCCAGCTGCCATCGATCCGTACTTTGTCGCGGCGGGCGACAGGTGGCCCGTCGGCCGTGTCGTCCTCGAATAGCGCACCTTGTCTCGGGCGGCACGGGTGCCCGGACTCCGCCCCGGGGTCAAAAACGCTGATATATAGACGGAGGCTAAAGAGGTGTCAAGGTAAAACGAGCGGGTCTTGCGGGCTGGGGGCCGCCGCCTCTAACTCTGGTGTTCCTGTTGCTCCCGCCAGTGGCGCCACTGCGCCGCATAGCGGCTGATCCAGTCCTCCACTGCGCCCTGGCCGAGATCGTGCCCCGCCCGTTCCGACTCAATCCACTTGTGCTTCTGGATCTCCGAGCGCTGGGCGTCCAACTCCTCCTGCAGCCGGGCCTGCCGCCACGTCGTCGAGTGGTGGATCAGCCAATGACGGACCGCATACTCGAGACCAACGTCGGTCCCGGCTTCGAGCGAGAGAAAGTATTTGTGCACCTCAATCGCCCGGGCTTCCGCCGGCGAGAATTCTTCAAGGAGGTGATGCGGATGCGCGCAGCCGTTGTCCATGTCCAGTATCTTCGGAAAATCCCCGCTTCCATACGGTTTGGCGTAATAAAGGCCAAAATGCCCATTCTGTCAAGGCACCTTCACTGCCTGTATCGGCAGAGGCAGGGCAAGTATGGAGCGCCTTCCCGACCGACCGGCTCCGGCGCAAGCGAGCGCTTGTCGATCCTCGGCGGCCGACGTATTATTAGGGCCATGGCCGACGCTCACGACGAACATCGGGCCTCGCGCTGGTCCCTCCCGGCCAGGTACGGGGCCAACCGCGAGGTGGTCGCCCTCTCGGTCGCCCGCCTGGCGGAGGCGCTCGGCAACAGCATTCTCACGATCGTCATTCCGCTCTACGTGGCCGAGATCGCCCACCCCCTGTTCAACCTTCCCGTGCCGGTCCTCGTGGGGACCCTGATTTCTCTGTACGGCATCGTCTCCGCGGCGGTGCAACCGGTGATGGGGGCGCTCTCGGACCGGTTGGGCCGGCGGAAAGTGCAGATTCAGGCCGGGATGGCGCTCATGGGGCTGGGTACGCTGGCCTTCATGGCCGCCACCTCCTACTCGCACCTGCTCGTGCTGCGTGCGATCCAGGGGATCGGCGTGGCCACCACCATTCCCGCCTCGATGGCGGTCATGGCGACCGCCACCCGCCGCCACACCCGGGCCTCCTCGATGGGGATCTACTCGACTCTCCGCCTGATCGGATTCGCCGGCGGACCCGTCATCGGAGGGTTTCTCAAAGTGCGCTTCGGTTTCGATGCCGCCTTCATCGTCGGTGCCGCGTTCGTGCTGCTGGCCATGATCCTCGTCCAGGTGTGGGTGCGCGAGACGCCGCCGGCTGAACCGGCCGCCCCGCCCGCACCCGGCCGGCTGCGCATCCTCGACCGCGACCTGCTCGACCCGGGAATTCTCGCCGCCGCCCTCGCCACCCTGCTCATGGCCGCCAATTTCTCCATGGTGACCACGCTCGAAAACGAATTCAACGCCCGGCTCGACATGACCGCGTTCGAGTTCGGCATCGCCTTCGCCATGGTCATGGTCAGCCGCCTGGTGTTTCAGGTGCCGGTCGGGCGGCTGGCCGACACCATCGGACGCAAACCGCTCATGCTGGGCGGCCTTCTGGTGCTGGCGCCGGCGACCGGGCTGCTGGGCTACGTAACCAGCCCCGCACAGTTGATGGCGGTGCGCTTTCTCCAGGGGTGCGGCGGGGCCGGCATCGCCGCACCGGCGTTCGCCGTGGCCGGCGATCTCGCCCGCGAGGGAGGCGAGGGCCGGCAAATGAGCCTCGTCACCACCGGTTTCGGCCTCGGCATGACCATCGGCCCCCTCATCGCCGGACCCCTTTCCCTGTTCTTCTTCCAACTCCCCTTCCTGGTCGGCGGCGCGCTCGCCCTGGCCGGCCTCTGGGCAGTGTACCGGTACATGCCGGAGACGGTCGCCGGCGGACGCGGCTGGTTTCGCTCCGCCGCCCCGGAGAAAGTTTCAGATCGAAACGCCGGCTGACCGCCGACCTGTTTGTCCGGCCGCCGGCTCCCCCCGATCCGCCCCCTTGAGGCCCGTTCCCTTTCGGCCGATAAGAGGAAAAAGACGCTGGAACTCGGAATTATCAGGGGTGAGAGACATGAATGACCGGCGCGACAATGCGCGGCGCCGCACGGCGGCCTACCATCTGGTGTACGAACTTGAGACGGGCGAGTTTGTCGGGCGCGTGATCAACCTCACCACCGGCGGCCTCCGCCTGATCAGCGACGCCGCGGTCGCCGTTCCCACGAAATTGAGCTGCCGCATGCGCCTGCCGGATCTCTTCAAGGGCGCGCGCGAGATCATGTTCGATATCGAGAGCCGCTGGTGCGAGTACAACCGAATCGGCGATTGGTACGAAACGGGCTATGAGTTTGTGCGGCTGGGCGAGCTCGCCCGCCAGGCAATCGACGCCATGATCCGCGATTGGCCCCGCGAGACGACCCCTGCCAAGACCCGCTGAGCCTGCCCCGCCCCGACCGCGGCCGTCACCGCACCGGAATCAGCAGATCCGTGATCAGCTCCGCGGGAGGGGTGACCGCATGATCCTGCGGAGCGTATATCTCCAGGCAGGCCCCGCCCCGGCTGTGCCTCCCGCTCGAGGGCAACCACTCGTAGAGCAGGCGGCGAAAAGCCTCCGCCAGACCGCTGTAGGGACCGACGTGCCGATAGACGGCGTACTCGCCCCCGGGGAACGTCTGCACCGGAATCTCGTCCACCGGGTGAAAATCCTCCTCAACCTCGATGCAGGCATCGTAGCGCAACAGCGCCGCCGGCACGACCGCGGGATTGTCCCACGAGGCGCCGATCAGGCGGAGGCCCGAGCGAGACAGTCCCCGTTCGCCCGCCCATTGGCAGAGACGGGTGAACGTCGGCCCGACCTCATGGTACGGACCGATGTGGCGCATATAGGCGACCCGAATCGGATTCAGGCGTTGCACGATAACATCCGGACTTCCCGACATAATGCACCTCCTGCGGTTGTTCCTGGAGCGCCGGCCATGCCGCCATCATATCGCCCCGGCCGCCCGACGGCAATCACATTAGTTCCCCCCGGCGGTCGGGCCGCGCCGGCAGCGGGCCCGACCCGGGGAGTTCGAACGATCAGGATTTCGCCGCCGTCTCCCGCGCCATGGCCTCGACCGCGGCGGCCATCTCCTGGGGAGAAACGTCCCGCACGTGCGACGCGAACGACCAGTGGTGGCCGAACGGATCCTCCACCGCGCCGTAGCGGTCGCCCCAGAACATGTCTTCCGGCGGACGGACGACCTTCGCGCCCGCCTTCCCCGCCCGCTGGATGATGGCGTCGCAGTCCTCGACGTAGTGGTGGATCGTCACCGGCGTCCCGCCCAACGCCTTGGGCGTCTGCGATCGGCCGCCGCACATTTCCGGGAAATCGTCGCAGAGGTAGATGACGCTCGCGCCCAGCCTGATCTCGGCGTGGAACAGCCGCCGGCCATCGGGCGCCGGCATCCGCATAAGCTCCTCGGCCCCGAACGCCTTGCGGTAGAAGTCAATCGCCGCCGCGGCGTTGTCAACGACGAGGTGCGGGATCGCCCGCTCCTGTCCCGTGGGAACACGCTTCGCCTGGGCCATGGGGCCCTCCTTGTAGTGGTTGTTATGGACCAATTATATCGACTATACATCATTATACGGAGACCGATCCCGCACCGCCATCAGCTTTTTTGGGGCGGGCGCAAGATTTCCGCCGCATGCGGGCGAGGGCGCCGCGGCGGGGGCGGGCCTGCCCGTTGCCGGCCAAAAGAAAACCCCCGACCATGCCTGGTCGGGGGCTTGCTTACTCCCGGCAGCGTCCTACTCTCCCACGCAGTCTCCCGCGTAGTACCATCGGCGATGATGGGCTTAACTGCTGTGTTCGGAATGGGAACAGGTGTTTCCCCATCTCTATCGCCACCGGAAAATTCTCATAGATCTTTCGACGCGTACCGAAACCGGGCCCGCCGCCGTCGCCGGCGCCGGGGTTTCGATCTACTCGGGTTGATCGGAGGTTCGCATCGCCCAAACGGCTGTGTCATCAGCGCGTTCGGATGCGCGAACGTAAGGGTTTCTGTAGTCATTACTTCGGCGCGGGGCCGGAAGTAATTTTACGGTTAAGTCGCACGACCGATTAGTATCACTAGGCTCAACGCATCGCTGCGCGTACACCAGTGACCTATCAACCTGGTCATCTTCCAGGGGTCTTCAGGAACCGAAGTTCGGGAGATCTCATCTTGGAGTGGGCTTGGCGCTTAGATGCTTTCAGCGCTTATCCCTTCCCGGCGCAGCTACCCTGCGATGCAACTGGCGTCACAACAGGTGCACTGGCGGCCGGTTCATCCTGGTCCTCTCGTACTAGGGACGACTCTCCTCAAATCTCCTACGCCCGTATCAGATAGGGACCGAACTGTCTCACGACGTTCTAAACCCAGCTCACGTACCGCTTTAATTGGCGAACAGCCAAACCCTTGGGA
>JAGNLV010000001.1:358107-555449 GCA_017999435.1 Candidatus Zixiibacteriota bacterium
GCTGGGACTTGACAGGAACCGCCGCTTAAGTACATTCTATCTCGATGCTATCCTGCTTGTTGGTAGCTGGGACTTGACAGGAACCGCCGCTTAAGTACATTTCGGAAGGAAATTTCCCCGGTGTCACCGTGGCTGGGACTTGACAGGAACCGCCGCTTAAGTACATTATGCCCCCTGTTAATCGTTTGATTAACAGGGGGTTCTCGTCAATAAAATCCATCAGAAAAGCATCAATTGAGCCGGCGGTTGTTCCGGTCGATGCCGTTTTGTCCCCGTAAACACCTCCATCTTGCCGTATTGGCGATCCGTTATCGCCAGCACCCTCACCTCCCCTTCCGGGGGCAGCGCCTCTCGGATTCGCTTGCGGCAAATGTTGGCCCGTTCTTCGCTCCCGCAGTACCTCCCATACACGGACAGTTGCAGCATCAGGAACCCTTCCTTCAGTAAATGCATCCGGAACTGCGCGTACCGGCGCCGGGCCACGTTTGAATCGACCGGCAGATCGAACATCGCCAGCACCCACATACCGCGATACTCCGACGGTACCCTGTCGCCCGCATGCTTCGCTACACCACGGGCAGGCACAGTCCTCTCCGTCTTCCCAGATACACCTGTGCCAGGCTCGCGGCCGCATGGGCGAGAATATCCGGCAGCACTGCCGTTTCATTTTCCACGGCGTGCCGTGTCCCGATGATCCCCCCGATGAGCTGGCGCTTCGCCGCAGCGTCGAGGGTCCCTTCCGGGCCCCGCGTGTCGCACATGCCCAGTACGACCCGGTCCACCGCCGGGCGATACGGTTCCATCAGGTCGTCGGCCAAGCAGTAGGCGTCATAGCGATTGTGGTGGTGAAGTCCCAGCGACGGGTGCAGGCCCGCTCCGCAGATTGCGCGCGCGGCCATGGCCCGCAGTACCGCGTACCCGTAGTTCAGCAACCGGTTCTGGTCCGCCCGGTTCCTGTCCCGGTGAAACGACGTCCCAAACAAAGCCGGCCAGTACCGCCGCGCTGCCTGCCCTTCGATGTTTGATGTGTCCCCGGAGCGCACGTCTCGCGCAAGTCGAAACAGCCCGAAATCCTCTCCCCGCACCCGCCGTAGACAAGCCCCTTGAGCCTGTACCTTCGACCTGACGATCTGCTGCCATAATCGCTTCTTCAGCGTTGGCGGTGCTTCGGCCTGTGCCGTAAGCCGCTCCCCCTGCGTGGTATGCCCCAGCAGCGAGACGAGCATTCCTATCGGCAGGTGCTTCTCGTCGCACACCACGAGCGCACCTCCCGCCTCACAGATCCCCGCCAGCACCCCCTGCGTATAGGATACCGCGGGATTGGAGACAACCAGCGCCGATACATCATTGAGCGGGGTCGTCTGCTCCGAACCGTCTACGCCAATGACGAGTTGTCGATGTCGAATGCTGAGGCGGGCCGGTTGCTCCGAAATATCAAGAAATCTCTCGCCCATGCTCTTGTCATGTTATCGACAGAGGCACAAGCCCCCTTGACCTCTGCCGGCCCCGTCAGTCGGCCGCTCGCCGCACCTCCCCCAGAGGCGTCACCACGACTTTGCGGCAGTTGCGCCTCCTCAAGCTGTCCGGGACAGCTGTCATTCCGGACTTTGGAATCTCCTTCAGCCTCCGAGCATCGTGGATCGGTACGAACCGAATCTGCTTGGATTGAGGGACAGTGCGGACCACGTAGAGCGCTCTGCCCGTTCCCTCGCGATCCAGTTCGATCACGTCCCCGCAGGACAACGAGAAGAGAAACCGACCCCCGTTGCAGTCATCCCGCCTCACGACCGGCTCCCCACGCCGCAACCGCTGCGTCGCCTCGAAAAGACTCACCACCTTTCCCTCCCATCGCACAGCCCCGCCCCCTTCCGCACACACTTCAAACAGAGTGATGTGGTGATTCGCATCCGAGGTCACATGCCGCCGGCGATGGGCGGACCCGACGGGGAATGTCACCAGGTTTTTGGCCAGGCGCACTCGCCGGATGGGAATCCGTATTCCTCCTCCCCCTGAGAGATACGGCTTCTCCACGTCCGCCGCGAACGCCTTCTTGACGTCTCCGCCGGCTTCCTCCACCCGCCGCCGAACCGCGGCTCTGACGACCGGGTCCACTATGTCATCAATATCGCCTTTGTGCAGCGCGGCCAGCGGCTTGCGGATGTGCACCACGGCCCGCCCATCCACAGTGCGGGCTCCGTAGAACGTATCCTGGTGCAACGCCCCGCGCACGCGCCTCGACAGCCGACGGGAGGGTATGACCCGGTCGATGACCGCCTTGATGTCGCCGATGAATCCCGGCCACGGTTCCTCGACATCCTTGAACAGCTTGTCGTACGCTTCAGCCCGCCGCGCCGCCGCCGTGAGGCGCATGACCGTACGGGTATCGGACAGCGCGACCGCCACCGCGTCCACGGCGTGGTGCCGGTGGTCATCGCGCGACTTCAAATCGTCGCGCGACAGCAGGCCGTTCAGCCCATGCGCGTGCCGCACCAGCGCGGTGATCATTCCTGCCGACGCCTGAATGCGCCGCTTTCCTTCGGCGTCCACCCCCTGCGTTCTCCCGCCGCCGTAGAGCATACTCAAATATCTCATGGCCAGCTTGGACGCGTAACGTGTGTCGTTGAGTTGCCGGCTGCAGAATTCATTGATGAATGCGTTGTGTTCCGCCTCTCTCATTTCAAACCGGCGCACTTTCGCCCAGCGCCCCGGCCCCTTGAATTCCCGCACCCGCCCCATGATCTCCTCCCACCTCTCTGTCCGGCCGTACGCCTCCCACGGCGTTCGGCTATGCTTCACCTTGCGATTTTCGTCCGCATGGCATAGCGTCTTGTTCATGAAGGAATCATCAAGGCACCGGCTGAAAGGAATGATGTGTTCGATATCGAACTGTGGTGACCGCCCGAGCAGATCGTGTATGCCAAAGGGCTCTGCCGTGTACGGACACCTCCAGCTGCATTCTTCGGCGAGGAGGATCTTCAGGATGTCGTCCCGGCTCGGGTTCTGTATCCCCGTTTCCTTCCTGATCCGCTCGGCCGCCCGCATTCTGGCCTGCTCGTTTTGGCGCATCTTCTTGGACAATTCCAGCCGCACCTTGGCGGTCTGTCGCAGGTCGCGGGCCAACTCGACTCTGACAAAATCGGGCTTGCCGTATCGCTGCACGACGGCATTGACGACCCGCCTCAGTTCTGTCAGCGACCGGATCACGAGCGGATTGCGAATATCGCCAAGCGCGGACAGCACGCTCGGAAGTTCATCTACCGCCTCCGTCAGACGATTCATCCGCTCGCGGTACTCCGGCACCGCCTCGATTGCGTCGTATAGCTTCGCCCCTTGTCGGAGATGCGGAAGGAGTTTGTCCAGCGCTTGTCTGGAGAAGGCGCAATGGCCGGGCTCGAGTCGAATCTCGGTCAGCCGTTTCGCTTGCTCCGGCGCAAGTCCCCACTTCCTCTGCCCTCGCCGCGCCAGCGCCCCGTCGTTCACGATCGACCGCACGTCCTCGACCACCGCCTCTCTGTCTGCCTCCGTCAAATCCCTCCATCGCTCCAGGCCGAACACACCCGCCAACTGGGCCGCCGTTCTGTTTCCCTTGATTCTCTTCTCGCCGCCGCGCTCCAGGTTGAACACCGTCCCGCGCAGCGAGGGAATGCCCCCTCTTCCACGAAAACTGCTGTATGTCGCTTCCGCCGTCGCCTCCAGCCTTTCGATGATCGCCTCCCGCTCCTCCGACGAAAGCGCCCTCACCTCCCCGGTTGATTTGTCTATCACCGCCAGATTATTCACAGTCTGAAGATACCGGAAGCGCTGCGCCGAGAGGTGCTCCCAAGAGGCCCGTCGGTACTTCGGCTCGAGTTCGCATTTCCCTACAAAGCGTTTCTGGCTTTTCAGCGGCCGCTGGTAGAAGATAATCTCGCGGATCTTCTCGCGCAGATCCGGGAGGAGCACGTCTGGAGCGAAACCGGCCTGAGTGTTCCACAGCGCGTCGAACTCCTGTTCATACATGTGGCGCCCGGTGTACCGGTCCCGAATGCGTGTGCCGCCTCCCTCGATTGAGGCGAAATACTCGCCGATAGTCCGCGCTCCCACCGAAGCCATCTCGCGCTCGAGGTCCAGGATTCCCTGTCTGACTTTGCCCGCCTCATCCTCGTCCTTGGGCGCCGAACGCCGGTTGCTGAGAAAGCCGCGTCGTTGCGCCAGGTGATAAAGCGCCCGTCCGAATTCGTAGGGCTCCAACCGCTCGGAAATCCCCCGACGCCGCAGCTGATACGGCGATTCCATGGAACAATCCAACCGCTTAAAGAACTCGTGTCGCGCCGCGCTGTCCCGAATGTCCGCCAGCGGTAACAGACCAACTGTCTGTAGGAAGTTCGCCAGCCGACTCGTGCGTCGTGCCTGCCGCTCGAGCCGCCGGCGTATCGACCGCGCCTCCCTGCGCTGCATGTTTCGCGACTTTCCACGGGCGTCTGTTTCCAGCTCGTCCAACCCAGCCTCGAAGACTCGCACGCCCGCCGCGACTACTCCCGTCGGCATGCCGCCCTCGTGACTCAGAACCGCCCACCCAACAGAATTCGTGCCGATATCCAAACCGAGTATGGTGCGACTTTCTTTGCTCACAGCCAATCCTCCCAGTCATTTTGCGCTTGACAAAGCCGCTTTCCAGCCCCAAAATACGAATGAATGTACTTAAGCGGCGGTTGTCTGTCAACTTCCAGTAAGAGACAACTGTCTCGAAGGATATGCCCTACGGGGTATCGACGCCGGTCCAGACCGGCGTCACTTTTTTCCCCCTACCGCTTCCCCAGCATCGCCGCCACCCGCGCCACCAGCCGCCGCGCCACCTCCCCTTTCGCCAAGAGCGGCCACTCCTCCGCCTCCCCGTCCCGCCCGATCACCTGCACCCGATTGGTGTCGGTCAGGAAGCCCGAGTCCGCCGACGGCTCGTTCAGGACAATCAGATCGAGTTTCTTCTCCCGAAGTTTCCGCCGCGCGTTGGCCACCCCGTCGGTCGTCTCCAGCGCAAACCCGACCACAATCTGCCCGGCCCGCTTGCCCGCCGCGACATCCTTGAGGATATCCCCCGTCGCTTCAAGCTCAAGCCGCAAGTTCTTGATACGCTTGATCTTCTCGGATGAGATCCGGGACGGCCGATAGTCGGCGGGAGCCGCCGCCATCACCAGGCAGTCGCACTGCGCGAACCGCTCCCCGACCGCCCGATGCAGCTCGGCGGTCGACTCCACGCGCACGAGGACCACGCCCTCGGGGGCGGCCAGTTCCACCGGCCCGGAGATGAGCGTGACAGAGGCGCCCTGCTCGGCTGCGGCCGCGGCGATCGCATACCCCATTTTCCCGGAAGAATAATTTGTGATATAGCGCACCGGGTCGATGACCTCGCGGGTCGGCCCGGCCGTGACCAGGAACCTACGCCCGGTCAGGCTTTTTTTTTTGCCCGGCCCTTGGGCGCCGCGAAGAACCCCTCGATCGCCCGGAGAATCACCTCCGGCTCGGCCATCCGCCCCACGCCGTAGTCCTCGCACGCCATCTCCCCCTCGGCCGGCTCCACCACCCGGTAGCCGAGACTGAGAAGGGTCTTGAGATTGCGCTGCGTCACCGGGTTCCGCCACATCTGCGGATTCATGGCCGGCGCGATCATAATCGGTTTGCCCGAGGCGCACACCACCGTGGTGAGCAGATCATCCGAAATTCCCGAGGCTGCCTTGCCGATAAAGTTGGCCGTTGTCGGCGCCACCACGATCAGGTCGGGCCAGTGCGCGAGATCGATGTGCCGTGTCGCCACATACTCCCCGTGGGCGAACATTTCGACCGCCACCGGCCGCGCCGACACCGTCTCCATCGTCAGCGGCGTGATGAATTCGGTGGCGGCCCGGGTCATCACCACCTGCACCTCGGCCCCGGCTTTGACCAGCGCACGCACGAGATAGGGGACTTTGTAGCAGGCGATGCCGCCGGTGAGACCGACGAGAATCTTCTTGTTCGTCAGTGACATGGATTAGTTGACGTGAAGCGACCGGTCGGGCGACGCCTCGCCCAGCGAAAGCTCATCGAAATCCTCAAGGTCGGCCAGCACCACCGACGACGCGATCAGCTTGATCTGCTCCAGCGACACCGACTTCGACCCGAACACCGACACCCGCTCCATGATCCCCTCGAACTGCTCATGATCCACCAGCGACAGATTCACCAGCTTCAGCAGGAATCCCTGCGCCTCCGGCTCCAACTGCATCCGCTCCATCGGCGTGAGGATCCGGGTCGAGGCGTTCATGAGCGGGATCTCCGAGAAATACTGCTCCGGGGTGTTGTCAAACCGCTGCAGGAGCCAGGAGTAGGCCGACGAGATCTCGTCCTGCGAATACCCCTCGGCCTCGAGCACCGTCGAGAGATCCTCGCTCCCGGCCAGATTCCCCTTGTTCCCCTGCATGAAATCTATAAGGAAAACGACTATTTCAAGTATCCGATTTCGCATGTAAGCGCCTTGACCTCTACCTTTCCTACCTCGGGCAAGATACTACCGGAAGTTGATATTTCCAAACGATATTTCCTCTGCCGGTTCCGAGTTCGTGGAAAGCCTGTATCATGGTGAAAATCAACTTCTTCGGCCGGCCCGGCGGGCGGCGGGCCGCCTCCCCGGCCCGCAAAAAAAAGGCGCCGCCCCGAATGAGGCGGCGCCGCAATCAGCGGCATCCGGCTGTGCGCACCCCTATGGGCACGGCACCGGGATGCACACGTCCCAGCACGGATAGGGCGGGATCTCGGAGCAGTACATCACCCAGATGCAGCACTTCGGCCGCGCCTGGGCATTGTCCGCAAAGGTCGCCACGAGTCCGCCGGTCACAATCGCGACGAGCGCGAATATCAGGACCAGCGTCTTCATCCTGCGGAGTGCGTTCATTGGTTTCACCTCCTCAAACGGTTAGGGTATCGCATTCTCCGGCGTCTCCGGAGTTTTCTGCTCAAGCTTCCCTGCCTCGGCCGCCCGGGCCTCAATCTCCGCCTGCTGCGTCGATCCCGCGACCCCCGGCCACCGCCCCGCCACCTGCCCGGTTGGCGAAATGAGCAGCGTCTGCGGCACCACCGTGCCGCCATAGGCTTCCACGATGTAGGGGTCGCCGGCCGCAATCACCGGGAACGCGACTCCCTGCGCCGCGGCGTACCCCCGCACTTCATCCGGCTCTCCCGTGCACATCCCGATCACGCGCACGTTCCGCCCGGCGAACCGGTGCGCCAGCTCGTTCCAGAAGGGGATATTGTCCTTTCCGCGCGACGACCGCATCGTGAGCCAGCACAGCAGCGTGGCCGGCTCTCCCGGCCCGTACGAGAGCCGGCAGATGCCGCCGGTGACATCGGCCGCCTGAAGCGGCGGCACCTCCGAGCCGGTCTGCTGCGCGGCCACGAACGCCGCCGGATCCCGAAGCATCTGCCGCAGCCGGCCGTTGTCGACCAGGAGAAAGCCGATCGCGATGAGCGCCGCCGCGAGCAGTATGGTGACCGTCGCCGCGTACCGATAGTGGCCGAATTGCATAATCACGTGCCGGGCCGGACCGCCCGGTGGCCGCCCGGTCCGCACCGAAGACGATGTTAATGACTTGATCGAATGCGAAAGCTTGGGGCCAATATGTCCCGGCCGCCGAAACAGTGTCAAGAGGAAGTTTTTGCCCGCCCCGCTCCCGAAAAACGCGGGCCGGGTTCCGCGGAACCCGGCCCCCATCCGACTCGTAGTTTGGCAGACGCGGTGCGCCGGTCGCCGCCGGCGCCGGACTCAATGCTTGAAATGCCGGTGTCCGGTCAGCACCATCGCCGCCCCGGCTTTGTCGGCCGCGGCGATCGCCTCGTCGTCCCCCTTTGAACCGCCCGGCTGAATGATCGCGGTCACCCCCGCGTCGGTGCCCACCTCGACGCCATCCGGCATCGGGAAAAACGCATCCGAGGCCATCACCGAGCCCCGGGCCCGCTCGCCCGCCCGCTTCACCGCCATGAAACCGGAATCCACCCGCGAGGTCTGCCCCATCCCGATCCCCACCGTCGCCGTTCCTTTTGCCAGCACGATGGCGTTTGACTTGGTGTGTTTCACGACTTTCCACGCGAACAGCAGCGACCGGATCTCCTCCGGCGTGGGCGCGCGTTTGGTCACGACCGTGAGCGCGTCCGGATTGGTCTCGATATCGTCGGTGTCCTGCCGCAGCAGCCCGCCCCGGATCGGCTTGTCGGCCAGTTGCCCGCGGGGCCAGCCGAGGGTGATCGACGGCAGCGCGAGAATCCGCCGCGCCTTCTTCTTCGTCAAGAGCGCGAGCGCCTCGTCGGTGAACGACGGGGCGATCATGCACTCGACAAACGGCGTCTCGTGGAGGAGCCGGGCGCACGCGAGGTCAACCTCCCGGTTGAGACCGATGATCGACCCGAACGCCGACAGCGGGTCGCTCGCGTAGGCCGCCTCGTAGGCCTCGGCGATCGTTGCCCCGGTCGCCGCCCCGCACGGATTGGCGTGTTTCAACACGCAGGCGAACGGTTCCGTGAAATCCAGCAGCATGTCCAGGCAGGAGTCGAGGTCGCCGTAGTTGTTGTACGAGAGCTCCTTTCCGGCCAGGATCCGGGCCTCCAGCAGCGTCGGCCCCCCGTACCCGTCGCGCGCGTAGAGGGCCGCCTCCTGGTGCGGGTTCTCGCCGTACCGCAGCGCCGAGCGGAGACTGTAACTCGGGCGGTACTGCGGCGCGAACTTCGCCCCCGCCTGCCCGGCGCCGGCGAAATATCCGGCGATCGCCGTGTCGTAGCGCGCCGTCAGCGCGAACGCCTTGGCCGCGCACCGGCGGCGAAACGCCCGCGTCGTCCCCCCGTCGTGCGCGTTCATCTCCGCAATCAGCTCGGCGTAATCGCCGGGATCGACCACCACCGCCACCCCGTCGTGGTTCTTCGCCGCCGATCGGACCATGGACGGTCCCCCGATATCGATATTCTCGATCACCTCGTCGTCAGTGGCCCCCGCCTTCGCCACCGTCTGCTCGAACGGATACAGATTGACGACCACGAGATCGATCAGTTTGTACTCGTGCTGGGTCATCGTCTCCAGGTGCGCTTCCACATCCCGCCGCGCGAGCAGCCCGGCGTGGATGCGCGGGTGGAGGGTCTTCACCCGCCCGTCCAGAATCTCCGGCGACCCGGTGAAGGCCGACACCGAGACCGCGTGGGCCCCGGCCTTCTTGAGCGCCTGCAGCGTCCCCCCCGTCGACAGGATCTCCACCCCCCGCTTCTCCAACTCGAGCGCCAGCTGGGTGATGCCGGTCTTGTCCGATACCGAGATGAGCGCGCGTTTGATCTTCACTGTATCTTCCATGTCTCTGCTTCCCCTGATCGGGTTGTGTCATTCCTGCTTCATGAGCCGCGCGGCTATCGGCCGGTGAGGAGGCGCTGCGCCTCGCGGTAGCGCGCCGCCGAGGCCTGCACTACCTCCTCCGGCAGCCGCGGCGCCGGCGGTTTCTTGTTCCAGTCCAGCGCGTCCAGGTAGTCGCGGATCGGCTGCTTGTCGAATGAGGGCTGCCCGCGGCCGATTGCGTAGGTGTCCACCGGCCAGAACCGGCTGGAATCGGGCGACAGCACCTCGTCGATCAGCATGAACCGCCCGTCCTTGTAGCCAAATTCGAACTTGGTGTCGGCGATAATAATCCCCCTGGTCCGGGCGTAGTCCGCGGCTTTCGTGTAGATCGCCAGCGAGCTGTCGCGGCACCGCTGCGCCGTCTCCGCGCCCACGAGCCCCACCAGCTCGCGGTAGCTGATGTTGATGTCGTGCCCGTCGTCGTTCTTGGTCGAGGGCGTGAAGATCGGGCGGGGGAGCTGTTCCGACTCGCCCAGAGCCGGCGGGAACTCAAATCCGTGCACCGCGTTGGTTCCCCGCTTTCGCGCCTCCTGCAGTTCCTTCCACATCGACCCGGAAATGTACCCCCGCACGATGCACTCGGCCTCCACCCGGTCGGCTTTGGCCACGATCATCGAGCGCCCCTCGAGCTGCTCCCGGTAGGCGCGCAGCGCCGCCGGGTACCGGTCGACGTCGGCCGTGACCAGGTGGCTCTCGACCACATCGCTGAGGAAGTCGAACCAGAACAGCGACATCTGCGTGAGTACCCGCCCCTTGCCGGGGATGCCGTTCGGCATGACCACGTCGAACGCCGAAATGCGGTCGGTCGCCACGAACAACAGCGTGTCGCCGAGATCGTAAATGTCCCGCACCTTCCCCCGCCGCATCAGGGGGTACTCGCGGATCTCGGTCTGCATCACCACCCGATCCGTCTCAGCCGCCATATTCACCTCGAATGAGTTTGTCCAGCACCCGGGCGTACCAGCGATGTTCCTGTTCCAGCACGCGCGCCGCCAGCGTCTCCGGCGTGTCCCCCGGCAGGATCGGCACCCGCTGTTGGTGGAGCACCGCGCCGTGGTCGTACGCCTCGTCAACCAGGTGGATCGTCAGCCCCGATTCCTTCTCCCCGGCCGCCAGCACCGCCTCGTGCACGAAATGTCCGTACATCCCCTTGCCCCCGTATTTCGGCAGCAGCGCCGGGTGGATGTTCACGACCCGCCGCGGGTATGCGCGGAGGATATTTCCCGGAAGGAGTTTCAGGTAGCCGGCGAGCGCGATCCACTCCACGCCGTGCTCCTTCAGCACGCGCAGGAGCGCCGCCTGCCCCTCCTCCGGGGTTGCGTAGTCCGCCTCCTTGTAGACGAACACGGGGATCTGGACCTGCCGGGCCCGCTCCAGCCCGAACGCCTTGCGCAGGTTTGACACCACCAGCGCGATCTCTCCCGAGAGGATCCCGCACTTCGAGGCATCGATCAGCGCCTGGAGGTTGCTGCCCCCGCCGGAGAGAAATACGCCGATCCGGGGCCGTCTGCCGTCTGCCATCCTGTCCGTTTGTCCCTCGCTTGCCGCCTTGCCTTCACCGGCCGGTCCGCCAAGGTGCTAAGTATACGCCTTCGCCGGCCAAAGTCAAACCTTCTCTGCCGCCCGCAGAAACGCCCCCGTATCCCCATCAAACTGCTCCGGTATCTCCATGTTCACCATGTGCCCGACGCCCCGGTGGATGATCACCCGGCTGCCCGCGATCCGCTTGCCCAACTCCTGTGCGAGCGGCGCGAACACCTTATCCTTCTCCCCGGCGACGATCAACGTCGGCGCCGTGATCGTGTGCACCCGCTCGACGTCGTTTCCCGGACTCGGGTACTTCCCCCGGCGTTCGTCCAGCCACGCCGCCCCCGAGTACTCGCGCATCATCTGTTCCAGCCGGTCGCGGATGGAACGCTGATCCTCGCGGTAGACGCGGAGCCCGTACTCGATCCACCGCTCGCGCACGTACGCGAGCCCCCGGGCGGCCGCCGCGGCGAAATCCTCCCCCTGCTCCTGATGCGCCCGGCGGCGGATCTCTCGCCCCTGTTCCTCCGCCCGCTCCATCTTCCGGCCGATATTCCACCCGGCGGCGCTCGTCGACACGAGCGTCAGCGACACCAACCGCGCCTGGTCCCGCAGCGCGTACCCGAGAGCCGTCGATCCCCCCATCGACAATCCCACCAGGTGAAACCGCTCAAGCCCCAGGCGGTCGGCGAACCGGGCGAGGTCCTCCACCCGGTCGGCCCGGCTGTACCCGGTCGCCGGCGCATCCGACCGGCCGTGCCCCCGCGCATCCGGCACAATGACCGGAAACTCCCGCGCGAGGAACTCGCGGGTCTCGCTCCACATCCGGCGGTCGAGGGTGAATCCGTGCAGCAGCACCACTGGCGCCCGCCCGGCGGCGCTCGCCGCCGGTCCGCTCGTCTCGTAGTAGAGGCGAAAATCGCCCAGCGACACGTACGGCATCCTTTGCTCCTTTCGCACCGGATCATCCGGCAACTTCCCCCTGGCATGATACGTCGCCGCCCGGCCCGCGGTCAATGGCCGCCGCGCCGCCTGAACGGCCCCGCCCCCAAAAAGAAGCGGGTCCGCCGCCGCGGCGTGCAGCCGCGGAGGCGGACCCGTTCACTCGTCCCGGCCGTCGGTCCGGTCTCACATGACCGGGAGGTACTTCTCCACCTCGAACGCGCTCACGTGGATGCGGTACTGGTCCCACTCAATGCGCTTGTTCTCGATCAGCTTGGTGAAGACGTGCTCGCCGAGCACTTCCCGCATGAGCTGCGACTCCTCGAACATCCGCACGGCATTCTCCAGCGAATTGGGGAGGACTTCGATGTTCAGGCGGGCCTTCTGCTCTTCCGACATGTCGTAGATATTTTCCTCCACCGGGTCGGGGAGCGTCAGGCGCTGCTCGATCCCCTGGAGCCCGGCCGCCAGCATCGCCGCGAAGGCGAGGTAGGGATTGGCCCCCGGGTCGGGGGAGCGCAGCTCGATGCGCGTGGCCCGCTCCTTGCCCACACGGTGCGCCGGCACCCGCACCATGCTCGACCGGTTCCGGCGTCCCCACGATATGTACACGGGCGCTTCGTACCCCGGCACCAGCCGCTTGTAGGAATTCACCCACTGGTTGGTCACCAGCGTGAACTCCCTCACGTATTTGAGAATCCCCGCCGTATACTGCCGGCCGATCTCCGACAGCCCGTACTGGTCGGTGCCGTTGGCGAACAGGTTCTTGTCCCCCATGAAGAGGGACTGGTGGCAGTGCATCCCGGAACCGTTCTCGCCGAAAACCGGCTTGGGCATGAAGGTCGCGTACAGCCCGTGCTGCATCGCCACCTGCTTCACCACGAACTTGTAGACCTGGGCGAAATCGGCCATCACCAGCGCCTCCTGGTACTTCAGGTCGATTTCATGCTGCGAGGGCGCCACCTCGTGGTGGGAGCACTCCACCGGAATCTCCATCGCCTCCAGCGCATTCACCGTCGCCTTGCGCACCTGCGATCCCTTGTCGACCGTCCCCATGTCGAAATACCCGTCCACGTCGATCAGGTCGGTCGTCCGCTCGTCGCGCAGGTAGAAGTATTCGAGCTCCGGCCCCACGTAGAACGTCCAGCCGCGCTCGGCCACTTTCTGCAGCTGCCGGCGCAGGACCCACCGCGGATCGCCGTCGTAGGGCGTTCCGTCGGGCAGGACGATGTCGCAGAACATCATGGCCAGCCGCTCCCCCGACGACTCCCAGGGCATGATCCGGAAAGTCACCGGGTCCGGCATCGCCAGCAGGTCCGACTCCTCGATCCGGGCGAATCCTTCCACCGAGGATCCGTCGAA
The DNA here is from genome assembly GCA_017999435.1 of Candidatus Zixiibacteriota bacterium. Taxonomy (NCBI): domain Bacteria; kingdom Pseudomonadati; phylum Candidatus Zixiibacteriota; species Candidatus Zixiibacteriota bacterium. Next base: position 371,318 of record JAGNLV010000001.1, read on the forward strand.
CGGCTGGCCTTCCTCCAGGACCTGTTCGATCTCCGTTCGCGGGATTGACATACCCTTGATGCGGCCGAGAATATCGGTGAAACAGAGGCGGATATAGCGCACCCCGCCGTCGTCCATTAATCTGAGAATCTCCTGCTTCGTCTTCGTCATCGCTTGTCTCCTGGTACCGGTTTGACGTTGGTCGGGTGACCCGCCCATTTTGGAAGCGGACAATAAACTAGGAATGGCGGTAAAAACAATAAAAATCCTGCGCGGTTCGGCGAAATTTCCCCGCACCGTGGACAAAAGGGAGTCGGTCGACCCATGATCCCGCCCCGGTCGGGGGCTGCCCCCGGTCTGCGCCCGGCCCCGGCCCTGCTTTTTCCGTTGACTTGCCCCCCGCTTTGGCGATTATTGGGAGGCGGGCGCCGCCGGCGGCGCCCCGGGATCCGGGTAACACTATGACCGACAAAATCATTTCCCATCCGCGCGACTTCCCCGCCGTCGAGGAGCTCCTCCAGCACCCCCGCCTGGCCGATCTCATCGCCCGTTTGCCCCGTCCGGTCGCCGCCGACGTTGTCCGGGCCGTCGTCGCCGAGGCCAAATCCCGGCTGACGAGCCAAGACCGGCCGCTGACCCGCGACGACCTTCTCGCCGCCCTCCGGGCCGCTCTCCGTGCGGCCGGCCGACAGGCCGCCGCCCGGGTCATCAACGCCACCGGCATCGTCGTCCACACCAATCTCGGACGCGCCCCCCTTCCGGCCGATCTCTTTGACGCCATCAAGCACTCCGTCACCGGCTACGGGAACACCGAATTCAGCCTGGAAACCGGCCGCCGGGGCGGCCGGGGCGGGGCGGCCGAAAGCTACCTCGCCTTGCTCGCCGAGGCCGAGGCCGCCACCGTTGTCAACAACTGCGCCGCGGCGCTCTTTCTGGCCCTCAATTCCCTGGCCGCCCGCAAGGAGGTCCTCATCTCGCGGGGCGAGCTGGTCCAGATCGGCGGCGGCTTCCGCATCCCCGATATTCTCCGCAAATCAGGCGCCCGGCTCCGGGAAGTCGGCACCACGAACATTACCACGATCGCGGACTACGCCTCTAATATCGACCCGAAGCGCACCGGGCTTATCCTGAAAGTCCACAAAAGCAATTTCACCCAGGCTGGCTTCACCGAGGAGGTTTCCCTCCGCGATCTGGTCGCGCTCGGCCGCGAGCACAACCTCCCGGTGATGAACGATCTCGGCAGCGGCCTCTTCATCGACACCCTCCCCCTCCTTGGCTACTCCGAACCGACTGTCCAGCAATCGGTTCGTGCCGGCGCCGTGCTCACAACCTTCTCCGGCGACAAACTCCTCGGCGGCGTCCAGGCCGGCCTCCTGGTCGGCCGGGCCGAGATCATCCGCACGATCAAGAAGAACCCGCTCTTTCGCACCATGCGCGTCGACAAAATCGTCTTCTCCGCCCTCGAGCGCCTCTTCTCCATCTACCTCGGTGGCACCTGGCAAACCGACATCACGCTCTGGCGCCTGCTCGCCCTCCCCGAATCCGAGCTGTACAAGCGGGGTAAGAAAATCCTGGCCGACCTGGGGCAGCCCGAGGACCTCTCGGTGGAAGCCACCCAGGCATTCGTCGGCGGAGGCGCCCTCCCCGAGGCCGCCATCCCCTCGGTCGCCGTGTGCTTCTCCAAAACCCGCAACGCCGCCGCCCTGCTGGCCGCCTTCCGCGACCGCGACCTCCCCATCATCGGTCGGATCGAAAACGATCGCTTCCTCCTCGACCTGAAAGCGGTCGAAACAGAGGATTTGCCGGCTCTCACCGAAGCCATCCGGTCGGTCCTCGGGTAATCGGCTATGATCGTCGTTGGCACCGCGGGACACATAGACCACGGCAAGTCGGCCCTCGTCAAACGCCTCACCGGCACCGACCCCGACCGTCTCCCGGAGGAGAAGGCGCGCGGCATGACCATCGACCTCGGCTTCGCCTTCTACCGCACGCCCGCCGGCGCCACCGTCGCCTTCATCGATGTTCCCGGCCACGAGCGGTTTGTCAAGAACATGATCGCAGGGGCCGGCGGGATCGACGCCGTGATGCTCGTGATCGCCGCCGATGACGGCTGGATGCCGCAGACCGAGGAGCACTTTCAGGTGGTTCGCCTGCTCGGGGTACGGCACGGCCTGGTGGTGATCAACAAGACCGACCTCGTCGAGCCCGACTGGCTGGAGCTCCTGACCGCGGACATCGGCGCGCGCCTGGCCGGCACCTTCCTCCACGACGTCCCGGTCTTTGCGGTCTCCGCGGCCACCGGCGCCGGTTTCGATCCCCTGCGCGAATACCTCAACCGCCTCCCCGGCCTCGTCGCCTCGCGCAAAGACATCGGGAAAGCCCGCCTCTTCATCGACCGCTCCTTCGTCCGGCCCGGCATCGGCGGCGTGGTGACCGGCACCCTGCGCGGCGGCTCTCTGCGCCTCGGCCAGACGGTCGGCGTCTGGCCCGCCCGCACCGTCGGCAAAATCCGGTCGCTCCACTCCGGCGGCGACAGCGTCGACCTCGCCGAACCGGGCCAGCGCACCGCCGTCTCCTTCACCGGCGTCGACCGCGAACAGCTCCTCCGCGGCGGGGTCATCACCGACCGCACCGACCTCGAGTACTTCCCGCACCATCCGGTGCTCGCCCTCTCGCTCGAACTTCTCCCCAACGCCCCGGTCGCCCTGGAGGACCGGCGCCGCGTCCTCCTCATAGTCGGCACCACGGAGGTCGAGGGGGAGATTCGCCTCTTCCGCGCCGAGGAGATCCGGCCCGGCGGCTCCGGCCTGGTTTTCTTCCAGCCCGACCAGCCCGTCTACGCCCTCATCGGCGACCGCTGCATCATGCGCCTGCCGACACCGATGGTCACGCTCGGCGGCGGCCAGGTGCTCGACCACCTCCGCTTCTTCCCCCGCCGCCGCGCCCTCGACCGCTACGACTATCTTCTCCTCCGGAGCAGCGGCCGACTGGAGGATCTCGTCCGTTCGGAACTGCAGAAACGCACCGCTGTCCACCGCCCGCACCTGCTCGAACACGCCGACTGCGCCGAGACCGCCATCAACCAGGCCGTCACCCGCCTCATCGACTCCGGCCAGGCCGCCCTCTACCGGGGATACGTTTTCGAGCCGACCGCATTTGCCCAGGCTCTCGAGCGCTTCAAGCGACGTCTCGAGAAACACTTCGAGCGCAAGTCCCACCTCAAGGGAGTCCCGATCGAGACGCTCCAGCAGCTCTCCCCCTACGGCCGCGAGACGACCGACCTCCTCATCCAGTACGCCCTGGAGAACCGGATCCTGGTGCGGCACGACGACGAGTACTCCGTCGCCGGGCGCGGCATGACTCTCGCCGGCCCCGTCCGCACCGCCTACGACGAGATCATGGCCGCACTCCGGGCCGACCCCTGGGCGCCGCCTAAACTCGCCGATCTGACCTCCCGCGGCAAGGCGCACCGCGAGGCGATCCGCTTCATCCTCGACTCCCGCGAGGGGCACAAGTGCGGCGCCGATTTCATCTTCCTCGCCGACACCTGGCAGACCGTCCTCGCCTACATCCGCGAACGGCTCGACCGGACCGGCGAACTCGCCATCACCGACCTCCGCGACCGCTTCGGCTTCACCCGCAAATTCGCCGTGCCCATCCTCGAGGAAACCGATCGCCTCCGGCTCACCCGCCGCGAGGGCGACCTCCGCGTCAAAGGAGAACGCTATGAAGTCCCGCTCGCTGATCTATAACGCCAACATCCTGACTCAGGACCGCCGCCTCGCGGTCGATTCGATGGCGATCGAGCGTGGGCGGATCGTCGCCGTCGGCGACAACCTCCGCGGCGTCGGCCCTTTCGCCGGTTTCGACCGCATCGACCTCAGGCGCCGGACCGTCGTGCCCGGCTTTGTCGACGCCCACACCCACTTCTACTACTACGCCCTCTCCCTCGGGCGCATCGACCTCCACGGCGTCGATTCCCTGGACGAGTGCCTTCGCCTCATCCGTGGCTTCTGCCGCGGCCTTGGCCCCGATGACTGGGTGGTCGGTGAGGGCTACCGCCCCGATCTCTTCGCCGGACGAGTCGAACCGGACCGCCGCCAGCTCGACCGAGTGGTCGGCCGCCGCCCGGCGTTCATTTTCTCGCATGACCAGCACTCGGCCTGGGTGAGCACGCGGGCGCTGGAACTCGCCGGCCTCACCCGGCGCACGCCGGATCCGGCCGGCGGAGTCATCGAGCGCGACCCCGATGGTTCTCCGCGCGGCCTCCTCCGCGAGATCCCGGGCTACGACCCGGTGTTCCGGCTCATACCCGCGCCCTCGCGGCCGCTCCTCGACCGCCTCTATGGGCGGGCCCTGGCGCAGGCCTACCGCCGGGGCGTCACCGGCGTGCACTCGTTCGATGGTCCGGCGGGGTTCGCCTGGTTCATCGAACGCGCCGCCCGCGGTGCGCTCGGCCTCCGCATCAACTACTACGCCCCCGCCCCGGGCCTGCCCGAACTGCGCGCTGCCGGCACCCGCTACGGCGCCGGCGATGACTTCCTCCGCGTCGCCGGCATCAAGATTTTCGCCGATGGTTCCCTGGGGAGCCGGACCGCCCTGTGCTATCAGCCGTACCGCGACGACCGGCGGAACCGCGGCGTCGAGGTCACCCCGCCGGGCAAGATCGCTTCGCTTGCGCGCGCGGCCGCCCGCCTCGGCCTTCCCTGCGCCATCCACGCCATCGGCGACCGCGCCGTCGCGAATGTCCTCGACGCGCTCGCGGCCGCCCCGCCCCTCCGCCCGCCCGCCCGCCACCGCATCGAACATCTCCAACTGGTCCGCCGCCGGGATCTCCCGCGCCTGAAGAAATTGAATATTGTCGCCTCCGTGCAGCCGCAGCAGACGGTTTCCGACATCGAGATGGTCCGCGCCGCCTGGGGCGGGCGCGCCAAGGACGCTTACATCTTCCGCGCCCTGCTCGATCTCGGCATTGATCTGGCGTTCGGCTCGGACGTGCCGATTGAGCCGCTCGATCCGCTCGCCGGAATCGCCGCCGCCGTCCGCCGCGCCCACGGACCCGGCGAGGCCTTCCCCGATTCCGGTCCCGCCGGAAAGCGGGCCCGGCGCGGCGCTGGCCGTGACGTCTTTCATCCGGAGCAGCGGATCACCGCGGCCGAGGCGCTCTTTGCCTTCACCGCCGGCCCGGCTATCGCCGCCGGCCAGGCCGAATGCCGCGGCCGCCTCCTCCCCGGCTACCCGGCCGACTTCGTCATCCTCTCGCAGGACCCCACCCGCGTCGCCCCGCTGCGCCTCTACGACACCGAGATCCTCGCGACCGTGCTGGACGGAAAGGTGAAATACACGGCGCAGGGGTTTTCATTGTAGGGAAGATAACAGCCGCCTTCGGCCGCTCAAGCGCGCCGCGGACAATGCCGCACGGTGCTCCCCTTTAGTCCATTCGGTTGGGACCACGAACAGCCGCCCCCCTGCGGTTGTGGATCTCCCCCCTCAGACCGCGATCACAAACCGCGCCCCGCCGAGATCGCTCCGCTCCACCCGTACCTCCCCGCCCAGGTCGCTGACAATGCGGTACACGGTCGGCAGCCCCAGCCCCGTCCCGGCCTCCTTGGTCGTGAAATAGGGCGCGAACACCCGCTCGCGCAGATCCTCGGCGATCCCCGGCCCGCTGTCCTCAAACGTGAGTGCGACCCGGCCGTCGCCGGCGCGCCGGGCCTGCACCCGGATCCGCCCCGGCTGCCCCGCCAGCGCCTCTTTCGCGTTGTTGAACAGATTCGTCAGCACCTGCCGCAGCTCGTCGGGATCGGCTTCGAGCGTCAGCCCCGGCTCGCACTCCGCCTCCAGGGCGATTCCGATCTTCCGGGCCTCCAGCCCGAGGAACACCACGGCGTCGGCGATCAGCCGGTCGAGCGCGACCTTCTGCCGCCCCTTCTTCTCCTCGCGCGCGAGAGCGAGGAAGCGCGTGATGATGTCGTTGAGCCGCCGTGTCTCGGCCCGGATCTGCCCGGTGAACCCGACAAACTCCTCGCGGTTCGCAGTCGGCGTGAATTCCGCCGCCAGCCGCTGGGCCGCGATCGAAATCGTGTTGAGCGGGTTGCGGATCTCGTGGGCCACCCCGGCTGCGAGGTCGCCCAGCTCCGATAGCCGCGCCCGCCGCAGCGCCCGCCGCTCGTACTCCTTCAGGCGCGTCACGTCGTACAGAACGATCACCATGCCCTCGTCGCGCCGCTGCCCGATCGCCGAAACCGCCAGCACGAGCGTCTTCTCCCGGTCGCCGATCGCGGCCGTCAGCTCCTTCTCCTCGCCCGCAGCCATCCACCGCCGAAGGTTCTCCCGCGCGAGCGCCGGCGCCGTCACCGCGTCGTCCCAGTTCCTGCCCAGCACCCCGGCCGCGCCCACGATCTGTTCGAAGGCCCGGTTTGCCAGCGTGATCACCCCCCGATCATCCACGGCCGCGACCCCGGTGCGCATCCGGTCGAATATCACGTCGGTGAGCGATTTGATGTCCGTGTACTGCCGCCCCAGCTCTCGGCGCTTCCGCCGCGCCGCCAGGTAGAGCAGGCCGAACAGAAGCACCCCGAACAGCGCCGCCGAGAGCGCCGCCATCTGCAGATCGAACCGCCGCGACACGCTGTAGTAGCGGCCGAGCGACAGCCCCACCCGGAACAGCCCGAACGGGTACTCGCTGGTCGCGAACGGCCGCACGAGCTCCAGCACCCGCTCCCCCTGGAACTCGCTGGTCCGGTGCATGATCGTGTCGGCATCGAGCGCCTGCGTGAGAAACGGATCCGACTCGATCGCCAGCAGCGGTCCGGTGCGCCGCGAGGAGAAGATGATTCCGTCGGTCGACTGGTAGATGATGTACACAACCCCCGGCTCCTCCGCCATCCGCTGCACCAGGTAGCCGATCTGCGTCTGGCGGAGCGCCTCGACGTAGTACTGCGCGTCGGCGACCAGCACGGCGATCCGGTCGAGTGTGTTGGCGATCTGGAGATAGTAGTGGCGGGCGCCGTGCTCCCGCGTCGCCGGCTCCAGAAGCAGTACGTAGTTCGTCTGCGGGTTGTCCCCCAACGTTCGGACCTCGGCCTGTACGAACTGGGGCAGCAGCCCCTCCCAGGCCGGCGCCGCGCCGGTCGCCAGCACGTTCCCCTCGAGATCGCACAGGTAGATCGCGTCGAGATCGTGCAGGAGAGCGGCCTCGGTCAGCTCAGCCGCTGTCCGCGGATCGAGCGCAAGCTGCGACACCGTGACGAAGACCTCTTCGAACCGGAGGTGGACGAGGTAGTCGTAGAAGGCCTCGGCCTCGATCGCCCCGGCCGCGGCCTGGGCCAGCGCCTCGGTGAAGGCCGCCCCCTGCGTCACCAGCAGGCCGAGACTGTCTTTGCGGCTCTCCGAGATCCCGATCCAGGCGTACACGCCCACCGCGACTGCCAGCACAATCGCCCCGATCGCCGGAATCCGGCGCTCCACCCAGGTGGGCTTCCCGTTGGCACGCTCGGCCATCACGTTGATTCTACCCGCGGCCCCCCGGCGCGGCAACAAAAATCAGACTTGGGGAATATCCGCCGCCGCCGCGGCGGGGGAGGCTGCGGACTCCCGGGAACGGTGCTCGATCGGCAGCGTCACGCTGAACACGGCGCCGCCGTCGTGCGCGTAGGCGATGTCGCCGCCGTGGGAGTCGAGGATTTTCCGGCACGCAATCAGGCCGATCCCGTGCCCGCGCGGCTTTGTGGTAAAGCGCCGCTTGAACAGCAGTGGCAGCTTGTCCGGCGCCACCCCCGGCCCCGTGTCGCGCACCGTGATCCCTACCGTCGGCGCCCCCGCACCCGCCGCCGGGAACGTCCGGATCTCGATCCGGCGCGGACCCTCGCTCCCGAGAACGGCGTCGCCGGCGTTGTACACGAGGTTCACCAGCAACTGCTGGAGGAGCCCCGGGTCGGCCTCCACCAGGGGGATGTCGGGCGACAGTTCGCACACGATTGCGGTGTTGTCGAACCGGTTCTGCGGCTGCAGGAACGCCACGACCGCCTGCACGAGCTGGTTGATGTCGCACCGCGCGAACTGGATCTGGTCGTGGCTCCCGTCCAGCAACCCGTCGGTGAACCGCGCAATCTTCTCCACCGTCCCGTGCATCACCTCGAGCTTCTGCTCCAGCCGCTCGGTATTCCCCTTGCGCAGCAGGAGCGGCACGAGCTCGATATTGCCCATGAGGATCGAGAGGTAGTTGTTGATCTCGTGCGCAATCTCGCTGGCCATCTCCCCCCGCGTGTAGTACCGGTCGAGCCGCACAATCATGGCCTGGAAATCTTTCCGCTGCGAGATGTCGCGGACGATGTAGACGTAGCCGATGCCCGCTCCCGCGTCGGTGCGCAGGGCCGAGGCCACCAGGTAGGCGGCAAACTGCGAGCGGTCACGCCGCCGCCCCACCACCTCCAGGCCGTGCTCGTCCTCGTATTCCCCCTCCGCCTGCGCCTGCGCCTGCACGTCGTTGACGAACAGGTCGGCGATCGGGCGGCCGAGCGCCTCGGCCGCGCGGTAGCCGAATATCGCGCCGGCCCGGCGATTGAACAGCAGGATGCGGCCGCCCGCATCGGTCGTGATCACGCCGACCGGCGAGTGGTCGATCACCGCCGCCAGCAGCCGCTGCGAATCCTCCAGCGAACTGCTCGCGTCGCGCAACTGCGCGTCATACCGGCTGAGCTCCCGCTGGTCGGCCAGCAGCGTGCGAGAAAACTTGTTGAACACCGCCGCCAGCCGGTTGAGCTCCCCCTCCCCGCAGTTCTCCAGCATGTGGTACAGCTCGCCGTCGGAGGTCCGCTCGAACCGGTGGATCATCCGCCGGAACGGCTGCGTGAACTGGTTGTGGATGAGATACACCGTCAACAGCGCCACCAGGCCGGCGCACAGAAACAGCACGAGCAGCGCGTAGCCAAGCGCCCTCCGGTCCGACACGAACAGGTTGTGGTCCCAGGCCGCGACCAGCAGCCCGCTCGATCCGTCCCTGAACTCGACCGGCGCCCCGTAGACGATGAACTGCTCCGTCAAACGGAGCGGCACGGTCGGCCAGCCGTGGGTGTCCGCGCCCGCCGTGTCGGCCGCGCTCAGCCGGAGATGGGTCAGTTCGTGGTCCGTCCACGACGGCGGCAGCGGCGAGTCCTCCTCCCGTCCGTAGCCCCACAGGGCCGCCGGGCGACCCGCCGCCAGCTCGTAGAGCACCGCCTGCCGGACCGCCGTATGGCCGCCGAGAAGCGCGGCGAGAGCCTGCCCGCCCGCTCCCTCGGTGCGGTAGTCGGCCGGCATCCGGCCCGCCGCCTCGGCGGCCGCCGCCGCTGCGACCGGCGCGAAATCCGGAAGGCGCGGCGTTTCCGCCCGCCCTGACAAGTAGTGGCCGGGGGAGAATATAATCAGCACCAGCGCGGCAAACACAAAAACCACCTGCACGATAATCAGGTGGCTCAAGCGCGACATCAGGCCCGGCTTCCAACCCGCCGTCAGCCGATCGAGCAAAGACTCGCGACTTGCCTCCATACCTCCTGTTATCGGCCGACCTCCCGATGGTATTAGCCGGCCGAACGGCCGGGGCAGGCATAAAAAAACTGGGAGTGGCGGAGGGGGATGCCCGACTCTAACGTCAGGTGGCTGGAAAGTCCAGCACACGCCACTCCCAGAATCTGATTGCTCTATCGGCCGGCCGGCGAAAAACGAACAGCTCCCGGCCGACGCGATCTCTGCACCGTCCGAATCCGCACCGCCCCCGGTTTCCATGGCGTGTCAGGATACGACTTACACCCGCAGGGGAGTTACTTAGTTCCCGCCGGTCGGCCGCCTCAGGCTGGGGCCGCGGTCGCTCGCCGGCGTGCGTCCGCCCCGCTCGGCCGACGCCTGCGGCCGCAACCGCGCTTTACCCGCCGAACGGCCCCCGTGTCAGCGGGAGGCCGATTGCGCCGTCCGCTTGTCCTCGAGGTGCTCGATGTACTTCTCGGCCGCCACCGCCGCCGTCGTCCCATCCCCCACCGCGTTGGTGATTTGCCGCACCAACTGCGCCCGCACATCGCCGCAGGCAAAAATCCCCGGGATCGACGTCTCCATCTTGTCGTCCGTGATGATGTACCCGCCGGCGTCTTTGCGCAGCTCCTCGCGCGTGAGGCCCGAATTCGGCCGGAAACCCACGAAGATGAAACAGGCACCGACCGGAAGCGTCGAGACCTCTCCGGTCGTCACATTGCGCAGCGTCAGGTCGCTGATCTTGCGGCCATCGCCGTTGATCGACTCCACCACCGTTTCGAGGACAAACTCGATCTTAGGGTTGTCTTTCGCCCGCTGCTGGATGATCTTCTGCGCCCGCAGCTCTTTTCGGCGATGGATGATGTGGACTTTGGAACCGAACTTGGTGAGAAACGCCCCCTCCTCGACCGCGGCGTCGCCGCCGCCGACCACGGCGATCACCTGGTCCCGGAAAAAGGCTCCGTCGCAGATCGCGCAGTAGGAGACCCCGCGCCCCGCGTACTCCCGCTCGCCCGGCACGCCGAGTTTCACCGGCGAACCGCCCGTGGCCAGGATCACCGCTTTGGCCCGGTAGCGTGTGCCCGAGGCGCACTGCACCACCCGATCATCACCGTCCACATAGATCTCCTCCACCTCTTCCGAGCCGACCTCCAGGCCGAACTTCATGGCGTGCTCCGCCATGCGCGTGGCCAACTCGTGGCCGGAGATGCGGACGAATCCGAGGTAATCCTCCACCTCTTCGGTGTTGGCGATCTGGCCCCCCGGCATGTACTTCTCCAGGCATATGACCTTTCTCCGCGCCCGCGCCCCGTAGAGCCCCGCGCACAGGCCGCCGGGACCGGCGCCGACAACGACGATATCGTAGTTCTTCTCGGCTGTAGACATGAGACTCCTCGTCCAGGGTTCTTCCTCTTCGGCCGCGCCGGGCGGCCGCACCTGCTGAAACACTCCCGGCGCGGCGCCGGTTCGGCTCACCAATTAGCTCTGCCGCCCCTCACCAGTCAATCCCCTTCTGCGCCAGCACCCCCTTCTGAAAGGGGTGCTTGATCTCCCGCATCTCGGTGACCAAATCCGCCTGCTCCACCAGCCAGTCGCGCGCCCCGCGCCCGGTCACTACCAGGGACTGTTCCGCATCGCGGGCGGCCAGCAGCTCGCGCACCTCGTCATCGGTCACCAAGCCGAGGTCAACCGCCACGTTGAGCTCGTCCAGGATGACCAGCGGATACGCCCGGGAGCGAATCTTCTCCAGTGCCAGCGCCACCCCCTTCCGGGCCGCCGCCCGGTGTTCCTCGAAATCTTTGGTGTCGTCGACAATCCCGACAAACCCCTCTCCGACCGTGTGCAATTCGACATTCGGCGCCAACCGCTTGATCCCCTTCAACTCCCCGTACTTCCAGCTCCCCTTGACGAACTGGATCACGCACACCTGCCAGTCGTAGCCCACCGCCCGGACGCACATCCCCAGGGCGGCTGTGGTTTTCCCTTTCCCGTTGCCTGTGTAGACGATCAAAAGCCCCGTATTCTTCTTCTCGCGTTCGGTTTCCGCCATAACCTTCCTGTCCTTGTGCCGGTGTAATCCGCTTAGCCGCAAAGTACTACATTGCCGCTCAAAGTCAACGGCTGTCATCACTGTGCATTCGGAGGACAAAATCGGCATTTTTATCCGCGTTTTTGCCTTTTTTTATTGACGCCCTTGTCTATGTTGCGTATCATGTAGAAAACAAATTCGGTAACACTTGTCGCCTTCTGACATCTCATGACAGGCAGACTCCGAAAAGCGCAGCGAAAGAAGGTTAGTCATGCAGTTCACTAAAGCTGAAGAATACGGCATCCTCGGCGTTTTGTACCTGGCCGAGCGCAACGACGCGACCGTGACACCGCTGTCGGAAATCTCGGAGGCACGGGCCATTCCTGAGAAGTTTCTCGCGAAGATTTTCCAGTCGTTGTCCCGGGCCGGGATCGTGCGCTCGCACCGTGGCGTGCGGGGCGGCTTCACGCTGGCCAAAGGCCCGGCCGACATCTCCGTCAAGGAGATTCTGGAAGCCATCCAGGGGCCCTACCACCTCATTAAGTGCATCAAAGACAACGCCATCTGCGAGAAAACCGATTTCTGCGCCCTCCGCGAACTCCTCCGGGCGGCCGAAGATCGTCTCGTCTCCGTGTTCGAAGAACATTCTCTGGCCGATCTCCTCTCGTGGGAGAAGAACAAGGCCGCCACTATCTAGCGTGTCCCGACAGGTGATTTTTATGTAGTTTCCGGTTTACATCCCGCCACCCGCGCTGTATCTTGAGGTTTGTGAAGAAAATAACAAGGGAGTCGCGCGTGCTATGGCGGTGATGGCGGACCGCTGGATAATTGAAATGGCCGAACGGCGCCGGATGATCGAGCCCTTCGCCCGCGATCAGATCCGGGCCGGCATCAGTTTCGGCGTCTCCTGCTACGGCTACGACTTCCGCCTGGCCGACGAGTTCAAGCTCCTCGACACGACCCGCGTGGCCGAGCTCGATCCGAAAAACGTCCGCCCCGACTGCTGGATGGACGCCCGGGCCGAATCTTTGGCGATCCCGGCCAATTCCTTCATCCTGGCCCGGTCCCTGGAATACTTCCGCATCCCCCGGAACATCATCACCCTCTGCACCGGCAAATCCACCTACGCCCGCTCCGGGCTCGTCGTCAACGTGACCCCCTTTGAACCGGAGTGGGAGGGGTACGCCACGCTCTCGCTGGCCAACACGGCGCCCGTGCCCCTGCGCGTCTACGCGGGCGAGGGCATCGCCCAAATCCTCTTCCTCCAGGGCGACCAGGACTGCCTGCGGTCGTACCGGGACAAGAGCGGAAAATACCAGGCTCAGAAAGATATCACGGTTTCCCGCGCCGACGACAGCCGATAGTCGCCGTCGGGGAAATGCAAGCTGCTACCTACAGGAGTCTCAGAATGCCGCAAGAAGCTGTTTCATCGATGGAAAAGCGCGTGCCGAAACCGCAGCCGCACCGGCGGCGCATGGTGACGATTGACGGCAATACCGCCGCGGCATACGTTGCCCACGCGACCAACGAAGTCATCGCCATATACCCGATCACACCCTCGTCGAACATGGGCGAGATCGCCGACGAGAAGTCGGCCCGCGGGGAAAAGAACATCTGGGGCGTCATCCCCGAGGTGATCGAGATGCAGTCCGAGGGAGGCGCCTCCGGCGCCGTCCACGGCGCCCTCACCACCGGCGCCCTGACCACGACCTTCACGGCCTCCCAGGGCCTCCTCCTGATGATCCCGAACATGTTCAAGATCGCGGGGGAGCTGACCCCGACGGTCTTCCATGTCTCCGCCCGCGCCGTCGCCTCCCACGCCCTCTCGATCTTCGGCGACCATTCCGACGTCATGGCCTGCCGCTCGACCGGTTTCGGCCTCATGGCCTCCGGGTCGGTCCAGGAGGTCATGGACCTCGCCCTCATCACCCAGGCCGCCTCCCTCGGGTCCCGCGTCCCCTTCGTCCACTTCTTCGACGGCTTCCGCACCTCCCACGAAGTGCAGAAGGTCGAGGAGATCACTATCGACGACATGGCGGCGATGCTCGACCACGACCTGATCGTCGCCCACCGGCGCCGCGCTCTCTCCCCCGACAATCCGACCATCAAGGGAACTTCGCAGAATCCCGACGTCTTCTTCCAGCACCGCGAGACGGTGAACCGGTACTACCTCGCGGCCCCCGCCCTGGTCCAGAAAGCCATGGACCGCTTCGCGGGGATCGTCGGCCGCGGCTACCACCTCTTTGACTACATGGGCCATCCGGAGGCCGACCGCGTCGTGGTCGTCATGGGCAGCGGCGCCGAGGTCGTCCACGAAACCGTCGACGCCCTCGCGGCCCGGGGCGAGAAAGTCGGCGTGATCAAGGTGCGCCTCTACCGTCCCTTCTCGGTCGCGCACTTCGTGCAGGCCCTCCCGAAAACCGTCCGGCGCATCGCCGTCCTCGACCGCACGAAAGAACCGGGCTCGGTGGGCGAACCGATGTACACCGATGTCCAGACGGCGATCCGCGAGGCGCTCGACAAGGGGATCGCCCCCTTCTCCCAGCCGCCTCTCGTCATCGGCGGCCGCTACGGGCTCGGGTCGAAGGAATTCAATCCGCCGATGGCCAAGGCGGTCTTCGACAACCTCGCCGCCGCCCGGCCCAAGGACCACTTCACCGTCGGCATCGTCGACGACGTCACCCACACCTCCCTCGAACCCGACTACTCGTTCGACCTCGAGGGGGAGGCCTTCCGCGGCCTGTTCTACGGCCTGGGGGCGGACGGCACCGTCGGCGCCAACAAGAACTCGATCAAGATCCTCGGCGAAAACACGGACAACTACGCCCAGGGCTACTTCGTGTACGACTCCAAGAAGTCGGGCGCGATCACGGTCTCGCACGTCCGGTTCGGCAAGAACCTCATCCGCAAGCCCTACCTCATCCGCTCCGCCCAATTCGTCGCCTGCCACAACTTCTCCTTCCTCGAGAAGTACGACATGCTTACGCCGCTGCTGCCGGGCGGCACTTTCCTGCTCAACGCGCCCTACGGCCCCGACGAGGTCTGGGACCGGATGCCCCGCGAGGTCCAGCAACAGCTGATTGACAAGAAGGCGCGGTTCTTCGTCATCGACGCCATCAGCCTGGCCAAGGAACTCGGCCTCGGCGCCCGCATCAACATGATCATGCAGACCGCCTTCTTCGCCATCTCCGACATCCTCCCCCGCGACGAGGCGATCACGGCCATCAAGCACGCGATCGTCAAGACCTACGGCGCCAAGGGAGAAAAGGTCGTCAAGATGAATTTCGCGGCGGTCGACGGCGCCACCGACGCCCTCCGCGAAGTCAAGTATCCGCACAAGGTCACATCGACCATCACCCGGCCGCCCATCGTCCCCGCCCATGCCCCCGAGTTTGTCAAGAACGTGACCGCCGAAATCATCGCCGGCCGCGGCGACGATCTGCCGGTCTCGGCCTTCCCCGATGACGGCACCTACATGACGGCGACCACCCAGTACGAGAAGCGGAACATCGCGGTCGACATCCCGATCTGGGACAGGGAAATCTGCACGCAGTGCAACATCTGCTCGATCGTCTGCCCGCACGCGGCCATCCGCCCGAAAGTGTACGAGAAGAAAGACCTCGCCGGCGCGCCGGCCGAGTTCCCCTTCGTCGAGGCCAAAACCAAGCAGCTCGCCGGGAAGTACTACACCCTCCAGGTGGCGCCCGAAGACTGCACCGGCTGCGAGGTCTGCGTCAACGCCTGCCCGGTCGAGGCCAAAGACGCGCAGGGGACCAAGACCGGCCGCAAGGCGATCAACATGACGCTCCAGGCGCCGATCCGCGAGCGCGAGCGCGCCAACTGGGAGTTCTTCATCAACCGCCTGCCCGAAAACGACCCCGACCTCTTCCGCCTCGACACGGTCAAGGGATCGCAGTTCGCCCGTCCCCTGTTCGAGTTCTCCGGCGCCTGCTCGGGCTGCGGCGAGACCCCCTACCTCAAACTGATGACCCAGCTCTTCGGCGACCGCGCCATCTGCGCCAACGCCACCGGCTGCTCCTCGATCTACGGCGGCAACCTCCCCACGACTCCGTACTGCCGGCGGGCCGACGGCCGCGGACCGGCCTGGTCCAACTCCCTGTTCGAGGACAACGCCGAGTTCGGACTCGGCATGCGCCTCACCGCCGACAAGCTCCAGGACTACGCCCTCACCCTCGTCCGGGAACTCGTCCCCGACATGTACGACGCCCTCGCCTCGGCCGACCAGTCGGAGCAGGCCGGCATCGCGCAGCAGCGCGAACGCGTCGCCGCCCTTCTGGCGCGGCTCGACTCCCTCGGGGACTCGGACAAGGTCGCGACCCTGCGGAGCATCGCCTACTACCTCGTCAAGAAATCGGTCTGGGTGATCGGCGGCGACGGCTGGGCGTACGACATCGGCTACGGCGGTCTCGACCACGTCCTGGCCTCCGGCAAGAACGTCAACCTTCTCGTCCTCGACACCGAGGTCTACTCCAACACCGGCGGCCAGATGTCGAAGTCGACGCCGCGGGGTTCGGTGGCCAAGTTCGCCGCCGCCGGCAAGCCGCGCGGCAAGAAGGACCTCGGCATGATGATGATGTCGTACGGCAGCGTCTATGTGGCCCAGGTCGCCCTCGGCGCCAGCAACGGCCAGACCGTCAAAGCCATGATCGAGGCCGAGCGCTACAACGGTCCCTCGCTCATCATCGCCTACAGCGCCTGCATCGCCCACGGCATCGACATGGCCCACTCCATGGACCAGGAAGACAAGGCCGTCCGCTGCGGCCACTGGATGCTCTACCGCTACAACCCGGATCTCATCGAGCAGGGGAAGAACCCGCTCCAGCTCGACAGCAAGCCGCCGTCCATCCCCTTCTCCGAGTATGCCTACAGCGAGATCCGCTTCCGGTCGCTCAAAGCCATCGACCCGGAGCGGGCCGCCATGCTCCTGAAACTCGGCCAGCAGGACTGTGACCGCCGCTGGCGGCTGTACTCCCAACTGGCCGGCCTCGACTACTCCCTGCCGCCCAGGGCCGGGGACTAGCCGCCCGACCGGCCGTTTTCTGTGCCATTTCCACGGGGCTCTTCGCGAGCCCCGTTTTCTTTGGGCTCCGGCCCGGCCGCCCCGCTCCGCTGTGCACAATCTGAACAATCCCGCGCCCCGCCTCCGCCCGTCCTATTTTTGCGCGAACGCCTTCGAAGACACGCTCTTCCGTCAAGTCCCCCGAAAGCGGTTCCGATAAAATCACAAACTGATTCTTACCAGTTCACAGGAGGTTGCCATGCGTCGTTTCGTGTGCCTGGTGAGCGCCTTTGCGCTCCTAGTGTCTGCGGCCGGAACCCTCTCGGCGGAAACCGAGCAGGAGATCGTCAACCGCTACATGAAAAAAGTTGAGAAGAAGCACGTGCAGAAAATCGGCTGGGTGGCGCTCAACTACACCCTGAATCGTATCAACCGCAACAACGACTACAACAGTTTCGCCAGCTCCATCTCCGCCCAGATTGCGGAGGCCGATCTCCCCTGGCTGGGCCAGGCGTCCACTTTCGGCGTCGACTTCGCCGTGGGCGTCAAGCCCCGGCTCGCATGGACGGTCGGCGGAGAATACTGGCTGAAATTCGGCTCCGATATCGCCGGCCCCCTCACCTATTCCCCTCCCAGCGGCGGCGCCACGGTGGTCGATAACCTCACCAGCGAAATCAAAGTCTACGGCGTGACCACCGGGCTGCAGTACTTCCTCCTCAATGCGCCCGCTCCCGATCGGCCGGCCGCCGGCCTGTCCGCCCGCGCCTTCGGCGCCGTCGGGTACTACCACGCGTCCTGGGAACTCTGGCCCGAGTATCAGAACCTCAACCTCTCCACCGCGGCTTCCGAGAGCGAGAATTCGACCTTTGAGGGCAACGCCCCCGGTTTCACCCTGGGCCTCGGCGGTGAGATCCCGCTCAACGTCCTCAACCTCAGCCTCGGCGCCGACTTCGGGTACCTCTACCTGAACTTCACCAACATTGCCTGGTATAATGCTCAAGACGAGGAGATCATCGTCACCTATACCGGTGACCAGGATGGCCGCGTCGATCTCGACCTCTCCGGCTTCCGGGGCAAGGTGGAACTGAAACGGTACTTTGCCTTCTGAGTCGGAAGGCGCCGCGGAGGTTGACAAGTTCGGCGCGATCCCTGTTATTGCACCGAACTGTGCCAACCTCAGATGGAGAGACGTATCTTGAGAAGTACTGACAACCGGACCGCGCGCCTGCTGGCGACGCTCGTGGCGGGCCTGGCTCTCGCCGCGAGTGCGGCCGCCGCGGAGAAACTTCCCCCCGCCCGCGCCGGGAAGATCGATCCCCCGACCGGGCAGATCGCCTTCCTCCGCAACGGCAACGTCTGGATCATGAACGCCGACGGCTCGGGCCAGCAACTGGTCTCGCAGGTGGGCAACGCCGACGGGAGCCTGTCGTGGGCCCCGGACAATCGCCGCATCGCTTTCGTCCGCTCCGGCAAGATCGACCTGCGCGGGCCCGACCCCAATGTCGGCGGTCTCCACAAGGTCTACGACATCTTCATCGCCTGGCTCGACTCGGCCTATGCCAACAACACGCTCTGGTGGACGCGGCTCAGCGAGGACCTCGGCAGCCGCGGCCCGGAATGGTCGCTCGACGGTTCCGAGATCGTCTTCTGGAAAGACATGAACGCCAACTACGCCAACGCCTTCCTCCCCAACTTCCAGATCTGCACCATGTCCCCGGACGGCGGGAAGTTCAACATCCTGCGCAAGGACTGGCAGAACTTCAGCAACGACTTCCTCACCTTCCCCACCGCCAACCGCAAGGGGCAAATCGCCTGCGTCCACATGTCCGACCTTAAGGGGAAGGGGCTGGTGGTGTTTGACCGGGCCAACCCGATGATCTCCATCGATTCCATCCGCGCCGCCTCGGCGAAAAACCTGCGCTGCATCGCCCCCTCCTGGTCGCCCGATGACCAGTGGTTGGCTTACATCCTGGACGATATAAGCGCTCCCCAGGTCTGCATCGCCACGCCCGACCTGAAAGAGCACTTCACCGTCTTCTCGCCGCCCGTCGGAATCATGCTCTACACCAATCCCCCCTCGTTCTCGCCCGACTCGAAGTGGCTGACATTCGCCACGTCGGACGGGTCGGTGTGGATCTGCGACATCACGGGCAACGGCGCGCGCCGTCTGACCCCGCCCGGCCTGGACAAGAACCCGGCCTGGTCAAAACCGCAGCCGCGCTGACGGCGCTTCGGCAACCGATCTTCCCCAACCGCCCTCCCCCGAGGGCGGTTTTGTTTTGACCCCTTCCCGGCGCTCGTCCGCCGGCGGGGCCGCCATAATTCCCTTGACATCAACGACTTCATACGGTATGTTAAGGGGTGTCAGGGTCTGGCACGAGCAGGCGGCGGCTTCCGTTTTCTGCCCCTTCGTTGCGCCGGTTGCCCGTGCCCGCTGAAGGAAGATTTCATCCATCGATCGCGTGACCGGCGACCCGCCGAGTCCGTTGCACCGGGGTCGCTGAGCAATCAACCAGACCAGGCCGGACGAAACGCAGGGATTTACGCTGATGATGACTAGCAAGGGCCCCCGTCGCGGACTCCGCCCGCTTTCACCCGCAGGTCCCGACGCGCCTGCTCCTGTGTCTTCGGCGCCCCGCCCCGCCCCCGAACTAAACCTACTCATCCTATATGTCCCTGGAGGTTCCCATGTATCGTAGGCTCCCTGTTCTGCTGGCTGTCGTGCTCTCCGCCGGTTTGCTGACGGTCGGCTGCAACATCTTCGACTGGGCGGCTGAGGACGATCCGATCGCCGAAGGCAACGCCCTGATGCGCGAGGGCGATTACGCCGCGGCCGCCGAGCAGTTCGCCAAGGCGATGGACGAAGATCCGGAGAATTCCGACGCCCGCTACTACCACGCCAAGGCCGTCATTCACGCCTCCGGCTTCAACGCCCTCCGGCTCGGAAGCGAACTCGAAGAAGATGAATTCGCCAGCAACGACCTGCTGCCGTTCTTCGGCGACAACTGGCCGGACGAGAAGGCCAACCGCCTCTTCGGCGCCGTCCGCACCGCCGTCGACGATCTCCGGCCGATCTGGGACGGCAAGACGCACGGGAACTTCGGCCCGCGCGACATCGATCTCGACCTCGCCCTCCTGGTCGGTATGCGCTCCATCCTGCAGTGGCGCGATATCGACTTCGACGGCACCATCGGCCCCGATGACTTCCAGTTCGATATCGAATGGTTCGAGGGATTCAACGCCGATGGTTTCGCCCTGAAAAACCTGGCCGAGTATATCTCCGCCGACAAGTCGGCCGGCGACGCCGACCTCCTGTGCAATCCCGCCCACGTCGCCATCTTCAACGAGCTGGTCGACAGCGTCAGCACCAACATCGACTTCACCGCCGACGTCCTCACCCAGATCCTCTCCGACTCCGTGGGCGTCGACATCGACGTCGACGTCGTCAAAGAAATGCTGGGATTCGTGAAAGACGTCGCCCACATGTACAAGGTCAATGACGGAGACGACAACGACTACGACGGGCAGTACAACGAAGAGGAAATCGACCTTATCGACAACGACGGCGACGGCTGGATCGATGAAGATTCGCAGTGCCAGGAGATATAGCATGGAATGCAGGACAATTTACCGGCTGGCCGCGATCCTCGCGCTGAGCGGGCTGATCGCCTCGCCGGCCACCGCTTCGGAAAACGTCGGCTTCAAAGACATCCGCTCGCTCGCCATGGGCGGCACGGGTGTCGCGCATCAGGCCAACTTCAACGCGGTCGTGTTCAACCCGGCCCTCCTGGCCAAGGCCGGCTTCGACCTGCACATCGTGAGCCTCCAGGTGACCGCGTCGCAGGACATCAAGGATCTCGTGGAGTTCATCGACGACAACGCCGATTCCCTCGACAACTTCACGGACATCAGCGACGAGGCCCAGCAGCAACTGCTGGACGACATGGCCCCGTTCGACAACAAGTGGATGGGTGCGCAGGCGGCGCCGCAGATCGGTTTCGCCACCCGGGGCTTTGCCCTCGGGGTCTACGGCACGGGCGACGTGGACTTCCGCGTGGACAAGGGGATCATCCCGCCGCGCATCGGCGCCAAGGGGCGGATCGATCGCGTGATCGTCGGCGCGGCGGCCCTCAAAGCGCCCACCGCGGTCGCCAACATCCTCCCCGGCCAGACCTGGATCGGCGGCACCCTCAAGATCATCGAACGCCGCGAGACCTCCCTGGAGACCTCGTTCGAGGACGCCGATTTCGAGAGCGTCGTCGACAGCCTCGAGGAGTACACCACCAACGGCTGGGGTTTCGACGTCGGCTTGTTGTGGGACGCTCCGGGCGGCGGGCTCACCCTCGGCGCCAACCTCGTCGACCTGATCGGCAGCCTCGGCGATGATTCTCCCCCTATGGTCGTCAACGTCGGCGGGGCCTACCGTCTGTCCGAAAAACTGACGCTGGCCGCCGACATCGACGACCTCTTTTTCCACGAAGGGATGTCCTTCTTCAACCGCGTGTACATCGGCGGCGAATTCCTGCCCGCGAAATTCTTCGCCCTCCGCGGCGGCTTCGGCCAGGGGTATCCCTCCTTCGGAATGGGTCTCGACTTCTCGGTGCTCCGGCTCGACGCCGCGGTCTACGGCCTCGAGCGGACCGACAACCCCGGCGGCGAATCCGACTACAACTACGTCGCCCGGCTCGTCCTGGGCTACTAGGCTTCCACCCGCCGAGTGATACCACAATGCCCGTTCGCGCGCTGCGCGAACGGGCATTATCCTGTCTGATCCCGGTCCGGTGCGGGCCGCGCCGGCTCTACCGCTTCTTCCCCTCCAGCTTCTTCCAGCGCATCAGCAGGTCCACCAGCAGCCGCAGCCCGAATCCGGTCGGCCCTTTCGGGACATACGGCCTGCCGGCCGGCTCCACATCAACATAAGCGATGTCGATGTGCGCCCAGGGCCAGTCGCCGACGAAGTTCTCCAGGAAGGCCGCCGCCGCGATGGTCCCGGCCGGCTTGCCGCCCGAGTTCGTCAGATCGGCGATCGGCGACTTCATCTGCTCCCGCATGTCGTCCCAGATCGGCAGCGGCCACACCCGTTCCCCGGTGGCCGCGGACCCAGCTTTGATCCGCGCCAGCAGACCTTCATGGTTCCCCAGGATGGGCGCACCGGCGTAGCCGAGGATGTACAGCGTCGCCCCGGTGAGCGTGGCGATGTCGATCACCGCCTGCGGATTGAACGTGTTCGCGTAGTCGAGGGCGTCGGCCAGGAGAAGGCGCCCCTCGGCGTCGGTGTTGATGATCTCGATCGTCTTTCCCTTGCGCGAGGTTACGATGTCTCCCGGCCGCGTGGCCGTACCCGAGGGCATATTCTCCGCCAGCGGCATGAGCCCGACCAGGTTGATCCGGAGCCGCAGGCGCGCCGCCGTCACGAGCGCCGCCAGGACCGCCGCCGAGCCGGCCATGTCCCCCTTCATCTCGTGCATGTTGAGCGGATCCTTCAGGCTGATCCCGCCCGTGTCGAATGTCACGCCCTTGCCGACCAGCACCACCGGCTTCTGCCCGCGCCCGCCCCCGTGGTAGCGCAGCACGACAAACCTCGGTTTCTGCGCCGATCCCTGCGCGACCGCGAGCAGCGCTCCCATCTTCTCCTTTTTGATCGCAGCCTCGTCGAGCACCGTGACCTCGATCTTGTGCCGGCGGGCGAGCGCCGCGGCCTCCTGGGCGTAGAGCGAGGGCGTGAGGCGGTTCGACGGCGTGCCGGCCAGGCGCCGCACCAGGAGTTGTCCCTCCGCGATCGTCCACCCGCGCTCCACCGCCTGCTGCAGCGGCCTGAGCTGCGCCCGCCCCTTGACCATGAACGTGATCCGGGTCGTCCGCCGCGGGTCTTTGGCCTCCTCGCCGGACTTGAACTCGCGCTGCTTCCACCCGCCGAGCAGATACCCTTCCGCCGCCGCCTGAAAGCAATCCGCCCTCGTCGCCGTGCCGAGATGGATCGCCAGCGACTCGGCGCGGGTGAGCGCCGGCAGGTTCGCGATCCGCCCCAGCGCCCTGCGGTAGGCGTCATGGCCGGCGACACGGCGCTCGCCGACCCCGACCAGCACCACCTGCGGGGCGGCGAAACCCTCCGGGCTCAGAATCACCGCATACTGCCCGTCCTTGCCGAAAAACTCCTCCGTCTGGCGCAGCCGCGTGATCCCCCCCCGCGTCCCCGCGTCGAGCCGCTTCAAATACGGATCGACCGGCTTGTCATACTGCGTCACGCACAGGACCAGGCAGTCGGCTGCGGTCCCGGCCGGGTCTTCCGCCGAATACTTCAGTATCATGTGAGACTCCATTTATCGCACGCCGTCCGTTGAGTGCGCCGTTAGCGCTTGATCGCGTATTTCAGGTCCGCGCGGTCGCGGTCCTGGTAGGCAATATGGGGGCGTCCCTGGTGGTCGAGCGCCAGACTGCAGTAGGCGCCCACCGATCCCGAATTGTCCGCCCGCTCCGCCGCCCAGCCGGTCCCGCGCACGGCGTACACCAGCGAGGAATCGGCCCAGCTCCAGTAGGCGAGGTGCGGCACCCCGCCGGCGTCGAGCCGCAGACTCAATTGCTCGCCGTCGGGCGTGCGCATCTCGGGGGCCGGACCCAGCGCCGCCCCGTCGATCACTTCGATCGACCACCCGGTCTCGGTCTTCACCGCATACGCCATCCCCGCCGGGTCGACCGAGTTGAACGCAATCTGCGGCTCCCCGTCCGGCGTCACGCCCAGCGAGCACTGGTACCAGGCCGTGGTGTCGCCCACCACCGTGTCGATCGCCCAGGCTCCCGGCGAGCCGACCGCGTAGTACAGATCGAATCCCGGGTATCCGGCGTTTCCGATATAGGCGACGTGGCAAAGCCCCTGCGAATCGATGGCCGCCGACGAGGCGACAATCGCGGCCCCCGAATCGATCGCCGCGATTTCCCAGGCGTCCGCCTGCACGTCGAGAACCGCCAGCCACAGGCCCGCGACCGAATCGCTGATTGTCTTGCCGTAGGAGATAACCGGGACGCCGTCGGCCGTAGACGTCATCGACAGCGCGCAGAAACGTTCCCCCGCCCCGTCGACCGTCTCCACCTGCCAGCCGTTAACCAGCTCGGAGGCGTAGCGCACCTCGTCGGCAGTCTGGTCGATGAAAGCGACGTGCGACCCGCCGGCCCGGTCGACCAGAATCACCGGCGGCGCGAGGTCCGAGGTCGCGGTGTTGGCATCGATGACTGCGAATTGCCATTGCGCCCCATCATAGTGCGCATACTTCAAATTGTCCGGCCCAAACTCGTTGTAGTAGACCAGGTGGGGCCGATCCGATCCGTCCACGGCAATCGAGGTGAACAGCCCGGTCCGCCCGGCTGTGTCGACCGCCTCGGTGTACCACTGATCCGGCGCGGGACCCGTCGGCTCGTCTCCGTCGCCGCAGCCGACAATGAGAGCCGCCGTCAACACCGCCGCGGCCGCCGGCACAAGCATTCGTCTCATGACTACCCCTTTCCGTCAGCCAGATTCAGGGGCAGTATAGCGGATTCCCGCGGCCGGGGCAACAGCCGCGACAGCCCGATGCACACCGGCCGGAGGGCCACATAAGGGGCTAGAATTGCGTGTCGAGATAGGTGGTGAAGTTGCGTTCCGTTTCGGCCAGGTTGTCCGCCCCGAACTTCTCCAGGAACGCCTCCGCCAGCACGAGCGCCGCCACGCCCTCGCCGATCACGCCCAGCGCCGGCACGGCGCAGGTGTCGGTCCGCTCCACCATCGCCTCCCCCGGCTCCTTCGTGGCCACATCCACCGTCCGGAGCGGCCGATTGAGCGTGGAGAGCGGTTTTCCCGCCACCCGCACGACCACATCCTCGCCGTTGGTGACGCCCCCCTCGATTCCCCCCGCGTTGTTCGTCCGGCGGAGGAACCGCTTGCGCCGCGGGTCGCCGTCGGGATCGTAGAAGATTTCGTCGTGCGCTTCGGACCCGCGCCGCCCTGCGGCGGCGAAACCCAGGCCGATCTCGACCCCCTTCACCGAGGGCACCGCCATGAGCGCCCCCGCCAGGCGGCCGTCGAGCCGCTGCCGCCACTGCGAGAACCCGCCCAGGCCGATCGGCAGCCCGCGGACGATGATCTCGACAATTCCCCCCAGCGAATCACGCACCGCGCGGGCCGCCCGGATCGCCTCGATCATCCGCTCTCCGGCCGCGGCGTCGAGACAGCGCACTTCCGAGGCCTCCGTGACCTCGCGGACCCGGGTCAGATCGCTGAGGTCATAGCCGCGGGGGACTTCGACCTCGCCGATCCGCACGACGTGGGAAGCGAACTCGACGCCGAAATGCTCGAGCAGCTGGCGCGCCAGCGCCCCGAGCGCCGTCCGCGCCGCCGTCTCCCGCGCCGAAGCCCGCTCCAGCACGTTGCGCATGTCGTGGTGGTTCCATTTGACGGCCCCCGGAAGGTCGGCGTGCCCGGGCCGGGGACGCCGGGTGGCGGCGGTCCGCTGCCGGTCGCGCAGATCCAGCTCCCCCGGCATCGGTTCGAGCGGGTGCATGATCCGCGCCCAGTTTTCCCAGTCGCGGTTCCGGATCACCAGCGTGATCGGTCCCCCCATGGTCACCCCGCCGCGCACACCCGAGACGAACTCGGCCTCGTCGCGCTCGATTTTCATGCGCCCGCCCCGCCCGAATCCCTTCTGGCGCCGCGCCAACTGGTAATTGACCTCGGCCGGGTCGATCCGGAACCCCGCCGGAAGACCGTCGAGGATCGCCGTCAGTTGCGGGCCGTGCGATTCGCCGGCTGTCACATACGTCAGCATGACCCCATGGTACGGCGCCGCCGCCTGCCGGTCAACTGCCGAGATGGGCGGCCTCTTCGGCCGCCGTGAGCACGCCGCCGATATCCCCCGAGGTCTCCATCGACTCCATCCGCCGCGCGATCCGGTCGTCGATATTCAGCGCCTCCGACATGTTGTAGAATTTCTGCTTGTCGATGGGCGAGAGCTCTTTCATCTCTTCGAGCACGGCCACGATCTTCTTCACCGACCGGTCGATCACGTCGAGATTGGACGGGAGCTTCTCCAGCAGCGGCGACGCCGCCGCTCCCTTGCCGTGCTGCATCCGGAGCAGTTGCGACCGCCCGTAGATCGCCATCACCGCGTTGTTGAGGTAGTGCGACAGAGTCGCCATGGCGATATTCTTCGACTCGATCGCCCCCTTCGCCCGCTCCTCCGCCAGGAGCTTCTGGGTCAGCGCCTGCCGCTCCTTGAAGAGGTTCTCGATCGTCAGGTACGACTTCCAGATTTCCTGGTTCGCCTTGACCAGCATCTCCTCCACGTTCCCGATATCGACGCCGAGAAATTCCGCCGTCGAGATCGTGGCCGCCAGCAGCGACGACGATATCTCGTCGAGCGTCTTCTTCTCGATCCCCAGCCCCCGGGATACCCGGTTGATGTCCTCGAGCCGCTGTTCGATTCGCGGCTCGTACCCGGAGAAATGGTCGTTGGTGAGCAGCACCGCCATCCGGACAATGTTCGAGAGCGTCTGCTGCTCCCCGACCATCGCCGTCTCGTGGTGCTCGCGAATGGCCGCCCGGATATACTCGGGCAGCTTCCAGGCCTCCGCAAGGTACCCCCCGACCTCGGTGTGGTCGATGCTGAACACCTCCCGTTCGGCCTCCGCCAACGTGCAGCTCTTGTCCTTCCGCTGCGCCACCCTGCGGTACTCCCGGGGATAGTGGTGGAGGAAGAACAGCACCCCGATGTCCTGGAGCAGACCGGCAATCATCGCTTCTTCGGGCGACCGGTACTTCACCGCCTTCGCCGTCTGCTCGGCGGCCGCGGCGACCGCCAGCTCGTACTGGAAGAACGCCTTGGCGTCGATCCCCGATTCGGCGGAGACTTTGTCCGGGTGGAAGATCGAGGTGGAGAGGGCCAGGCACTTGACCGTCGTGACCCCCATGACCGAAATCGCCTGGTTGACCGTCTTGATCTCCGCCAGGCGATGATAGAAAGGCGAATTGACCAGATGGAGAATCCGACTGGTCAGGTTCGGATCATTGAGAATGACTTTCGCCAGCGAGTCTGGAGAGAAGTTCTCCTTCCCCACCTCTTCCAGCACTTTCGAGAGCACCTGCGGAATGGACAACAACCGGTCGTTCCGGCGTATTTGCTCGATAATCCCGATTCGATCCATACGCGGATAATCCTTTCCCTGTCATACTACCGTTATCGGCTTGGGAATTCAGGAGTTAACCGCGAGCCCCGGGAAACCGGAAATATCGAACTCAGATCGGTGAGATCTGCACGGCCGACCGAATGATCTCTGTAAGCTGTTCAATCCGAAAGGGTTTATAGAGGACCCGGACAATCCCTGCCTCCTCAAGCTGCGCCCGGTCGGTCGTCACCTCCCACCCCGTGACCAACACGATCGGCGTGTCCGGCTGAAGCTTGCGAATCTCCGCCGCCACCTCCAGGCCGGACATCCCCGGCATCGCCAGGTCGGTCAGCACAAGCGTGAACCGCTGCCGCCGCGCCAGCGCGATTCCCTCCGGCCCCGAGGACGCCACCGCCACCTCGTAGCCCATTGACTGGCTCATGGCCGCGATCAGATCGAGAATGACTGTCTGGTCGTCGATCGCCAGAATCCGGACCGCTTCCTTCGGACGGGCCGCCCGCGCCGACCCTCCCGGCGCCGCCGTCGGAAACTGGAACGACAGGTAAGTCGAGGGCTGGGTGTGGCGGTCGTGGGCGTAGGTGACGTCGCTATCGGCCAGGTAGCGCAGGAACGTATCCGATGGCCGCTGGCGGAGCGCCTCTGGGGCGCCCTCGTACTCGCCGAAGCCGGCCACCTTGTCGACCGGCGGGAAATTGCGGTGGTGCCGCGAGAGATCGAGGCACAGCCGGTCGTCCGACCGATACAGGCGCAGCGTGAGCACATCGTCGTCGGCCGCCGCCGCCCCGAACCGGTTGAGCATTTCTTCGACCAGTCCGTAGAGGCGTTCCTCGGCCACCGGCACGACGCCGTCGGCTTCGGCGAGCACGGCCATTTCGCGCGCCCGCCCGCCGGCCAGGTAGAGATTTTCGGCCACCTGCAGGCGGCGGAGCACCGCTTTCACCACCGCCCCGAGCGACTTGTCCTCGACCGCCGCCACCGCCGTCGACGGCGCCGGCAGCCGCATCCGTCCCAGCGAATCCTTCAGCGCTTTCGCCGCCTGTTCGGCCTCGGCGATGACGCTGCGGAGATGCTGCGCCACATCCCCCGTGAGATTGGTCCGCGTGAAAGCGAGTTCGGCGTTCCCGATCACGGCGGAGAGGTGGTTGTTCAACTCGTTGACCATCCGCCCCACGAGATCCTGATCCACGCCGCCCCCCGTCGTCTGCGCCTCCAGCACCCGCCGGTTGAGCTCGGCCACCGTCAGCCGCACCGAATACAGCGAGGAGGCCAGGGTGAGCAGCCGCTCCCACTCTCCCCGCTCGCTCTCGGTCGCGTCGTACAGGAGAAAGAGGGCCACCGCGGCCACGCGATCGAGCCTCAAAATGGGGCAGGCCGCGGCGAAGCCCGGCACGCCCTGCTCGCCGAAGAGCGCCTGCATCTGCTCGCGCGATCCCGATTCCAAAGCCTCGATCGCCCGTCCGACCGCCGCCCGGCTGAACACGAACCGCCCCTCGGCGCGGTTGGCCGCCTCCCCCACGATCCCCTCGCCCGGCAGCAAGCGGAGATCCGCCGCCCCCGGCGCGCCGCCGACAGCGGTGAACGAGCCGTCGTTCTCCCGACGGAACAGGACGGCCAGACTCCCCGCCGGCAGCGCCGGGGCCATGTGCGCCGTGAAGAAATCGGGCTGCTTGTCGGGCTCGACGTCGACATCGAACCGCAGCAACTGCAGCACCGTCTCGAACCCCTTCCGCCGCGTCAGGTCGAGCCGCTCGGTGTCCGCCCGCTGGAGCGCCAGCCGGGCGAGACCTCCGAACAGCTCAAGCTGTTTGAGATCGTCATCGTCGACCCGGAACGGCCCGTCCTCCCGCCGCAGAAGGAGCGCGCTCGCCTCCCGCCCGCCCAGCGGCGCCACGAGACTGGACACGGCCACGAATTTCCGCCCGCCGTCGCCCACCCCCTCCTGGTTGATCACGAGCGGCTTGTTGCGGTCGAGCGCATCCACCAGCGCCGTCCGGTAATTCTCCGAAATGTCCCCGAGCGATTCCGACCCGCCGTAAAACTGCAGCGCTCCGCCGGTCAGCCCGAAGAGGTGGACGGAGCGGCTCTCGGCGACGCCCGCGAGCGCCCGGCAGAAAGCCGCCACCCCGTCGCGCGCGCCCAGGGCCGCCGTTGCCGCCCGCAGACGGGTCGCCAGGTCATCCCCCCGCTGCGCCCGCTCCTCGCTCTGCCGCACCGCCGCTGTCAGCTCCCGCTCCAGCCGCGCCGACTTGATCTTCTCCGCAATCCACTCCGCCACCGGCTGTAAATACCGGATCTCCGCCCGGCTGAAATAGTGCTCCGCCTCGGCCACCAGCAGGATGCCCCCGATCTTCTCCATCCCCGACACCAGCGGCAGCACCAGCACCGACTGAAAGCGCGAGGGCCGCTCCGCCCCCGAACGCTCGATGAAGCTGAAACTCCGACCGAGAATCGGCTCGCCGATATCGATACTCTGACTGACGGTATTCCGCTGGAGCGGGAAATACTCCAGCAGCGCGGTCTCCTCCTGGGAGAGCCCGACCGAGGCGGTGAGTACGAACTGCCGGTGCTTCCGGTTGAGCAGGAACACCGCCCCCGCCGCGTCCGGAAGGTGCGACACGATCTCCCGGATTGACATGGAGAGCAGGTCCACGAGTTGGTACGGTCCGCGCGCGTCCCGCTGGAGGTTGTCGAGGATCGACAGCTTCTGGTCGCGCACCTCGATGTCCTCGC
Source organism: Candidatus Zixiibacteriota bacterium (assembly GCA_017999435.1). Lineage (NCBI taxonomy): Bacteria > Pseudomonadati > Candidatus Zixiibacteriota > Candidatus Zixiibacteriota bacterium. The sequence continues at coordinate 400,732 of JAGNLV010000001.1, forward strand.
GCCGCGTCTGCCACCCGTCGGCATAGAACGCCAGGCCCGCCGCCGCCAGGAGCAGCCCGGCGAGGATCACGGCAAAGTGCGCGAGGTCGAGATAGGGGTAGGCCGCGGCCACGAACCAGTCGGCGTAGGCCGCCGTCTGCCGCACGCCGTGCCAGACCGCCGCCGCCGTGAGCACCGCCCCGCCCGCCACAAAGAGCCACCTCCCCGCGGCCTCCTCGTCGGCGAACAACCGCAGCCGCACCGTGAGAAAAATCACGGTGAGCGCCACCGCCGCCGGCAGGAGGATGATCGGGAGATGCTCGATCATGCGCCGGCCTCGACCATCTCGCCGTGGAGCGTGAAAGCGTCGGCGGCCGCGATGCGCACCGCCACCACATCGCCCGGCTTCGCCCGCCCGCTGTCGAACAGCACCGTCTTGTTCCCCTCCGTGCGGGCGCGCAGCACCCGCGGGTCGCGACGCGACGGTCCCTCGACCAGGGCCGAGCGCACCTGCCCGACCTCGCGCTGGTTCCGGGCGTGGGAGATCTGCTGCTGGAGCGCGATGAGCGTGTTCAGGCGGCGGATCTTCTCCGCCTCCGGCACGTCGTCGGCCGAGCGCGCCGCCGTCGTCCCCGGCCGCACCGAATAGCGGAACATGAAAGCCGCGTCGTACTCGATCCGCCGCACCGCCGCGAGCGTCTGTTCGAATTCCGCCTCGGTCTCGCTGGGAAAACCGACAATGAGATCGGTGGTGAGCGCCGCGTAGGCCAGCCGGGCGCGGATGTAGTCGATGATCTTCAGGTAGTGTTCGAGCGTGTACGCACGCCCCATCCGCCGCAGGATGCGGTCGCTGCCCGACTGCAGCGGGAGGTGGATGTGCGGCATGATCTTCGGCTCGTCCGCCATAACGTCAACCAGCCGCCGCGAGAGATCCTTCGGATGCGACGTCATGTACCGCACCCGCTGCACCCCGGTCTCCCGCGCCACCCGCAACAGCAGCTCGGGAAACCCGATTCCCTCCCAGGCGTAGCTGTTCACGTTCTGCCCGAGCAGGGTCACCTCCACCACCCCCTCGTCCGCCATTTTGCGGACGGCGTCGAGAATGAATCCGGCCGCGTGGGCCCGCTCCCGCCCCCGGACGTACGGCACGATGCAGTACGTGCAGTAATTGTCGCAGCCCCGCGAGATAGTTACAAAGCCCGAAAAGGGCGTCTCTTTGACCGGGACGATCGAGTCCATATCCTCGTGCCCGAAGGCCGTCATAATCCGCGGCGTCCCCTCGATCCCCTCGAGGACGTCGGGCAGCTCGAACAGCCGGTCGGTACCGAGCACGATGTCGACCTGCGGGGCCCGGCGCACCAGTTCGTCGCCCAGCCGCTGCGCCATGCAGCCCACAACCGCCACCTTCACATGGGGCTTCCGCCGCTTGAGTTGGGAAATCTCGCCCAGTCGGCCGAACACCCGCTGTTCGGCTTTCTCCCGCACCGAGCAGGTGTTGAGAATGAGCAAGTCAGCCTCGGCCGGACTGGCCGCCCGGCGGTATCCCCGCGTGAGCAGCGAGGCGGCCAGGGTCGAGGAGTCCGCCAGATTCATCTGGCAGCCGAAAGTCGTAATGTGGAACGTCCGTATGTCCCTGGTGGTGGCCATCGCTTTTCGAATTCCTTTGCCGGCGAGAACGGTCGCGCGCGGACTGCCCTAATGATACCTTTTTCCGGCCTCGGCGCAATCAAAAACCCGGCCGAAAACGACGACGGCGGCCCCGCCGGGAGGCCGCCGCCCCAACCCTCATGGTCCCCCCTGGGTCAGTTCACACACCCGGGCAGAGGCGCCGGTCCCCCCCGGAACAGGTGCGCCACCAGGTAGGTCACGTCGGCCACGCTGATGTCGCAGGAACCGTTGACATCCGCCGAGTTGAGAATCACCGGCGGCTCACCGCCCCGGAAGAGAAAGTCGATCAGCAGCGTCAGGTCGGCCACGTTGACCTGCCCGTCGTTGGTCACGTCCCCGGGCTTCCCGGCGCTCGGCGCCGCGTAGAGCGTGAAATCGACCTGGTCGGTGTAGCTGTAACTGTTGTCGTCCACGAAAACCGTAAAAGCAAACCGCCCGGTGTCGCTCGTGGTCCCGCTGATCACGCCCTCGTTGGAGAGGCTCAGACCGGTCGGCAGACTGCCGGCCGTCACCGACCACGTCTGCCAGCCGGAGCCGCCCCGCAGCTCGATGGTATCGGTGTAGGCGCTGTATTGCCGCACCGTATCGAGACCGTCGCTCGGCGTGATGACGAACATGTCCCAGGCCAGCCGCTGCTGCGACTTGATCATCCAGTTCATCGGGTCGAGACTCAGCGCCGAGGGGTTCGCCGGCAGATGAATCTTCGTCCGCTCGATCTTCTCGTCCGCCCACACCGTCACCGTGTCGCTGACCCCGGTGAACGTGAACTTGATCGGCATCGTGAACACCCGCGGCTCGGTGGTCTGCACCTGCCGGACGCGGAGGTAGACGTCCCAGCCGCCCCCGGCGGCCGGCTCGCTCATCCAGTACCACCAGAAATTCGGGTAGTACGTGCCGTAGACCCACTCGTTGAAAAACCAGTCCAGTTCCACCCCGGTCGCCGCTTCGAACACGTTCTTGAAATCCTCGGTGGTCGCGGCCTTGAACTGGTAGGGGGAGTTGTAGTAGGCGTGCACGCCCGCAAAGAAGAGCGAATCCCCGAGCACCCCGCGCAGCGAGTGCAGCACCCACGCCCCCTTGTCGTACACGCGGCTCGTGAAAATCGCATCCGTACTCGAAGTGTCCTGGCAGTAGACGGTCCCGCCGGCCGTGAAGTACATGCCTATCATGTGATTGATGTAGGCCGTCCAGCCGCCCAGCGCCTCGTAATAGAGCGCCTCCGCGTAGGATGCCCACCCTTCGTTCAGCCAGATGTCGCGCCAGGATTTGCAGGTGATCAAGTCCCCCCACCACTGGTGGGCCATCTCGTGGACTATCACCGTCGTTGACATGGAGAAACTGTTGGCCGTCAGCGAGGTCATCGTCTGATGCTCCATCGCCCCGCCCCAGGTAAAGTGCGCGTGCCCGTACTTCTCCGTCGCAAACGGATACGGCCCGAAAACGTCCGAGAAAATCGTCAGCGCCCCCGGCGTCACCGCGAAACTCGACAGCGAGGCCGTGTACCAGCTCGGGTACACGGCGTACTCCAGCGGCATCGTGTCGGCGCCCCCGTTGTACACCCATTGGTCGTACCACACCTGGAACTCCGAAATCGCCAGCATGAACAGGTAGGTCGCCATCGGATAGCGCACCCGGTAGTAGTACGTGTGCGTGTTGCCGCCGTGGGCTACCATCGAATCAAGCGTGCCGTTCGAGGCCGCGTAGAGCGAAGTGTCGACCTCGATGGCGATGTTGAACGAGTCCGCCTTGTCGTCCATGCGGTCCTTGCACGGCCACCAGGTCCGCGCGAAATAGGGCTCCGACAAGGTCGAAATCGCCGTGTACGCACCGTAGGTGCCGAACGTAAACGCGCCGAACCCGGCCGATTCCGTCGGGTGGCCGTGGTACCAGAAATCGAACGCGAACTGCTCGCCCACCCGGTAGGTGCCGTCGAGGTCGATCGTCACCACGTTGCCCAGGCGGGTGAAAGCCAGTTGGCCCGAGGAACCGACGATCGAGTCGATCGTCATGTTGAGGAACAGATCGACCTCCACGCTGCCGACATTCCCCTCGGCCGCCGTCGCCACGAACGTCACCCGCCCCCACACGATCTCGGTGGTGTCGTTGATCCGGAGCTTCACATCGTAGAATGTGACGTCGTAGTTCGTCTGCGTGGTCGCTTCGGACCCGCCGAGGAGCTGTTTCAGGGCGGTGCGCCGCTGCAGGTCCCCCGCCTTGGCCGCCGCCAGACGCTCGTGAATTTCCGACGCCGGGGCGGTGTTCCAGTCCCGGCTCTCATCGTCATCCCCGAAACCGGCGGCCGTCGCAAGCAGCACAAGCGCCGCCAGAACCGCCAGGATGCGTGTCACCGATGCTGAGCTCAATGGTGCCTCCAAACTCTCTATGGACCGATCACTTGTTATTCATCGTCGGCGGACCAAGGTACAACTGTATGTACGGGGAGCGTCGATCGTTCCGCAAAATAACCGATCCGCCCCGTAAGTCAAGGCCAATTCGGCTGTTAGCCGAGGCGCACATTTTGCCCCGCGCCCATAGAAAAACGCCGCGGCTTTCCGCCGCGGCGCCTCTCCAGCCGGCCTTCACCGGGCCGTCACTTGTACGGGTTCCAACACGGTATAGGACCGTTGCGGAACAGATATTCGATGAAATACGTGAGGTCGGCGATATTCACCAGGTGGTCGCAGTTCAGATCCCCGACCAACTGCGTCGGCTGCGGCTGGGGACCGCCCCGGAACAGGAACGAAATCATGTAGGTGAGGTCAAGAACGTTGATCACCGAGTTGTAGTCGCAGTCCCCATGAAAACGCCACACTTTCAGGCGCACCCGGATTGTGCCCGGGCTGTTGGAGGCCGAGGGAGCGTACAGCTTGATCGAATCCGGATACTCTCCGAACAGGAACCCGTCCGAATTCACCCCGAAGATCAGCGACGCCGGGTTGATCCCGGAGGTGTCGGAGGGGAACAGCCAGGGGACGTTTTCCACGATGTACCACGGCATGCAGCCGCCGAATTCATTGTGAATCGCCATCCCGATATCCGGCAGCGGCCCGCTGTTCTCCTGCGCCGGCACGACAAACGAGCTGTTCGAAACCCAGATCTTGGGCTGCTGCGTCGGCGGTATGACCGAGTACTTCACGATCACCGTGTCCGCCGGATTGGTCGATTTCCGCGCCGTCACGACAATGGTGTCGTAGTACACCCCGATCGGCAGATTCAGGAAATTCGCCTGGACCGAGACGGTCGCGGGCGCCACGTTGCTCAGGGTCGAGATATCGAACAACTCAGACTCCCAACCGAGCACAAACTCCATCGGATCGTCCCCGCCGGCATTGTCGACGATGAACCCGCCGACCGGCGGCAGGTTGCGTATCCCCATCTCGCACTCATACAGCGTCAGGCGCACGGTGTCGGCGGTCACGATCATGAGGGCGGGATCGGACACATAATGGAACAGGAAAACCACCGGGAAGGGGGAATTGATGGCCTCATTCGAGTACACCCAAAGCGTGTCGTAGTAGTCGACCCCGGCATTGCCCGCGTTCAGCTTGAACGTGACCTGGACGTCCAGCGGCGCCGCCCCGGACATCGGCGACATGCTCAGAATTCGGCTGGCGTTTTCCTCCAGCCAGAAATTCATTGCCCCCGCGCCGTCATTCCGGATCGTTATCGTCCACGGTCCGACCTCCCGCGCCGGCCACGGCACCACGACGTAGTTGAACGCCGAATCGACCGCGATAATCGGCAGATCCGACCCCACCGAGAGCGTCACCGGAACCCGCACCGGGGTGTTGGTCGCCCCCGCCGCCGTAATCACCACCGTGTCGTAGTAGGTGTTGAAGGCCAGCCCTGTGATATCCACCGACACCGTCACCGCCGCCGAGTCCGTCCCCGCCATCGGCGCCAGCGACAACCAGCCCTGGCTGTGGCTCAGCGTCCAGTTGAGCACCTGCCCGCCGGTGTTCTTGATCGTCAGTGTCTTCGGATCCGGGTTCGCCCCGCCCGCGACGGCGTTGAAAAAGAACGCCGTCGGCGTGGCCGCGATCGTCGGCGGCGGCTCCTGCACCAAGAGCACCACTTTCACCCACTGCGGCGTGTTGGCCGCCGCCGGCGCCGCCACCATGACTGAATCGATGTACGTGGCGGGGGCCAGGCCCACGATGTTCGGCAACACCGTGATGCTCCGCGGCGTGTTCCCCGCCAGCGGACTCACCGCCATCCAGGTCGACGTCTCGGTCACCGTGAAGGCCAGCGGCTCGTTGTCCGAACTGATGACGAACTGCTGCCCCGACGGCGCCCCGCCTCCCTGCACGGCCGAGAAAAACAGCGAATCCGGCGTCACGATCAGGTTCGACGGCTCGGCGCAGGAAGTGTCCTTGTACCGCTCCCGGCCCGTCCAGTAGGGAATGATCTCGTTGTTGTTATCGTCAACCAGGTTGAATTCCGTCCCTGGCTGCCAGAACAGCGTGTCGATGGAGACGGTGTCGCATTCTCCCCAGCTGCTCAGGGTGAAGAAGTAGCTCGCCCAGAGGCGACGGTTCGGCGCCGGCTGCAAGCCGACTGAAAAAGCCGACAAACCGCCGAAAATGAACCGATGGTTGGTGTTGGTCAGCGCGATGTTCGCGTTCTCGTAGTAGAAGGTCCCCAAATCGAAAGCGGTGCGGATGTCCGCCGGCGAATTGGCGCTGTCCATCTGCAGGTTCGGGTTGATCCACTTGAACCCCATCGTCACACCGAATATGGTGTTGGCGTCCGTGAACCCATACAGATCAGCCCGCAAATGCAGTTGATTGGTGGCGTGGTCCGGCACCACGGAATAAACCAGGTCGATTGTGTCGGCGGCGCCGGCATCATCCGGATCCTGCTGAAACTGCGCCGCCGCCGGGCCGGCGCCCGCCAGCAACAGGATCAGCATCAGCACGAGCAGCTTGCTTTTCATCGGTGTGCCTCCATGCGAATTCCGTTTATCGTCTCTTTAACCCCGGCACCCCCCCGGCGGCGGGCCGTCACTTCCGCCACGGGCCGAAGGGCCGCACCTACTGATTCCCATAACCGCCGCGTGTATCGGGCCGACCAGACCTTCGGACCGCTCTTCCCGCACTCACTTCGATTGACACCTGACGTCTTGCCGGTTCATAACTCTGAGGTTGACTGCCGGACACACGGAGGACTTTCTGCCCATTACACGCTGCTTAAATATGCTCCGACGGCCCCCGCCTGTCAAGGGAAATAGAGACCCCGCGGGGCGCAATCGCCAACCCCGGCCCTGCCTGAGCCCCTCCCGCACCCATGAATTGGAATGTGAGACTACCGCGTGCGCGGACGCTTGGTCGAGGGCTTCCCGCCCGGCTTCTTCGACACCTTGCGGGCCGCCGCCTTCCCCGCCGACGACCGCCGCTTCGCCTTCTCAATCTCCTCGGCGAAGATCTTCTCGAGGGTATAGGCCGACGGTGTGAAATCCAGCAGGCACAACTCGAACAACTCGTCCACCCGCTCTATGAATCGGAATGCGGTGCGGCGAAGGATTTCTTTGGGCAAGTCCTTCAAATCCTTCTCGTTCTCCTTCGGCAGCACGACCGTGAGAATCCCGGCCCGGTAGGCCGCCGAGACTTTCTCCTTGATCCCGCCCACAGGGAGCACCCGTCCCCGAAGCGTCACTTCACCCGTCATCGCTATCTCGTTGCGGATCGGCCGCTCGGCCATGAGCGATGCGATCACCAGACACACCGTGATTCCGGCCGAGGGTCCGTCTTTGGGGATTGCCCCCGAGGGAAAGTGAATGTGAATGTCGAATTCGTTGAAGTCGTTGAAATCAATCCCCAGTACATCCGCTTTTGACCGGACATACGAATGGGCCGCCTGTATCGACTCCCGCATCACGTCCCCGAGCGACCCGGTCGTGATGATCTGCCCGTCCCCCTTCATCTTCAACCCTTCGATGAACATCAGGTCCCCCCCCGCCCCGGTCCACGCCAACCCGGTCGCGCACCCGATCTCCGGCTTGGTTTCCGCCTTCTCCGGTATGAACACCGGCTGCCCGAGATACAATTCGATAGTGTCCGGCCGGATCACCCAGTTCTTGCGCGGCTTCTCCGCCTTCTCCAGCGCGATCTTGCGCAGAATCTTCTCGATCTGCTGCGAGAACACGAGCAGCCCCGCCTCCATCGTGTAGTTGGAGATGATGCGCGTCAGGGCCTTCGTCTCAAACTCCACCTCCGCCTTCGACAACCCGTGTTTGCGCAACATCTTCGGGATGATGTACTTCTTCGAGATGACGATTTTTTCTTTTTCGATATAGGCGGGCAGTTCGATGATGTCAAGCCGCGGCACGAACTGCTCGGGGATCTCCTCGAACGACCGCACCGAGCAGATGAAGAAGGCCTTGCTCAGGTCGAAGGGCACCCCGAGGTAGTTGTCCAGGAAGGCCTTGTTCCACCGGCTGTCGATCGCCTCGAGGAGCACCATGTTGACCGAGGAGTCGTTGTCCATGTTGAAGTAGTCGATATCCTCGATCAGGACAACCGGGTCACAGCTCCCCGCGTCGCGCATCGCCCGGACGATTTTCCCGGGCATCGCCCCGAGGAAAGTCCGCGGCGAACCCTTAATCTCCGACACCTCCGAGATCCCCCCGACCGAGATCCGCACCAGGCGCTTGCCCATGGCTTTCGCCATCGCCTTGGCCAGCGACGCTTTCCCCGTCCCCGGCGCGCCGATCAGACACAGCGTCGGCCCCTCGCTCGTCCCCCCGAGCAGCTTGCGCACCGACAGCCGCTGCAGGATCTGCTCCTTGAGCTGTGTCGGACCGTAGTGCTCCGCCGACAAGACCCGCGCCACCTCCGCCATCGAGTAGTCCTCCGGCGTCACCTTCCCCCACGGCAGCGACAACAGCCAGTTCAGGTAGTTCTTGGTCACCCCGTACTCGGCCGAGGCGGGGGAAAGCTCCGACAGGCGGTCGATCTCGATCGTCGCGCGCGCTACCACGTCGGGGGGAAGGCTGTTCGACGACTTGATCTGGTGCCGCAGGGCCGCCGCCTCCCGCTCCTCCGAGGGATCCTCCCCCAGCTGCCGGCGGATCTCCGCCAACTGCTGCCGCAGGAACACCCGCCGCTCTTCCTCGGCCATGTTCCTTCGGACATTTTCGTTCACCGAGGCCGCCGTCGCCACCCGCATCAGTTCGCTGTTGAGCGAGGCCAGCAGGCGGTCATAGCGCATTGAGAGATCGACCGATTCGAGGATTTCCTGCTTGGCCGGCAGCGGGAAGTGGAATATCGAGGCCGCCCGGTCCGCCAAGAGTGACGGATCCTTCTGGTTCATCTTGAGCACCGTCACCTGCTCCGGCGAGTAGCTCGGGTCGAGATGGGTGATTTCATCGACCACGTCGATGACCTGCCTGACCTTGGCCGCGATGTCCTTGTCGGGGCCCGCCGGGTCCTCGAGAAACAGCACGGTGGCCGTGAGGTAGGGATCCTGCCGGACTACCTCCCCCAGCACCGCCCGCCGCAGCCCCTCGATCGTGACGATCAGCGAATTCCCCACGCCCTTCTGGATGTCGCGGACCGCGGCCAGCACCCCCACCTCGTGCAGCGCCCCGACGTCGTCGCCCCCGCGGCGGGACAGCGTGAACGACGCCACAAACTCCTGCTTCCTCTCGTGGCACTGTCGAATCAGGTCGATGCTGGACCGCCGCCCGACCTGGATGGTGATCATCGAGCCCGGGAACAACACGCCGGTGAGCAGCGACAACACCGGGTACTGCTGCTCCTGGTCGGTAACGAGCACGGGGAGCTTGTTTTTGCTGCGTACTATCATAGCGATGGGGCGAGGAACATCGGCGGCTTCCTCGCTTCAACTAGTTTTCGACAAATCAGGCACGTTGCTGAACGATTGTCAAAGCATAATTCCGTTGCGCCACCGCACTTTATACGTACCGCCGGCCGGCTCCGGCGGCTTCCCGGGCCGCGCCCCCCTGTCACCTCCTGCCGCGCACCCCCGCCCAACGCGCAAAAGCGGGGCAGGAAAAAATCCTGCCCCGCCGGCGAACGCTCCCACCGCCCCGGACGAGGGGGATCCGGGCGCCGCGAGGGATACGTCAATTGTCTTGTCCGCGTCCCGGCCGGTCCCGCCGCCCGGTCTCAGTTGACCGCCGACTCGGTCTGCCCCGCAAACAGCGACCGCACCTCCCAGTCGGGGTGGTTCCGCAGCCGCTCAACATTCAGCCGGATCCTCCCCGCATCGGCGTTCAACCGATAGTAGCCCAGACGGTTGTTCTCGAACACCTCCCATTCCGAATCGAGACGTTCGTTGATCTCGTTCTTCATCCGGTACAGGTAGCGCGCCTGGTTGAATCCCTGCTCAATATCCTCTTTGTACATCCACCCCCCGTCCCGCTGCACACGCGACCAGGCCAGCCGCGTGAAGTACTTGAACGATTTCCCCGTCAGCCACACCGGCCGGCCGTCCACCCGCACCAAATACCGCTCCCGCTCACATGATCCGTCGATCTCCACCGACGCCGGCCGCGGCCCCGACCCGCGCACCGGATAGGGTGCCACCCGCGAAAGAACCTCCGACTGCCGCATACTTACCTCCTTCTTCCACTCCATTATCCTGGCCAGCAATTTCTGCAGTTTGCGCTCCTGCTTCACGATCTCCCCCAGGTCGGTCGGGTCGTGTCCGATCAGGTCGGGCACCCGGACAATTCCCGCCTGCGCCAGCGCCGCAAAATCGGAGCGCGCCAGGATATCGCGGAAGGCTGCGTGCAGCCCCTGCAACTCCGGGACGACTCCGAAGCGAACGCTGAACACGAGCGGGCGGAGTTTGTCTCCGCCGCCGTCAAGATTATCGAGCAACCCGGCAATGCCGCTCAGCAGGTGCGCGGCTGTATCGCCGATCGCCATGATCTGCCCCGCGTGGACCCGGAATTCCTCCTCCAGCTCCCTGACCGGCGTCATGCGCCGCCACTGCTCCAGCAGCAGCGCCGCCTTGAGCGCGCCGGCCGTGCGGTACTCCGTCAGCCCTCGTCCCCCCGGCTGGCCGATCAGCACGCGGGCGGATGCGAGCCAATGGTCACAGCGGCGGTACAACCGCCGCAGCGGGCCGTTGTCCGCCAGTTCCTGCCGACTGAGCAGTCCCGCGGGCAACTCCCAGTCGGGCCCGCTGAGCGCCAGCGCCAGCCACCCGAATTCCTCGGCCGGCCGACTCTCCCGCAGCCGCCGGGTGTAATGCACCGCCTGCGCGCAGGTCAGCCCGGTCTGCACGGCGGTCTCCCCGTCCGGGGTCGGACGCACCAGGCCGTCCGGTTCGCGCCCGGCCACTCCCTCCCGCGTCAGCAAGTCCAGAACCGCCTCGAAATCGGGGGGCGGCGCCTCCGGCTCCGTCACCGCCCGCAGCGAGCGCCGGTAGACGGCGGCCAGTCCCGCCGCATCGGCCGCCAGGCCGGTCGCCAGCACGTGCAGCGCCCAGTCCGCGAGCGGCATGGAGTCGAACGCCGACCGCACCGATGTGTATTCTCCGGAGGCGATGTAGTTTTCCCAGAGGATATCGCCCTCAAATTCCGACTGGGCCAGGGCCACCGCGCGGCCCGGCCGCACTTCCGCCCGGGCCGCTCTCCCGGCCCGCCCGGCCATGTTGTCGAACTCCGCCCGGCTCACCGGCACGAGCGCGGGCCGGGCATCGCGCCGCCCCCCGGTGTACTTGACCGTCTCGAGATACACCGTGTCGGCCGGCAGGTCCACCCCCATGGCCAGCGTCGTTGTGGCGAAGATCACCCGCACCTCCCGCCGGGCAAAACTCTCCTCCACCGCCCGGCGCTGCCGGGGGGAGAGATCCGCGTTGTGGAACGCCACCCCGCGCGCCATGACCCGGCGAAGAATGCGGTTCAACGCCGAGGGCTCCTCTTCCGCCAACTCCGCCGTTCCCTGCTCGGCCGCCGGCCAGCCGACCGCCCCCGCCAGCCGCATGGCCGCCTCGACCGTCTCCCGCCGCGACTTGAGAAAGACAATCGTCGATCCCGGTTCCTCGCGCAGCCGCTCGATCAGGCTCTCGAACAGATCGCCGCCCGGCTCGCGCGCAAGGACAAACGGCTCGCTCGCCTCCCGCCCGGAATTGAACGAGCGGTAGCGGAACGCCCCTTCGGCGGCGACCCCGCGGAGGAGATCGACCGGACGGCTGCTCTCGACCACCAGCCCGGCCTCCAGCCACTCGGCCAGCCGCCCGGCCGCTTTCTCCCCTTCGCCGATCACCGCAGACAAGCCGAGCAGTCCCGGCCGGTATGCCGATGCCCGCACGCACGTGAGCAGCCGCTCGAGCACAGCGCCGCGCCCCGGCTCCGACACCGTCTGGATTTCGTCCACGACCAGGAGCCCGATCGCGCGCAGGACTTCGAGACGGGTGCCGAGCAGACCATCGAATTTCTCGAAAATCGCCACCGCGACGTCGTAATCCGATTCCGCAAAAGCACGGTCGTTTTCGGGATAATCGCCGCTCGCAATCAGACACCGCAGGCCGAGCGCCCCGAACGTCCCCGCCAGCAGGCGGTGTTTCTGGTCGGCCAGCGAGCGAAGCGGCACGAGCACGAGCGCTTTCCGCCGCCCCGCCAGTGTCCGGGCAACCGCCATCTCGGCACAAAACGATTTCCCCGCCGCCGTCGGCGCGCTGATCAACATGCGCAGCGGCGCCGCTTCCTCGGCCCGTTCCCCCGGCGCGCCCAGCAGACCCCGACGGACCGCCCGGCTCTGCACCGGCAGCAGCGTCTCCCCCTGCCGCTCCCGCCAGAGCTCAATCAGCCGGCGGGGAATGCCATATGGCGCCAACTCCTCCAACCGTAACACACTCATCTGTCCTCCCGCTTCCGGCCGCACTCCGCCGGCCACTCAGCATCTCAGTGTCCCTCTTCGCCTCGCCCTGCACCGCCCGCAACCGTCCGCCCGTCGTCAGTTGCACCCGCCCCACCCGCACATGGGGCAGGTGAAACAAGCCCCCGCGCGAATCATCCCGCTGCTGCAGTCCGGACAGGTGGCGGCATCGAGGTAACAGCAATCGCCACCCCCCGCCACCGCCGTGTTCATCCAGTCAAATGAACTCTCCGCCCCGAACAGCGGCACCGCCCCCGCCGCCTCCCGGGGCTCCCGCCCCGCCTCGCCGGAAAAAAGATTCTCGCCTGTCATCCTCGCCTCCTGACGTGATTAATCTCCGTTTCTCCCCATATACTGCACATTTGTGCCCCTGTCAAGCGAAAAGTGCAGGGTGGCCGAAGAATAACTGCACGCATGAGCAGTTATCTATGTAAATAAGGGAATAACAACGGCTTAGAAAGTCCGAACGGGCAGAGGGGGCGGCGGCGCGGAAGCACCGGCCTGCCGGTCGGTCCCCCGCACTCAGCCGGTCTGCTGCTTCCCCCACAGCTTGGCACCGATCCAATGGGAGACGGCCCGAACCGCGCCCCCATCGGCAGTTTCTATTGAATCTGGACAAACTGGTCGGCGGCGCTATATTGAATCGTCAGTCCAACGCAGAAGAAGCTCACACACGTTTTCGAATACGTCCGCGAACGAGGAGATGCGTATGCGCACAGCCTGTTTCGCCCTCGCCGCAGCCATGCTGCTGGCGACAGCCTCCACCGCGTCGGGCGCTGAGGTCCCTGTTCTGTTTTCCTACCAGGGGCGCCTGACCGACAACACCGGTGTTCCCCTCGACGGCTCCTACACCATGAGGTTTGCCCTGTACTTCGACACCGGCGGCACCGTCAACCTCTGGACCGAAACGCGGCCCGACGTTCCCGTCGCCGACGGCCTGTTTGAAGTGGTGTTGGGGAGCGTGACCGAGTTCCCGGACAACATCTTCTCCGGGCCGATCCGCTATTTGGGCATCACCGTCGTGGGCTACCCTGAGGGCCGGCCGCTGACCCCGATCGTGAGTGTCCCCTATGCCTACCGGTCCTCGCTTGCCTGGCGGGCGGAGAGCGTGGCCGATGACATCATCGCCACCGCCCAGGTCGTCGACCACTCGATCCTGGGCCAGGATCTTGCCTCGAACGGGGCCGCCCCCGGCCAGGTGCTCAAGTGGGACGGTTCCACCTGGATCCCCGCCCAGGATCTCACCGGTTCCTCCCTGTGGCAAAACCCCGCCCACATCCTCAAGCCGGTCGATCCCGCCGACACCCTCGACGTGGGACCGTACGTGCACCTGCCCTCAACCTGGGACGCACTCTTTTTCAACGGCAAACTGAACGTCGCCAGCAATCAGACCGCAGTACGCATAGGGCAGCCCTCCGGCGGGGTGAGATCTCCGGCGCTGTCTATCTTTGCCGAGTCCGGGTGGCCGATCTATGCCCATGTCGGAGACACCTTCGGCGTGACCTGGTTGGGTCCGAACGCTGCCATAGTCGGCAGCAGCCCCGACATGGATGGCCTGGCGGGAGCTTTTTTTGCGAAAGGCCAATGGCCGGCTCTTCTGGCACAGCATTGGAACGGCGGTGTGGCTTTTGAGGCTTACTCCTTGAATCCCTGGGATTCTGTGTGCGCCCGCTTCGCCGGCGGTCGCGGGATCAGCGTCCAGTCGAGTCGTATTCGAAACGGCTACTTCGAGGCCCTTTACGCGAGCACCTCCCCCGACGTCATTGTGGCGGTCGAGTACAGTGGCGATTCCACACTTAAGGCCGATCACATCGGCGTCAAATCCACCGCCCGCATCGCCGATTACTGGGGCGTCGGCGGTCGCTTCGAAGGCGGCTACATCGGCGCCCAGGGCATAGTCAACGGGGGCGGCTCCAACACGTATCAGGCCGTGAAGGGCGAAGCTTACTCGACCGGCGCGGGCAATTGCTATGGGTTTCACGGTTATGCCATCTCTCCCGGTTACAACTACGGGGCCTACGGCTATGCCTCCGGCGGCTACTACGCGTGCGGCATATATGGAACGGCCAACAGCGCCTCCACCAATTGGGCCGGGTATTTCGTCGGCGACATTGAAGTCACCGGCAACATTTGGAGGAGCGGTGCCCTGTCGCGTATCGACCACCCTCTGGACCCCGACAACAAATACCTCCAGCATGCCCAGGTCGAATCCCCCGAGATGCTCAACGTCTACAGCGGCAACGTGATCACCGACGCCTCCGGCTATGCGACCGTTACTCTCCCGGACTACTGCGAGGCGTACAACCGCGACTTCCGCTATCAGCTCACGGTGATCGGTGATTTCGCGCAGGCAATCATCGCTGAGAAGATCAGCGCCGGACAGTTCACGATTCGTACCGACAAGCCCGGGATCGAAGTCTCCTGGCAGGTGACGGGCGTCCGCAACGACCTCTACGCGCAGGCCCACCCGGTCGATGTGGAAGCGGCAAAATCGTCCGAGGACCGCGGCAAGTATGTCCATCCGGAGTTGTTCGGCAGGGACGCGGAGTGGCGCGTCGGCCCGCCCCCGCCCGACACCGCGGCCCTCGCGGCGAAGAACCGCAGGATCGACGAGACCGCCCGCACCGTCGCGGGGAAGCCGCCGGAACCTTTCCCCGCCCGCACCAACAACCGCTAGCCGCGCCCGTCGGCTCCGCATAGAAAACCGCCCCCCGGCTGGTCGCCGGGGGGCGCTCGCTTTCGGCGGCCGCGGCCGCTGCGACTGCTGCACCGGCCCACGGGGGGATCCTTGCCGTCCCGGCTCCGTGAGCCGTTCAGGGGCGGCCCGAGCGAATCGGTCACAGCTCAAACGTGTACTTGATCGTCACCCAGAGCTTGATCGGCCGCCCGTTCTGGATCCCCGGCGCGTAGGTGCACTTCATCGCCCACGCCAGGGCCGCTTCGTCGAGCGCCGGCGTCCCGGTCGACTGCGCCAGGCGCGCCTCCCGCGGCTTCCCCTCCTCGTCGAGCAGCACCCAGACCTGGGCGGTCCCGGTCGCCCCGATCATCTCGGCCAGCCGGGGATAGTCCCCCTTGTACTGCTGGACCAGGCGCGGCGGGATCTCGGTCGGCACGAAGGTCGTCGGTTCGGGGATGAACTCGCGGACGGCGGTATCGATGATCACGCCGGTCGCTCCGCCCGCGTCCGCGCCCCGCCCGAGATTCTCCGCGATCTCGCGCGGCGACGCCATCACGAGGTCGCGCTCTCCCGCATACTCCTCATCCGGCACCGGCGTCGGGATTCCCACCGCCACCGCCTCCTGGCGCTGCGGCTGCGGCACGGCGAGCTCCGGCACGTCGTAGACGATGCTCTGGGGCCGAAGTCCCCCGAGATCCATCATCGAGATCACGCGCGACCGGTCGGGCGGGGGGGCGGGCTCTTCGTTCGCCGGCCAGAGCGTTCCGGCCAGGACCGCCGCGCCGACCGCCAGCGCCGTCAGCAGGTTCGCCGCCGCCAGGTTTTTCTGGTAGGCCGCTTTCATCGCGTATGCGCCGTAGGGCGCGTACAGCGGGTTTGCCTGGTTCGCCATACTTGGCTCCTCTCACTTCGAATACCGAACCTCCGTCGCCTCTGTCGAGAGTACCCGCCGAGCCGGCGATTCTTCCCTGAAACGGGCGGCCGGGTCTGCGGGGACGCCCTCACTAGAGTGACGGAGAAGCCGGGGCAATCGGGGAGCGGAAAATGGCCAAAAGAGAAGCGCCCGCCGAAGCCGGCGGGCGCCCTGTAAACGGAGAGTGAAAACCGATGTCGGCTACTCGTTGAGCCGGAACTCAACTTTGTACGTTACCCAGACCTTGATCGGCCGGTTGTTCTGGATCCCCGGCCGGTATTTGCGTTTGTGGGCCGCCTCGAGCGCCGCATCGTCCAGCGACTGCGTGCCCGAGGACTTGGCGAGAATCGCCTTCATGACATTCCCCTGCTCATCCACCAGCGCCTTGACGTAGACGTCGCCGGTGATCCCGGCCTGCCGGGCGAGCGGCGGGTAATCCGGTTTCACCTCGGAGATGACCTCCGGCTGGACCTCGACCGGGACAAAGTCCTCCGGGGCGGGGATGAAATCCTCTTCCTGGATGTCGACGACGATGTCGCCGGAACCGGCCGCTTCCGAGATGCTCGGGGCGGTGATTTCCGCCAGCTCTTCCTGGGTCGCGATCACCACGTCCTCGTCGACCACTTCCTCGTCGGCCACCGGCTTGGGAATACCCACTTTAGGGGCGGCCACCTGCGGCTGGGCGACCTGGACCTGCGGAGGCTTGCGGGCGATCGAGGGAGGCGGACCCAGATCGGCCACGGTCTTGATCACCACCTGCGGCACGTCGGAGTAATCCTCCTCGGGCAGGCTCGAAATGATCGCCGCGACAATCACGATGAGCGCCACCACCGAGGTGGTGATGAGCGTACCGAAGAGGAAATTCCGCTGGTACTTGGCCTTCATCTCGAAGGCGCCGTAGGGAGAGTAGAGCACGCTCCACCCGCGCCCGCCGGCCGCCATCGCCAAAGGCCCCTTGTCGGACCGCGTTGTCTCTGCCATTACAACAGCCCTCCTAACCGGGCCTGCGCCTCGGCCGCTTCCTGCACTTTGTCGTCGCGCGCCATCCACTCGCCAATCGCGTACCGGTAGGAGAACTTCTCGTCCTTGCTCAGCTCGTCCAGTTTCTTCCGGAGCTTCTTCGCCTGATACTCGTTCCAGGAACGTTCGATCAGGTCGATTTCGTCGAGAATGTCCACCATGTCAGCGTAGCTGCCGTCTTTATGGATCAGGATCAGCGTGTTCAGTTTGGGGTTCAATCGGTTCTGGTTCACCAGCAGCCCGCGCAGCGTGTCCTCCCACAGGCGGTAGGGGATCGTGTCGGGGCGCTGGGGATCCGGCGGCAGCAAGAGGGGCAGGTTGTCGGGCGTCGGCGTCTTGAGATTCCACCAGTAGCGACCCTGGCCGTCGACCCGGATCGTCAGCAGGTTGGACTCCTTCACCTCGATCTCCTGATCCATCTGCTCCGCGGGCGGGAGGTTGATCTCCATCGCCTGCGGCATCGAGAACACGGTCGAGACCATGTAGAAGATCAGGAGCAGGAAGGCGATGTCCACCATCGGCGTCATGTCGATGCGGATCGCGATCCGGCGTTTTTGCCGCCGCAGACCTTTCTTCTTGCCCTTGGCTTCCCGTTGTACTACTTCACCGGCCATATTGTCTCTTCACTCTCCTTCCGGCGCCGCATCCGGCGGCCGTTCCGGTGCCGCTTGGCTCAGCCTTCAAAGATGACGCGCTCCATCCCGCCGGCTTCCGTCTCCTGGTCCGTAATGATGAGGAACCGCTCGAGGTTGTTCTCCTGCATGGACTTCATGATGTCCTGCATGATGCCGAAACTGGCCGCCTGGTCGGCTTTGATCACCACCAGCGACTTGATGTTCTTGGCGCGCGCCTTGAGGATCTCCTGCGCCACGTTGTATTTGTCGGCGGTCCGCACCCGGCGCACCGTCGTCGTGACGTCCTGACCCTCGATCGTGATGGTCGCCTTCTCCACGTAGTCGACGTAGATCGAGTCCAGCTTGGACACGGTAATGTTGATGATGTCCTTGTCCGGCAGCTCGATCTGCGAGTGCGACTTCGGCAGCTCCACCGCGCGGGCTTCCGGCGGCTTGAACTGCGTCGTCGCCATATAGAAAATCAACAGCAGAAAGGCGATATCCACCATCGGCGTCATGTCGATGCGGATAGCGACCCGCCGTTTCTTCGCCATACCTTAGATTCCCTCTTTCTGCTTGAGAATCTGCATCACTTCAAAAGTCGCCTCGTCCGTCGTGTAGTTGAACGCGTCGACCTTGTTGACGAAGAAGTTGTAGAAGAAGATCCCGAGGATACCGGAGAGCAGCCCGCCGGCCGTGTTCACCAGGGCCTCGGAAATCCCCACCGCCAGCTGCTGCGCGTCGATCACGCCGCCCTCGACATTCCCCGTCGCGGCAAACGCCCGGATCATCCCGATCGTCGTCCCCAGCAGACCCACCATGGTCGCGATCGAGGCAATCGTCGACAGCGCGATCAGGTTACGCTCCATGAGCGGTCCCTCGAGGGCGTTGGCCTCTTCGATCGCCGACTGGGTGAGCTGGATGCGCTTCTCCGGCGTATACTCGGCGTTGCCCTTGATCTCGCGGTAGCGTTCGACGCCGGCGCGAAGCACGTTCGCGGTGGTGCCGCGCTGCTTGTCGCAGGCCGCCAGCGCACCGTCGAAATCGTCGTTCTGAATCAGGGTGACCAGCTTCTTGAAAAACACCTGGACCGACCCGCGGCCCTTGGCCACCTTATAGAGCGAGAGGTAGCGCTCAATCACGAACACGATGAGCATGATGAAAATCATGATCAGGAGAACGACGAGCGGCCCGCCCTGGTAGATCGAGTGGACAATCGGCGTTTCCGATGTCCGGAACACCCCGTACCACAGCCCGAACCCGATGGCGAACGCTATGATAGCGTTGAGCGCGACGAAGATTGTCTGTTTAACCACTGAAATGGCCTCCGTTTCCTTTTATTGCACACTCACCAACCGACTTATATTTCCGCACCCTTCGCCGCCGCCAGGATCGAGGCCGCCAGCGCGACGATCAATCCCCAGGACAGCACCCCCAGCAGCACGCCCGGCCCGTAGCTGTCGCCGAGACTGCTGTACTTCTGCGCCGCCAGACTCCCGTACTCCCCGCCGAAAAACGACAGGAACACGAGCAACCCGAAAATCGCCAGCAACGCCCAGTGGTAGCGCAGAATGCGCTTGAGCTGCAGCGCCTGTTCGTCCGCGGTTCCCTTCCCCGCCCACAGATTGTACAGCGTGTACACCGGCAGGGCGAGACAGAGGAGGATGAAAGCGATGATCAGCACACCCGAGAGCATAAGCCCCAGCCCGGAGGAGAACACCACCGACCCGGCGCCGCCGATTTCCGCCAGCGCCCCGAGGCCGGACACGCGCGTGTACTCCCGGTGGACCTGCCTTCGGGCAATGAATCCGCTGATGACCTCCTCGGAGGGACTGACCTGCTCGCTTTGCACGCTGGACGGGGATGGCGCTCCGGGCGCCGCCGTCTCCCCGGCCGTCGTTCCGGCCGGCGCAGCGGCCGCCGGCGTGGCCGGCGCGTCCGACACCGTCAGCCCCCCCTCGGTGATCGCCTCGCGCGGCGCGGCCGCGGTATCGACCACTTCATTGTAGACCGCAAACCACGGAAAGAACAGAGCAATAATCATTACCGCACAGGCCAGGGTCAGCACGATCTTGTCGATCCACGTGACGCGCTCTTCGAACAGCTTGCACTCTTCCCGCGTCACCTGCCCCTTGCGGCGCTTCTCCCGAATCGCCTCCACGAGCTTTGTCCGTTCAGCCTCGCTTCCAAACAGATCCTTGGGCTTGCCCGGATAGACCTCAAAACCGATAAACTTGAACCGCTGGTCCTCTGATACTTGCCTGGGCGTGTCCTGTTGCTTCACCTTTTCAGCCATTAACGCTCCTACCAGAAAGACGCCTTACACAATACACAGCCTTAGAATTCAAACTGAGTCTCGTCCCGGCCCTTCTTCGCCTCGGCGTTGTTCGGATCGCACTTGAGCACCTGGCCGTACCACTTGTTGGCCTGCTCGAAATCGCTCGTCCCGTCCTGCCTGGCGTCAAGCTTCGCCGCCGCCCGCAGGTGGTAGGCCTGGGCGATATACAGCATGGTGGTCACGTCCGCGCACGCCTTCTGGGCGCTGAAACACTGGTTGGCCCGCGTGAGATACTCGATCGCCTTGGTGTAGTCCTTCGTGCACACGCCCCCGAAGTATGCGTAGCCGAGCGACTTCAGCGCCTCGCAGCTCCCCGGATCCAGCTGCAGCACCCGCTGGTAATACTTCACCCCGTTCTCGCAGTCGCCGAGGTTGTACAGGTAGACGTAGGCCACCCGCTTGGCCACCGCCGTGTCGGCCGGCTGGTACTGCATGTACTGGAGCATGTACTCGGCCCCCCGCCGGTACATCACCGTCGGGTCGACCGGATCCGCCGGCGCCGTCCCCGGCTCCACAAATTCCTCCGCCCCGCCCGATTCGCCGCCCGCCTGCTCGGCCAGGTTGAGCGCGCAGAAACCGGCGTTCTTGTAGACCGCCGCATTGCTCGAGTCAATCCCGAGCGCAATCCGCTTGTCGTAGTAGGTCATCGCCTGGTCATAACTGCCCAGGGTGTGGTACCCGACCGCCGTGTAGTACACGATTCGCGCCTGCGTCGAGTCCAGCGCCAGCGACCGCTTCCAGTACCCCAGCGCCGTCGTATAGTCGGCCGCCTTCTGCCCCTCGTCGGCGTGCTCCCGGTAGAACCAGCAGTCCCCGAGCATCTGGTAGAACTCCGCCTCGTTGACCGACGACGTGTAGCCGTCCCCCTGCTCCTCCACCCAGGCGAGATGCTTGGTGAGGAAGTCCCCGCCCCTCACGTAGTCCTGCGCTCCCCAGAGCGCCCGGCCGTAGTAGTAGTAGATGTCCCGCGGCTCATAGGGGATGGCGAGCACCTTGTCGAAATAGACGATCGCCGAATCGAAGGCGTTGAGATTCAGGTAGGCCATGCCGAGTTCGAAATACGGCCGCACGTGGGCCGAGTCCGGCTGCGCCTGGCTGAGTTCAAAAAACCGCCGGTACGATCCGACCGTCTCTCGGAACCGCTCCATCCGGTCGGCCCGGACGCGCGAGGAGAGCCCGGCTTTGAAATAGATCTCGCCCGCCCGGCGCCAGGCCGGGGCGTGCGTGCTGTCGGACTGCAGCACCGTCCGCAGCTTGTCCATGGCGCAGCTGTAATCGCGCAACTCCAGGCAAGCCTCCGCCCAGTGGTAGTACACCTCGGTCGAGGCCGTGTCCAGGGTCAAAGCTTTCTGGTAGTAGGTCACCGCCAGCGGCGCCACCCCCTGGTTGAAATACGCGTCGCCCAGATTGATCCAGTACGACGCATTGAGCGAATCTTTCACGGTCGCCTGCTGGAAGAGCTTGGTCGCCTCGAGATACTGCTTGCGCGCCATCGCCACCAGCCCGAGACCGTTGTCGAACATCTCCGGCCTGTCCTTGCCCGCTTTCTTGCGCCCCTCCTCGAAGGCCCGCTGGGCCTCGTCGAGGCGGTCCAGCGCGAGGTTCGTCAGCCCCAACTGGTACCACGACGCGATATGCCCCGTCTTGCGGTCGAGCGCCAACTGAAACTGCTCCAGCGCCTGCTCATACCGCTCCTGGTTGAAATAGATCATGCCCAGGATGTAGTAATTGTAGTGGTAGGCGTTGTCCAAGCCGATTTGCGCGCGAAGCTGCTCGATCGCCTTGGCCGTGTCGCCGGCGTTGAGCATCTGCTGAATCTCCGGCTTGAGCTCCTCGGCCGCCGCCGGATTCCCCAGCGTGGCGAGCATCGCCACTACCAGCATCCAGACGCATGCGCGTGTGTAAATCGTTGCTTCCAAACCTTTTTCCCTCATTAACTTCCTAAACAGATTCGAAAAATACGTGCAAATCACCCCTTGTCAAGCGAATATTTCCCTATGCGTCCATACCCGACCACACGGTCGGATTTCTCTCCATCACACTCACCATCTGTCCGAGCGCGAGACCAAAATACAGAAACACCGCAAGCCCGATCGCCCCGCGCACAACCGCGCTGAGAAGCCAACCGAAACTCACTTCGAAACAGGTGGCCGCCAGAAGCAAGTTGATCGCCGTCACCATGTTCAGCATGCCTACCGTCCTTTCCATCTCACACTCTCCTTTTCTACACCGCTGCCCGCTGTTTCTTCCAGGCCGAGGGGATGGTCCACAGAAGTTTCCTGGATTCGCATGTTCAACATCCATGCCCGGAGCGGCCCGGCGCCCGAAGTGAGCGGGAAGATATTAGGAGACAACAAGATGGACGAAATAGCAATTTGCCCGGCAGCCTACCCCGCGAAATGAACGCAACTTATGCGTCAGCCGATACCCGCCGCCCTGTCCCGCAACAATCGCCAAGCCCCTACATCGCAACAACTTAAAACATCGCCCCGGCCGGAGCAGCCGTTCTCACCATACGTAGTTTATTCGTAGCCGGCCACTAGGCAGCCCGGTTACAAACACCATCCCGCGAAATGACTCCCGCCCGCCGGCCAAAGTCAGCGCCGGATAAAACTTGAGGTGCTCCGCCATTCGCCGCAGCGCGGCTGTCAGCTCCCGCGAATTCGTGTCAAACGCCTGCACGCTCACCCGTCCGCTGGGGTCGACAGCAAAAACCGCCCCGCTCGTGTCGCGGTCGCTGTACACGCGCGCCCCCGGTACATCGAGAGAGTCGCCGGTTGGAAGGCGCGGGACCGGCGGCGCCAGCAGCCCAACGGTATCGGGCATCAGCCGAACGCGCGTCCGCTCGAGAATCGGCGCCCCGGCGCTTGCCTCCGCTCGCCACACCTTCGTCGGATAGATGACCTGCGGGTAGTAGGCGGCCAGCACGAAACAGCGCCCCGCCCGGCGCTCCCCCCGCACGACGAGCGGGTCGTAGGTCGCCCAGAGGGCGGCGTTGAGTGTTGTCTGCGTGAACGAGGGAAGCGTCGAGCGCACCGCCTCGGCCGCCGTCACCCGGCCGGCGCTGTCGATCTCGAGCGCCAGGAGCACGTAGGGATAGACAGAGGCGGTATCCGACCAGTGGAGATCCGCAAACAGCGAGGGGAACTCGACAATCCGCGGCGGGCGGATGCCGTTGAGGGGAAAGGTGTCGAAATACCGCCCGGCCTCGACCACCCGTCCCGTGTGATCGACCGCCGGCAGCGCCTCGGGCGCCGGCCGCATCGGCTCGAACAGGAAATCGACCGGCAGCCGCGACGCGGCCGCCTGACCCTCAAAATGTGCCGGCACAAACGGCAGCGCTGACAGGTACTCCGCGAGGTAGTTGGCGAATTGCCCCAGCGTGGAGTCGGCGGCCGCCGCCCCGGTCACCCGGCCGGACGCGTCGATCTCAAGCACCATCCGCACCAGCCGCTTGTGCGTGAGAAACGGCTGATTCCGCTCCACGGCCACCGGCGGCAGCGGCGCCGCCGGATAGGCCGGCGCGAATCCGTACAGTTCCGCCCGGTCGGCCGCGCGGACGCCCGCGGCTGAGAGCACGCTCAAAACCACCAGCGCCGCCGCCCCGGCCGCGCGCAGCCCGCCCGTACCCGGTCTCGTTTGGGGGAACGCGCTCACCCGATTCACTCCGCTCACCGGTCACTCCCTCAGCTCAGGGTTCTCGCCGCCTCAATTCACCTTTTACACGCATTAAGCGGCTGTCCGCTGCAAAAGACAACGCTTTTCTGCACCGCCGCCGGCGGCCTTTTCGGCCGCCTTCGCCGGCAGCAGTCCCCGAACGTTCCCGGCGCTGCCCCGACACGCCCCGCCCGCGCTGCCCGGCTCTGGCCCGGCCGGTGACGCGGCGGTGTTGTTCCACTTGATGCCCACGTCAATTTGGATTACCATGCGGGTGATTCTCACGCACCGCAAACGTCCGGCGACCGCACGGACCTTGGGGTGGTGGAATCGCTGACGGCAGAGAGGCCGGATTGAAGAGTGTCGTGGCGGCCTGGTTTTGCGAGAGGAGAAGGCTGTGAATAAAGTGGTGGTACGGTTCGCCGACGGTAGAGTAGTCAAAGGTACGACAGCCGATTTCGTCCCGACCAAGGATCTCTTTCATGTGAACGTGATGACCGATCCCGTCGGGGCGAAGCCGATGGAAATTCACACGCGCGACCTGAAAGCGCTGTTTTTCGTGAAGGACTTCACCGGCGACGCGCGCCATGTCCACTCAAATGAATTCGACCCCTCGCGCCCCCCGGCCGGGCGCAAGATCCGGGTGGAGTTCAAGGACGGCGAGATCCTGGTGGGCACGACGGCGGGCTATCAGCCCGGACGGCCGGGCTTCTTCCTCATGTCTGCGGATTCAGACTCAAACATGGAGCGCTGCTACGTAGTCACGGCGGCCACGAAAAAAGTCAGCTTCATATAAAAAGCGACACTTGCAGCGCGCGGCCAGGCGGGCCGGCCTCATTCCGCCCGTGGCTCTCTGGCCGCCGACCCGGGACCGGCCGGGCCCGCCCCGACCTCCCGGCGCCCGCCGGGAACCGTTCGGGCGCCCCCAACCGCCCCCGGTTCAAACTTGCGCCGGCCGGCCGAATCTCCGACACTCCCGTTCAAGGAACATACCCCATGGCCGCATTACGTCGACAGCTCATCCGCAACGCCTTCTCCTCGTGGTTCGCCTACCTCGTGCGCATCGCCGTGACCTTCCTCTTCGTCCCCTACATCGCGGCGGTTCTCGGCGGGAGCCGCTACGGCGTCTGGGTGATCATCTTTCAGACGATCTTCTACTTCTCGCTGCTCGATGCCGGCCTGACCTCGGCGCTGACCCGCTACGTCTCCAAATTCCTCGCCGCGCGCGATTTCGAGCGCATCAACCGCCTCCTCAACACCGCCAACCTGCTGTACTTCTTCGTCGGCGCCCTCGTCTTCCTCGGCATCTTCGGATTCGTCGAGCTGTTCTTCGACTACTTCCGCATCTCCGACCCGGAGACGGTCGCGGAGGGGAAGACGGCGCTGCTGATTCTCGGGGCCTTCCTCGCCTTCAACTTCATCGCCCTTCCCTTCGGCAACACGCTGGGGGCGTTTCAGCGCTACGACCTGGCGAACGCGCTGGCGGTCGGCGAGGAGGTGGTCCGGACGCTCATGATGGTGTATCTGCTCAGCCGGGGGTACGGCTTGGTGGCGCTCGCGCTGGCGATTCTCGTCATGACCGTCGTGCGCCACCTCCTCGGCGCGGGGCTGCTTTTGCAGCGCTACCCCGAGCTCGACATCGGCCGCCGCTTCGTGGAGAAACCGAGCGCGCGGCTGCTCTTCGGCTACTCGAAGATCTCGTTCGGCATCTCCCTGTGCTGGCTCATCCTCTTCAACACCGACGCTTTCCTGCTCGGGCTGATCGGGTCGGCCGCCCTGGCCGGGGTCTACCACCCGGGCGCCCAGCTCATGCGCTACCTGCGCAACCTCATCAACGCCGCCGCCCTTCCGCTCATCCCGGCGGTCTCGCACAAGGACGCGGAGGGGGATTTCGGCCCGGTGCGCGACCTCTACCGCAAATCGGTGCGCTATGTGTCATACGTGTCGTTCGCCCTCGCCGCCGCGGTGGTCGTCTACGCCCGCCCCTTTGTCGATCTCTGGCTGCCGCCGGAATTCGCCGAGGCCGCCGGCGTCATGCAGGTGCTCGTGGTCGGGGCCGCCTTCCTCCTGCCCCAGATTGTCGGCCACGCCATCCTCTTCGGCATCGAGCGCCACGGCCGCCTGCTGGTGGTCCTGATAATCGAAGCGGCGTTGAAACTCGGCCTGTCGATCTACCTCATCCCGCGCTACGGCCTGGTCGGCATGGCGGCGGCGGTCGCCGGGCCGCAGGTGCTCGTGTACACGACGCTGAGCCCGCTGTTCGTGGGCCGCGAGCTGGGCATCTCGTACGTCCGCACCATGGGCCTCACGCTGGCCTCGGCTCTCGCCGCGGTCGCGATCGCCGGGCCGGCCGCCTGGCTCGCCCGCTGGGCGATTGAGCCCCTGAGCTGGACACAGTTCTTCGTCGGCCTCGGCGTCGTCGGGATCTGCGCGCTGGCCGGGGCCTGGCTGATCGCCGAGCGGGAGGACCGCGAGCAGGTGCGCGCCTGGCTGTAGCGGCCGGCGCCAGCTTCGCCGGGAGCCGAAAAAAAGCGCGGCCGCCGCTCCCGCCGGAGCCGCGGCCTCGCTCTCATCGCCGGCGCCCTCGCGCTCAGAAATTGTCGTGCAGGTCCTCGACCATCGCCGCCACTTTCTCCACCGTCGGCAGGCACGCCGCGTCGCCGTCCATGCCGTAGGCGACCCGGCTGTCGATCGCGGTGAGCACCCGCAGCGGGGCCTCGAGGCTGTAGAGCGCCTCGCCGCCCGTGATCACGGCGGAGATCGTCGCCGCCATCCCCCCGTGGAACCGGTCCTCGGTCACGATACAGACCTTGCCGCACTCCCTCGCCGTCCGCCGAATCGCTTCCTCGTCCATCGGCTTGACCGTGCGGAGGTCGACGATTCGCACATGGATCCCCTTCTCCTTGAGCAGCTCGGCCGCTTTCCGGCAGATGTGCACGGTCGCGCCGTAGGTGATGATGCCGACGTCGCTGTGCTCTTCGTCGTACACCTTGGCCACCCCGAACGGAATCAGCTCGTCGATCGGCGGGATCGGCGTTTCCACCGGCACGCCTTCCCAGTCGCGCCGGTTGTAGATGGCCACCGATTCGCAGAACAGCACCGGATCGTCGCAGGCCCAGGCGGTCCGCAGCAGTCCGGCCGCGTCCCAGGCGTTGGAGGGGACGGCGATGAGGAGGCCGGGGATGTTCGCCCAGGTACCGAGGTTCCCCTCGGAGTGCCAGAACGCCCCCGCCCCCTGCTTGTAGCCGCCGTAGGTGGTCCGAATCACCATCGGCATCGTCCACTGTCCGTTCGAGCGCTGGTAGGTGGTGGCGATCCGCTCCTTAAGCTGCTGGTAGGCGGGGGACATGTAGTCGAGGAACTGGATTTCGGGAATGGGGCGGCGCCCCTGGTAGCAGTGGCCGATGGCCCGGCCGAGAATCCCCGCCTCGTCGAGCGGCGTGTTGAAACAGCGCTCGTTGCCGAACTCGCGCTGGAGATTCTTCGACACGAGAAACACGCCCCCCTTCCCCTTCAGCGCCGCCTGCTTCTCCACCTCATGGATCATGTGGCCGGAGAAGTCGGCCACGTCCTCGCCGAAAAGGAGGACGTCCTCGGTCATGCCGAACAGGTCGAAGAGCGTGTAGTTGATCGCGAACCGCATCGTCATCGGGCCGATCGTCTCCGGCAGCTCGGGGGTGGCGAAGTACTTCTTCGCGTGGTACTCCCGGTACTTGGCGGCCCGGTCGACCCGGGACGCCTCCCGGTACTTCCGCCACGTCTCCTGCGTCTTGTCCCAGGTCGAAGCGTAGACCTTGCTCGCGATGAACTCCGTGGTCTTGGGACAATACCCCTTGACCGCCTCGCGCGACTGCTCCGAGACTTCCTTGTCCAGCTCGTCCCAGATCTCCCCGATTTCTTTCGGGGTGATGATCCGGTCGGCAATGAGCGTGTTGCAGGTTTTGAGAATGCAGTCGTTGTAGGTGTGCCAGTCCAGTTCGACCGGGTCCATGTAGAACGACTGGTCGTCCGACCCGGAGTGCGAACCCTCGCGGGTGACGCGGATGTTGGCCAGCACGGGGCCCTGGCCGGACCGGGCGTAGGCCGCCATTTCCTCGGCTCCCCGGATGGCCTCCTTGATCTCAGTGCCGTCGACCTGCATGATCTTCAGCCCGAACCGCTTGAACCCCTCGAAGGGGGTGGTCGGGTCCCCCTCGGGGAACTGCTCTTCGACCGACACCGAGATCGCCCAGCCGCAGTTGTAGATCGCGTAGATGTTGCGCGCCTTGTCGAACACCGAGTAGAAGACCGCCCGCGCGAACTCGTTGCCGCTGGTCGAGCCTTCGCCGATACAGCAGGTGACCACGGCGTCCTGCGGGTAGGCCCCGCCGGGGAAAAACGACTGGGCCGAAATCGGCAGCGGCCACTTGACCGCCGACCCGAGACCGGCCGCCTCGAGCGCGTGCGAACCGGTCGGCGAGGCCTGCGGGAGAATGGCGAACTGGGGGTAGGACGGGTGGGCGGGAATCTGCATCCCCCCCGCCTGTCCCCGGGCGTCGCCGATCGCCTCGAGCATTTTCTCCCGGATCGAAGCGCCGCGGTGCAGGTCGAAGGCTTTGTTTCGGTAGTAGCCGATCCAAGGGTCGTTCGGCCGCAGCGCCTCGGCCAGACACACATCCATCAGCTCCTTGCCGCCGCAGCCGATGAAGAACCGGTTGTACCCTTTGCGCAGCAAGAGCTTCTCCTCGCGCTCGATGCGCCGCGCCAGAAGCATCGTCCGCAACATCCGCCGCAACTGCGCGGGCGTCTTCCCCGAATACTCCTCGAGCGGTTCGGTATCCTTGGGCCGCGCCCCCTTCCTGGGCTCGGCCTTGCGCACTTGTTCGATCAGAGCCAGGACTTCCAAAAGTGCTAACCTCCTGAATGGCTATGTCTAAACATCGATTATCTTGGTCCGTTTAATCAATGTATTAACGCGGCCGCGGGCCGCCTGGTCCCCAAAAATATCGCTTTTTCGGGAAAAGGCAACCAAATTGGACATTTCCGGTCGGCGCCCGCCGCCCCTCCGGCCGCCCCCGGGGCGTGCGACTTTTCCGCTTGTGCCGGAGCGGCTTAAACGCTAGTATCCGCGTGACAACCCGATCTCCATTGGAAAGGAAGCCCCTCTCATGCGAAAAGCCCCCCGTAAGTCTCCTTCCCGCAAGCGGCCGATCGCGGCCGAGGACCTCTATCGCCTCCGCATCCCGACATCCGTGGCCATCTCCCCCGATGAGTCGCGCGTCGCCTACACCGTGGAGCGGATGGACAAGGACGATCTCAAGTACTACAGCAACCTGTTTGTCGGCGACCTCCGCTCCGGCGCGCAGCGCCAGTACACCTTCGGCAAGACGGCCGACGGCTCGCCGCTCTGGTCGCCCGCCGGCGACCGCATCGCCTTCATCTCGACCCGCGACAAGAAGACCGGCATCTACCTCATCGGCGCCGCCGGCGGCGCCGAGCGGAAAGTCATCGACCTCGACGGCGCCCTCGACAGCTTGCAGTGGGCGCCCGACGGCCGGCATCTCGTGTTCGCCCTCCGCTGGAACGACTCTCACTTTATCGAGAAAGAGGAGGACAAGAAGAAGCCGCCCGTTTTCCGCCACATCACGCGGTTGTACTACCGTCTCGACGGTTCCGGGTTCGTGCCGAAAGACCGTTTCCAGGTCTACACCCTGGATGTCGAGAGCGCGGCGCTGCGACGGGTGACCGGCGGACGGCGGGACAACACCCAGCCGGCGGTGTCGCCCGACGGCCGCTGGATCGCGTACATCTCCAACCGCCGCCCCGACCCCGATGTCGACATGCTCTACGACGATCTCTTCGTCATCCCGTTCGGCGGCGGTCGGGAGCACCGTCTCCCTACCCCGGCGGGCCCCAAGGCGGCGCCGAGCTTCTCCCCCGACAGCCGCCTCATCGCCTACATCGGCCACGACAATCCGCGCGACGCCTGGGGAGTGACCAACCACCACATCTGGACGGTCGGCCGCACCGGCTCCCCCAAAGCGGTCGACCTCATGCCGGCGTTCGATCGGATGGCGCTGGACATGACCATTTCCGACCTGGCCGAGGGGCACGGCGTCGCTGTCCCCCGCTGGTCGCCCGACAGCCGGCGGATTTTCTTCATCGGCTCCGATACCGGCCGCACGAGTGTGTACTTCGTCCCCGCGCGCGGCGGCCAACCCACCCGCGTGTTCGACGGCAAGTGCCACGTGAAAGCGTTGTCCCTCGCCGCACCGGCCCGCACCGCCGCCATCATCTACTCCGATCTCGCGACAGCGGGCGAGATCGTGACTTTCCCGGCGGTCCACGGCGGGGAGAAGCGGGCGGTGACCCGCACCGCTCTGAACCCCTTCCTCGTTTCCGAGGTGGTGCTGGGAAAGACGAAAGACCTCATGTTCAGGTCGTTCGACGGCACCGCGGTCCAGGGGTGGATCGTCTACCCGCCCGCTTTCCGGCCGAATCGGAAGTATCCCTCGATTCTCGAAATCCACGGCGGCCCGCGCATGCAGTACGGCTACACGTTCTTCCACGAGATGCAGTGGCTCGCCGCCCAGGGCTACGTGGTCTTCTACACCAATCCGCGCGGCGGGCAGGGGCGCGGCCAGACCTGGGCCGACGCGATCTCCGGAGGATGGGGCGGGCTGGACTACCAGGACTGCATGGCCGCCGCCGACTTCCTCGCCGCACAGCCCTTCATCGACCCGAAACGCATGGGCGTCACCGGCGGCTCCTACGGCGGCTACATGACCAACTGGATCATCGGACACACGGACCGCTTCAAGGCCGCCGTCACCCAGCGCTCGGTCGTCAATTTCATGTCCATGTACGGCGCCTCGGATATCGGCTGGTCGCTCGAGCGGGAGCTCGACGGCACACCGTGGAACAACTCCGGCAACTATGAGAAGTGCTCGCCGATCACCTACTTCACGAACGTCCGCACCCCGGTGCTGATCCTCCACAATGAACAGGACCTTCGCTGCGGGATCGAGCAGGCCGAGCAGATGTTCACGATGCTCAAGCGTCTGCGCCGGACGGTCGAGATGGTGCGGTTCCCGGAGGAGCCCCACGGCCTCTCGCGCCACGGCCGGCCCGACCGCCGCATCGCCCGGCTCACCTGGATCGCCAGGTGGTTTGACAGGTATCTGAAGTGATTCGGCGCCGTCCGAATGCTGCCAAGCCGTCGCCTCGCCCGAGGCGACGGCTTTTTTGATGGAACCGCTGCCGCCCCCGCCAACAGCGCATCAGTATACAGAATGCGCTCCCTGGACCTGACCAAGGGGGCATGCACGGCTCCGGTCCCGCGCACGGCCTCGACAGTTTGTGCAGTATCTGAGAGCAAGGTGCGTTCTTCTCTGCATCAGCTCTTCTTGCAGCTCTCCCAACACTCGCTGTACCGCTAAAAGTACTGAAGTCGTTGCAGATGGCGGTCGGCCCCCGACGACATCGCTCCCCAGACGAGGCTGAGAGACAGCGCGTTGCCCGACAGGTCGCTTCCGCCGTGGGTGACGTAATCGACGATCGTGCAGCGCCACTGCAACCCCAAATACCGGGTGCAACCTCGGTCAAAGCAGACCCGATGAGTGAAACCGAGCCCGAGCGCCGGAGAGTTGATCCATTCGGCTTCGTTGCGGCCGGTGCGCGAAACCGCCCTGATGCCGTCAAACCCGACCGTAGCGAACACGTCCGCGGACCACCGCCTTGCACGGATCACCTCGTATGCTGTCGAGCACCCGACGAACAAGCCCAGGAATTCCTTCGTTTGACGTATCTCGCCGCCTGCGCGCACTCGGTACGGTTCGCTTTCTCCCAGGAAGCGAGCAGCGAAATCCAACCCGCACTCCCACCTGTTGTCCCGGACCGCAAACTGACCTCCTACTTCGAGTTTGTTCCCGAGAACTTTGTTGCCTCCGACAGGTATCCAAATGCCGGTTCTGCCATAAACGTGGACTCGGCGCCGGTACCGTGTTTGAAGAAGGGCTTCGATGCTCGACGTGTAGGTGTCCTGAAGGCACGTGCCCGGCAGCTCGGACCGCGCCAGCCGCCGCAGAATGTATCGGACGTTGTCTACGTAGTACTGCAACTGCACAAACGCCGTGCTATTCGAATCCACACGGGTTTTCAAATCGTCGATGTACTGCGCAGTGAACTCGCTCCACTCGCGCACCGCCGGAATCTGTGACAGGAGATGCTCATTGTAGCTCGGGTAGCGGACGGCCCCGTATCGGGAAAACCCCCACCAGATCTCGGCGATCATCTCAGAATCACACAAACATTCATCGTATGTCCCATCGTCAATCGAAAGCAGCACCACGAGGTTGTCAAAACTTGCCTGCGGACACTTCTCCCTGACACCGGCGACAACCAGGCGCAGCGAGTCCGTCTTACCGTCCCAATATAGCCGTGGGATAACGCGGCGAGCATTGCGCTCCAAGTCCCAGCAATGCGCCAGGGAATCGGAGCGAGCCGCTGCCTCCCCGTGCTGCTGTACACTCTGATGCGCTCCCGCCTGCATCTGCAGCAGCAAAACACCTGCGGCAAGGATACCAACCGGCACGATCATGCCGTACCCCTCCTTCTGCTGTAACGGCTTGCTATGCCCCTACCCCACCGCACAGGCCAGCACGATCGAGTAAAAGACCGTGTCCGCCCCGTCCCCCGCCAGCGGCATCGCCACCGGCACGCGCCCCCCGACCAGAACGCCGCCCATCTGCGCCCGGCCGCACAGTGCCATCGCCTTGTAGACCCCCTGGGCGGTCTCGATGTTGGGCGCGAGCATGGCGTCCGCCCGCCCGGCCACGGCCGAATTCCGGATCCCCTTGCTCTCGGCGGCGGCCGGATCGACGGCGCAGTCAAACGACAGCGGGCCGTCCACGTGCGCCCCTTTGATCTGTCCGCGCTCCGCCATTTTCGAGAGAACCGCCGCTTCCAGCGTCACCGGCATCTGCGGGTAGACCACCTCGACCGCCGCCAGGACCGCCACCCGGGGCGTCTCGATGCCCACCCGCCGCCCGACCCGCACCAGGGTCTCGATCAACGCCGCCTTCAGCTTCAAGTCCGGCTGCGGGTGGGCGAGCGCGTCGGTGAGCAGAAAGGCCCGCGCGTATTTCTCCGGTTTGATCATCGCCACGTGCGCGGCCGTCCCGCCCGGGCGAACCAACCCTGCCCCTTCCGCCAGCAGAACCCGGAGGATGTCGGGAGCGTCGCCGCCGCGGATGACCAGGTCGATCTCGCCGGCCGCCGCCATCCGCGCCGCCGTGCGCGCCGCCTCTTCGGCGGTCGCGGCTTCCACCCGCCGGATCCCACCGAGGGTGCATCCCGCGTCCGCCTCGGCTCGCGCGATCTGCCGAAAATCGCCGATCACCGCCGGCGCGATCAAACCCGCCGCCACGGCGCGCCCGCAGGCGGCGATGACTTCGCCCCGGCCAGGGGCAATCACCGCCGCTCGGAGCGCCCGACCGCCGAGCCGCGCCTGTGTCTGTGTGACAACCTGCTCCATCGCCGCTCAGCTCTCCCACACTCCCTGTTGCGCGTAGTAGTCGGCCAGCAGACAGGCGATCGCAAGCGAGGCCTTTTTGTTGGTCGCCGTGTCGGTGCGCGACACAAGCGACACCGGCGCCTTGGCCCCGACAATGACCCCCGCGAATACCGCCCCGGCGAAATTGACCAGGGCTTTGGCGACCACGTTGCACTCCTCGATCGTATCCACCAGGAAAACGTCGGCGTCGCCGACCACTTCGCCCGCCATGCCGTGCCGCTCCGCCGCTTCCTTCGACATGGCCGCATCGAGCGTGAGCGGCCCCTGGATGACGACGTCGCGAAACCGCTCGACCGCGCGGGGGATCACGTAGTCGAGATCGGAGAGGCGCTGCGGTGCGCCCTCGCCCGGCGTCTCGGTCGCGCCCGACACGGCCACTTTCACCGGCGCCAGTCCCAGCGCCCGTCCCACCCGCACCGCGTTTTCGAGAATTTGCAGTTTCTGGTCCGGCTCCGGCTTCACCACCATCCCCCCGTCGGTCAAATTCAGCAGTTTGTGGTAGCCGGGGATGTCGAGCACCGCGCAGTGCGAGAGCGTGTTGGGGCCGCGCAGGTCATAGGCCTTGTCGAGCACCACCTTCAGCAGGGCCGAGGTCGGGAGAAACCCTTTCATGATCGCGTCGGCCCGCCTCTCGGAGGCGAGGCGGGCGGCGCAGTGGGCCGCCTGGCCGGGATCCGGCATGTGCACGATCTCGCAGCCGCCCAGGTCGAGCCCGTGTTCGCGGGCCAGCGCCCGGATCTTCGCCTCGTCCCCGATCAGCACGGCCTCGATCATGCCGGCCGCACGGCACTGCGCCGCCGCCTCGATCACGTCGGCGTCCTGCGCCGCCGCCACGGCCACCGTTTTCCGGCGCCCTTCGCGCGCGATCGCGATCGCGCGCTCGATCAGCGCCCCGGACGAATGTATCGGGATCATCTCCATACCGTCACCCCGGACCCGGCCCTCAGTACTCCTTCAACGGCTCCCTCCCGCTCAGGAAACGCACGCCCGCGGCCGCCAGCGCCTCCATTTCGAATTCCCCCGGCACGATGCGGAACTCGCCGAGGAACCCGGCGTAGCGCCGGATTTCGCCGCACAGCCGCGCCGAGTGGGCCATCCCGCCCGTGAGAATGATCGCGTCGAGCTGCCCCTCGAGCGCCACCGCCGCCACCCCGATCTCCTTGGCGATCTGGTAGGCCATGGCGGTGAAATACCGCAGCGCCTTCTCGTCCCCATCCTCGATCCGCTTCTCCACCGCCCGCAGGTCCGACTCCCCGATGTAGGCGGCCAGACCGGAGTGCTTCGACAGCTTGTCGATCATCTCCTTCTCGGTGTACTTCCCCGCGTAGCACAGCCGGACCAGTTCGCCGATCGGGAGGGCGCCGGCCCGGTCGGGGGAGAACGGCCCCATGCCGAGAAGGGCGTCGTTGACGTCGATCACCCGGCCGCCGCGGAGCGCGGCGACCGAGACCCCGCCCCCCATGTGGCAGGCCACGAAAGCGGCCGTCGCCAGCGTCATGCCCATCTTCTCCGCCTCCCGCCGGCTGACTTCCTTGATGTTGAGCGCGTGCACCCGGCACTTGCGCTCGATCTCGGGCACGCCCGAGACGCGCGCAATGTCGGTGAAATTGTCAACCGTGATCGGATCGGCGATGAACGCCGGCACGCCGTAGCGGAGCCCCAGGTGGTGGGCGATGAGGCAGCCGAGATTGGAGGCGTGGTTGGAGTAACGCATGGTCCGAACATCGTCGAGCATCTGCGGCGTGATCCGGTAGGAGCCTCCCTCGAGCGGCCGCAGCGGTGCGCCGCGTCCGACCACCGCCGCGATCTCCCCCGCCGCGAGGCCGAGGGCGGCGATCCACGGATCGATCGTCTCCATGCGGAAAGCGAACTGCTCGGCCACGTTGTCGAACGCGCGCAGCCGGGCCGGGTCGTGGCGGACCGTCTCCTCGGCCAGCCGCCGGTCCCCTTCAAAGAGCGCCACCTTCGTCGAGGTCGACCCCGGGTTGATTATCAGCAGTTTCTCAGCCATCGGCCTGCCCGCCGCCTAGGCGTGGACGGGCGCGAGCTTCACCGCCCGGCCCCGGTCGAACGCCGCGAGGTTGACCGGCACGAACTTCTCCTTCACCCGCGCCCGGATCGCCTCTTTCCAGAGGTCGAGATCGAAGGGGAGGTAATTCGACAGCACGCCCAGCAGAATGGTGTTCACCAGCCGCGGGTTGCCGAGTTCGCCGGCGATCTTGTCGGCCGGGACGCCGATGACGCGCCGGGCGACCTTGCGCATCGCGCCGATCGCGTCTTTCGGGTACGTGAATTCCTTCGACGAGGTCACGATCGCCGGGATGAGCGTGGTCTCCGAGACGATCGCCACGCCGTCCCCCTTCATCCAGTCGACCGCGCGGAGCCCTTCGGCCTGCTCGAACGCCATGACGACGTCCGCCTGGCCGTAGCCGATTGTCGGCGAGTAGACTTTGGGCGCGATCTTCACGTGCGAGCTGACTACCCCGCCCCGCTGCGACATGCCGTGCACCTCCGACTTCTTGACGTCGAATCCCGCCTGCATGGCCACCTCCGAGATGATCTCGGAGGCCAGGAGCACGCCCTGGCCGCCCACCCCGACAATGAGTATGTTGAACCGGTCGTCCGCCATGGTCACGCACCCTCCTTCGCAAACTGGCTCTGCAGTTGGATGGCCTCCGTCGGGCAGACCTGCGCGCAGAGCGTGCACCCGGTGCAGAGCGTGATGTCGATCGTCGCTTTGGGCCTGCCCCTCTCGTTGAGCTGCGCGGCGGCCGCGATCGCCGGGCACGAGAGTTTGAAACAGACCCCGCACCCGTTGCACAGGTCGAGATCGACCAGGTAGGGTTCGTCCATGATTCGCTTGGGCATGAGCACGCACGGCCGCGTGGTGTGGATCACCGACGGCCCCGGCTTGTCAATCTCCTCGCGGATCACCTCCTGCATCTGCTCATAGTCGTAGGCGTCGGCCTCGCGGTAGTTCTTGACCCCGAGGGCTCTCACCAGTTGGCCGATGTTGATTTCGTGGGCCGGCTCGCCCATGAGCGTGCGGCCCGTCCCCGGGTGCATCTGCCCTCCCGTCATCGCCGTCGCCCGGTTGTCCAGAATGATCACCGTCACGTTGCTGTGGTTGTAGACCGCATCCATCAGCCCGGTCACGCCCGAATGGAGGAAGGTGGAATCTCCGATGACCGCGACCGTTCCCTTGCCGAATCCCTGCACCTTCTCCATCCCGATCGCATTGCCGATCGAGGCGCCCATGCAGATGCAGGTGTCGAGCGCCTTGAGCGGCTGGAGCGCCCCGAGGGTGTAGCAGCCGATGTCCCCGGTGACCGCGACTCCGAGTTTGCGCAGGGCCATGAACGCCCCGCGGTGCGGACAGCCGGGGCAGAGCACCGGCGGCCGCGGAAACATGTCGGCTGCCGGCGGGATCTCCGCCGCCCGCGGCTGTTCGATCACCCCCGCCTTGAACAGCCCCTCCGCCACCCGGTGCGGCGAGAGCTCCCCCTGCACCCCGAAATACTCCTTCCCCTTCACCGCGATCCCGGCCGCCCGAATCTGCTCTTCGTAGAACGGCTCGAGTTCCTCGATCACGATCGCCTGCTCGTGGGCGCGCACGAACGCGGCGATCTTCTCCAGCGGCAGGGGGTAACTCATCCCCAGCTTGAAGTAGTCGGCCTCCGGCATGACCTCCTTGGCGTACTGGTAGGAGACCCCGCCGGTGATGATCCCCACCCGCGATCCGTTCTCCTCGACCGTGTTCATGGGCGTCTCTTCCGAGAACCTCCGGAGCCGGGCCAGCCGCTCGGCCACCGCCACGTGCCGTTTCTTCGCGTTGGCCGGGATCATGACGTACTTGGAGGGTTCCTTGACGAATTTCTTGTCCGGTCCCTTGACCGCCTCGCTCAGCTCGACGATCCCCTTGCTGTGGGAAATCCGGGTGGTCACCCGCAGGAGCACCGGCGTGTCGAAGACTTCCGACAACTCCAGCGCCGTTACCGTCATGTCCTTGGCTTCCTGCGAATCGGACGGTTCCAGCATGGGCACCTGGGCGAACTTGGCGAAGTGCCGGTTGTCCTGCTCGTTCTGCGACGAGTGCATCTCGGGATCATCGGCCGACACGATCACGAACCCGGCGTTGACCCCGGTGTAGGCGTGGGTCATGAACGGGTCGGCGGCCACGTTCAGCCCGACGTGCTTCATCGCCACCAGCGTGCGCGCGCCGCCCAGCGAGGCCCCGATCCCCACCTCGTAGGCCACCTTCTCGTTCGGCGACCACTGGGAGTAGATCGAGGGATACCGCTCGGCGAGCGTTTCCAGAATCTCGGTCGAGGGGGTGCCGGGATAGGCGGCCGCCAGCCGGACTCCCGCCTCGAACGCCCCCCGGGCTACCGCTTCATTGCCGGATAGTAATTCTCTCATAGATAAAACCGCTCATCGTGGTAGATTCATCTGTCTTCATCGCCGCCGCCCCGGGCCGCGGGCCGGCGCCGCGTAAGTATCGTCTTGCGCACCTGTGAAATCTTTCACATCATAACTGCTGGGACCGGGAGCCGCAAGCGCTTTTCGCCCACCTTCCCCGACCGCGCGCGGCCCGGCCCGGCGCATCCGCAACCCGAAGCGCGGGAGCCTGTATGACTGTGCTTGCTTATGCCGTTGTGACTGCGGTATTCTTGTTGATGCCCGTGGAGAAATCGGAACCGCCCAAGGCGGCCCCCTTCGTGGGACGATACGTCGGCGCCTCCGCTTTCACGCCGGCCGACCCGGCCGACTCCGCTTACGCTGAAACTGTCGACGTCTGGTTCATCTTCGACGCCAAGGCGTATGTCTATGGCGAGGGGGACACGATTCCCGAGGATGAGGCCGGCGACGGCGGCGGACCGTACCGGTGGACCGATTCCACCGTCACACTCGAGGGAGCCTACCCGAAAATCCTCCGCCCCGCGATCGTGCTCCGCGGCGCATTCACCTGGCGCGTGACCGGCGACACGCTCTTTCTCTCCCAGCCGTCCGCCGCGGGCGCCGCAGCCGGGTACCGCCTCCGCCTGGTCCGGCAGTGAGGGGCCACCGGCGCACCGGCGTTCCGCCCTATCCCACCACCGCCCGAACCGCCAGCGCGATCAGAATGACGCCGCCGATCACGCCGGCGATCCGCCCCAGCTTCATCCCGACGGCGTGACCGAAAGCCAGCCCGAGAACGGTCATCCCGGCGGCGACCACCCCGATCACCATCGATGGATACAAGATCGCCACCCCGACCAGCGCCAGCGATAACCCGGCCGCCAGGGCATCAATCGACGTGGCGACCATTAATACGAGCAGGCTGGCGCCGCGGGTTGGATCCCCCTTCCACTTGCGGACTTCCGGATTCGCCTGCTCCCAGATCAGGCGGGCTCCGATTGCAAACAGCACAGCCGCGGCCAGCCAGCGGCCGAAACTCCCCACCCAACCCGTGAGGTAACTTCCTGCCATCCAACCGACTATCGGCATCCCGAACTGCATGAACCCGAAATGCCAGGAGAGCCGGAAAATCGTCCACCGGTCAATCGCTCCGGCTGTGACTCCCACCGCGATAGCCACGCCAAAAGCATCGAGCGCCAGGGCGAACGCAAGGGCGACGACGTTGATTAAGTCGATGTCTTGTCTACCTTTCCATCGGGTTCTCCGACCCCTATAGGTAGCGTATTCCGTTGTCCGCCGCAAGCTTTTGTGAAACCGGAATTTCTTGCTTTTTTTCACCGGTCTTGACCTCCATCAAGGGAACCCGCCGAGAAATTTGCAGTTATTGGACGTAAAATGTTTACATTTGCGTAAACTTTTTGTATAATGGATCCAAGAGCTAAATATTGCCCGGTGTCAATCAGATTCCGAGAGGCCTGTTGATGAGAATATCCTCGCTCGAAGAGTATGGACTGCGCTGCCTGCTGGCGTTGGCCCGCCGAGGGGCGGATGGCCAGTTGTCGATCAGCGAGATCGCCGACCTGGAAGGCCTCTCGGTCCCGTATGCCTCCAAGCTTTTGGCGATACTGCGCAAAGCCGGACTGGTGACCGCCGTGCGCGGCCGCAGCGGCGGCTTCTGTCTCGGCCGGGAGCCGGAACGCATCACCCTCCTTCAGGTCATGACCGCCCTGGGCGGCCCGATCATCGACCCCGACCACTGCGCCCGCTTCAGCGGCCGGCGGGAGGTGTGCGTGCATCAGGACGACTGCAGCGTCCACCACGTGCTCGACACGCTCGCCGCCTACATCGCGGACATTCTCGGGCGGACGACGCTGCAGGATCTGGTGGCGCGCAGCGCCGGGCGTCCGGCGGGACCGGGGCTCATCGGGGCCGAGCAACTGCTCGGCGGCGCGGCCGCCACTACCGATATCACCCCCCGCCCCGCCGAGATCGACGGGCTGGCCCGTGACACACAGAGTCAACAATCACTCTAGGATGAAGGAAGACCCATCATGTCTGACCATACACCGCTGTTCTCTTTCAAAGATGTCCACGTCGAAGTCGATGGCAAGGAGGTTGTCCGCGGCGTCTCCCTGACCGTCCGCCCCGGCGAAGTCCACGCCATCATGGGCCCCAACGGTTCGGGGAAATCGTCGCTCTCCCTGGCCCTGATGGGCCACCCGTCGTACCGCATCACCGCGGGCGAAGCCTGGCTCGAGGGGCGGAACCTCCTGGAGATGGAAGCCGACGAGCGTTCGCGCGCCGGTCTCTTCCTCGCCTTCCAGTACCCCCTGGCCATCCCCGGCGTCACGGTCGCCAACTTCATGCGCGCCGCCGTGCAGGCCCACCGGGGCAAGGGAGCCGACATGTCCGACTTCCGGAAAGTTTTCCTCGCCCACATGGCCGAGCTCGGCATCGACCGCCAGTTTGCCGCCCGCTACCTCAACGACGGTTTCTCCGGGGGCGAGAAGAAGCGCATCGAGATCCTCCAGATGACCATGCTCAAGCCCGCGATGGCGCTGCTGGACGAGACCGACTCCGGTCTCGACATCGACGCTCTCAAGATGGTGGCCGAAGGCATCAACCGTTTCCACACCGAGAGAAACGGCGTGCTCCTGGTGACCCACTACCAGCGCCTCCTGAACTACGTCAAGCCGGACTACGTGCACGTCATGTCGCGCGGCCGGCTCGTCAAATCCGGCGGTCCCGACCTCGCCCTGGAGCTCGAGGCCAAAGGCTACGACTGGTTGGTCGGCCCGTCGGCCGCTGTCGCGGAGGTGTGACCCATGGCGGAAACGGCAAAACAGAATCAGAACGCCGGCCTGGCCGCGCTCAACGAGGACTACGCCGCCAAGTACGGCTTCCGCGACCCGGTCGACTATTTCCACAAAGGGGCCCGCGGCATCAACCATGAGGTCGTCGAGATGATCTCCCGCATGAAGGGGGAACCCCGCTGGATGGCCGACCGCCGCCACGAGGCGCTCGACATTTTCCTGGCCAAGCCAATGCCCCGGTGGGGGAACACCGCCCTGCTCAACGAAATCGACTTCGCCAACATCTTCTACTTCATGAAGCCGATCGAGAAGAAGGGCGAGACCTGGGACGACGTCCCCGAATACATCAAGAAAACCTTCGACCGCCTCGGCATTCCCGAAGCCGAGAAGAAGTTCCTCGGCGGCGTCTCGGCCCAATACGAATCGGAGGTCGTCTACCACTCGATGAAGAAGGACCTGATCGACCAGGGCATCATCTTCCTCGACATGGACTCGGGCCTGCGCGAGCACGAGGCCGTTGTGCGGCAGTATTTCGGCTCCGTCATCCCCTCCCACGACAACAAGTTCGCCGCCCTCAACACCGCCGTCTGGTCGGGCGGCTCGTTCATCTACGTGCCGCCGGGCGTCGACGTGAAAATCCCCCTCCAGGCCTACTTCCGCATCAACGCCGAGAACATGGGCCAGTTCGAGCGCACCCTCATCATCGCCGACAAAGGCTCGCGCGTCCACTACATCGAGGGCTGCACCGCGCCCGTCTACTCGACCGACTCGCTCCACTCCGCGGTCGTCGAACTGATCGCCCTCGAGGGCGCCTACATCCGCTATACGACCATCCAGA
Organism: Candidatus Zixiibacteriota bacterium; assembly: GCA_017999435.1. Taxonomy (NCBI): domain Bacteria; kingdom Pseudomonadati; phylum Candidatus Zixiibacteriota; species Candidatus Zixiibacteriota bacterium. The sequence continues at coordinate 442,050 of JAGNLV010000001.1, forward strand.
ACTGGGCCCGCAACATCTACAATCTCGTGACCAAACGGGCGACCGCCCACGCCCGTGCCACGGTCGAGTGGGTCGACGGCAACATCGGCTCGCGCCTGACCATGAAGTACCCGTGCATCCAGCTCGTGGGCGAAGGCGCGCGGGGAGAAATCCTCTCGGTTGCTTTCGCCGGCATCGACCAGCACCAGGACGCCGGGGCGAAAGTGATCCACGCGGCGCCCCATACCTCGTCGCGCATCACCTCGAAGTCGGTCTCGAAAGACAACGGCCGGGCTTCCTACCGCGGCCTGGTCAAGATTCACAAGAACGCCGCCCACGCCAAGGTGTCGGTCGAGTGCGACGCCCTCCTCATCGGCGCGCAGGCCCGCTCGGACACCTACCCGACCATGGAAATCGACCACGACCAGGTGCGCGTCGAACACGAAGCCCGCGTCTCCAAGGTCGCCGAGGAGCAGCTCTTCTACCTCACCAGCCGGGGTCTGACGGAGGACGAGGCCCGACTGCTGATCGTCAATGGCTTCATGGAACCGTTCACCAAGGAGCTGCCGATGGAGTACGCGGTGGAGCTGAACCGCCTGATTGAACTCGAGATGGAAGGCTCGATTGGATAGCCATGAGCACGACACCCACTCTTGACACTGCCGGCGCCGAGCACGCCATCCCGGATTTCGCCCCCGGCCTGGCCCGCGGGCCCCGGTGGCTGCGCGACGCCCGCCGGAGCGCGGCCCAGATTTTCAACGCCGCGCCGTTCCCGCGCCGCGGTCTGCACCTCTGGCGGTACACCGACCCCGCCGCCTTTCTCGCCCCGCACGGGTCGGCCGCCGACCACCCGCCGGTCGAGGACCGCGACGCCATCATCGGACTGGAGAAGCAGCACGTCGACAGCGGCGCGCTCGCCGCACTCGCCGTCGACTACGCCGGCCGCGAAATATCCACGTACGGCGCCGACCGGCTCGCCCGCCGCGGCGTCGTCATCCAACCCCTCTCCCTCGCCGTCGACCAGCACGGCGACCTGGTCGAACAGCACCTCTACCGTCTCGTCGGTCCCGACCTGGGCAAGTTCGAGGCCCTCAACGCCGCCCTCTGGAATGACGGCATCTTCGTCTATGTCCCCGAGGGCGAGACGATCGATCGGCCCATCCACCTCTTCCGCGAGGGCGGCGACCGCTCCTCCGTCTACTTTCCGCGCCTGCTCGTCATTGTCGGCCGCAACGCCGAGATAACTCTGATCGACGAGTACGCCGGCGGCTCGGAGGACGTTTCCGGGGGCGTGACCCACGTCAACGGCGCCGTGGAGATCTCCGCCGGCGACGACAGCCGCGTCCGCTATGTGAGCGTGCAGCGCCACGGGGCGGGCGTGAACATGTACCTGACGCACCGGGCCGAGATCGGGCGGGACGCCCGCGTCCTCACCGTCCCCCTCGCCATTGGCGGCAACATCACGAAACAGAACTTCGGCGTTCTGCTGGCCGGCCGGGGAGCCGACAGCCGCCTCCGCGGCATGCTTTTCGGCTCGGGCGGGCAGCACTTTGACAACCACACGCTCCACGCCCACGGCGCCGGCAACTCCACTTCGACCATCGATTTCAAAACCGTGCTCCGCGACCGGGCCGTCTCCGCCTACACCGGGCTCATCCGCATCGAGCAGCACGCCAAAACCTGCGAGGCCTACCAGGAGAACCGCAACCTGCTGCTCAACCGGGGGCCGAAAGCCGAGACCATTCCCGAACTGGAGATTCTCAACGAGGACGTCAAGTGCACTCACGGCGCCACCATCGGCCCGATCGACCCCGAGTCGGTGTTCTACCTCGCCTCGCGCGGGATCCCGCGCGACGTCGCGGTGCGCATGATCGTCTCCGCCTTCGTCGAACCGACGCTCCGGCAGATCCCCGATGACCTGCGCGGCCGCCTGGCGGAGTTCATCGAGCGCCGTCTGGAGGGCCTATAGATCATGGCGCCGTATCACAAAATCGCGGCCGTCGCCGACATCCCGCCCGGCACGATGAAGGCGTACCGGGTGGGCTACGCCGACGTCCTGGTCTGCAACGTGGGCGGGCGTATCTATGCCGTAGCCAACGAATGCACGCACGACGGCGCCCCGATCTCCACCGGCCGCCTCTTCAAGGAGCAGGTCGTCTGCCCGCGCCACGGCGCACGCTTCAACGTCGCCACCGGCGCCGTCGAGGCCCCGCCCGCGATCCTGCCGCTGGACACCTATGAAGTCAAAGTGGAAGGTGAGGACATCTACGTCGCCGTCGAGTGAACGGCCGTGATGGGAGGTCAACCGATGAAACCACATGCCGCCGCCCCCTCTGCCGCGCCGCTGACGGCGCTCGATATCGAGCGCCTGCGGGCCGACTTTCCCATCCTGCACACAACGGTGCGCGGCCGCCGCCTCGTCTATCTCGACAACGCCGCCACCACCCAGAAACCGAATGCGGTGATCGAGGCCGAAAGCGACTACTACCGTACCTCCAACGCCAACATCCATCGCGGCCTGCACCACCTCTCCGAGCGGTCGACCGAGCTGTACGAGCGCACCCGCCAGCACACCGCGCGCTTCATCGGCGGCGTCGACCCGCAGGAGATCATTTTCACCCGCGGGACCACCGAATCGATCAATCTCGTCGCCTACACGTGGGGGGAGGAGAACCTCCGCGAGGGAGATGAAATCGTCATCACCCAGATGGAGCACCACGCCAACCTCGTCCCCTGGGTGGAGCTCGCGCGCCGGAAACGCGCTGTCCTCAGGCAGATTCCGATTCAGCCCAACGGTACGCTCGACCTGGCGTCGCTCGACCGGCTCATCACCCCGCGCACCCGGCTGACGGCGGTCTGCCACATGAGCAATGTGCTGGGCACGATCAACCCGGTGAGCGCGATCGCCGCCGCCGCCAAGCGTTACGGCGCGGTGGTGCTGGCCGACGGCGCCCAGGCCGCTCCGCACCTCCCCGTCCGCATCGGCGAGCTCGGGGTGGACTTCTATGCCTTCTCCGCCCACAAAATGCTCGGCCCCACCGGCGTCGGCGTCCTGTGGGGACGGCGCGCGCTGCTGGAAGCCATGCCGCCCTTCATCACCGGGGGCGAGATGATCCGCGAGGTCAGTCTCGACCGCGTCACCTGGGCCGATCTGCCGAACAAGTTCGAGGGCGGCACGCCCAACATCGCCGGCGTCATCGCTTTCGACGCCGCGCTGAGCTACCTCGAGGCCCTCGGCATGGACCGCGTGCGCCGCCACGAGGAGGACCTGACCCGCTACGCCCTTGACCGGCTGCAGACGCTGGCCGGCCTGGAAATCCAGGGGCCGACCGATCCCGCCCGGCGCGGCGGCGCCATCTCGTTCACCGACCCCGACCTCCATCCCCACGACATCAGCACCTTCCTCGACTCCCGCGGCATCGCCATCCGCGCCGGCCACCACTGCGCCCAGCCCCTCATGCGCCTCCTCGGCAAAATCGCCACCGCCCGCGCGTCCTTTTACATCTACAACGACGAAGCCGACGTCGATGCCCTCGTCGACGCCCTCCTTGAGATGCGGAGGTATTTCGGGTTATGACCAATCTCGATGACATGTATCGGGAGGTGATCCTCGACCACTTCCGCTCTCCCCGCGGAAAGAAACCGATCACCCAGCCGGACGTCGCCTCCCACGGCCACAACCCGGCCTGCGGCGACGAACTGTCGCTCGCCCTGGAGATGGCCGACGACACCGTGAAGAGCGTCCACGTCGACTGCAAGGGCTGCGCCATCTCCACCGCCTCCGGCTCCATTCTCGCCGAGGTCATCAAGGGCCGGTCGCTCGAGGAGGCCAAGCGTATCGCCGGCATCGTGCGCAAAATGCTCAAGGGGGAGGAGACGGAAATCCCCGACGATCTCGGCGACGTCGAGGCCCTCCGGGGCGTCTGCAACTTCCCGGTCCGCGTCAAGTGCGCGCTCCTGGCCTGGGTCACTCTCATCGAGGGCCTGAGGCAGTATGAACAGGGCCGCCCGGCCGACCCGCCGAGCGTCTCGACGGAGGAGTCCGAGTGATGCCCGCTCCGACCAAAGAACAAATCATGGAAGTGCTCCGGCCGATCTACGATCCGGAGATCCGCCTCGGTATCGTCGACCTCGGCCTCGTCTACGACGTGGTCGTTCACGACGGCGGCAAAGTCGAGGTCAAGATGACCCTCACGACTCCGGCCTGCCCCTACGGCGAAATCCTCGTGGCCCAGGTTCACCGGGAGGTCGCCGCCCTGGAGGGCGTGCGCGAGGTCGAAGTCCTCCTCGTCTGGGATCCCGTGTGGGACCCGGAGACGATGGCCTCCGATTACGCCAAGGACGTCCTCGGCATCTGGTGAGGGGCGGCGCGCTCTTTGGGCGCGTCGCCCGGCCGCTCCCCCCCGACCCCGCCCCGGGCGCCAACTAATCGCTTGCGCACCGCCCGGCCGGTGAATACACTGGTGCGTTTGCATCCGTGCTTTCAACCGCGGCGACCGAAGCGAGAACACATGAGCGAATCCGACGGCCGGCCCGACATCGGCTCCCTGCGCATCGACCGCAGCCGCAAGTACCGCGACCGCCCCCGCCGGAGCGTCGGGCGCTGGATCGCCTGGGCCGCGATCCTGGCCGCACTCGTCGCCGGCTACTTCGCCCTGCGCGAGTTTATCCAACCGACTCTGAAAGTCCGGACTGCCGCCGCCACCCTGCTCACCGGATCGGAAGCCTCCGCCGACCTGGTCGCGACCGGCTACGTGGTGGCCCAGCGGAGCGCCGAAGTCGCCTCCAAGGGCACCGGGCGGCTTGCCCGCCTCGACTTCGAAGAGGGCGACCGTGTGCGCGTCGGGCAGGTGATCGCGGAACTCGACAACGCCGACATCCGCGCCCAGCGGGAACAGGCGCGCGCCGAACTGCAAGCCGCCGAGGTCGATACCCTCACCGCCGGCCGCCAGCATCGCCGGGTCCGGGAACTCTTCGCCTCCGGAGCCGTCACCCAAATCGACGCCGAGGGGGCCGAATCGGCCTACCTGACCGCCCTGGCGCGCCTCGCCGCGGCCCGCGCGGCCCTCGCCGCCGCCGAGGTGGCTCTGGAAAACACCTACATCCACGCTCCCTTCGACGGCACCATTCTGACCAAGAACGCCGATGTCGGCGAAATCGTCGCCCCCTTCGCCTCCTCCGCTTCCTCCAAAGGCTCGGTCGTCACGCTCGCCGACATGAACTCCCTTGAGGTGGAGGCTGACGTCTCCGAGTCGAACATTCAAAAAATCGTCGTCGGGCGCCCGGCCGAGATCGTCCTCGACGCCTACCCCGCCGTCTGCTACCCCGCCCGCGTCAAGAAGATCGTTCCGACCGCCGACCGCGCCCGCGCCACCGTGCTCACCAAGGTCGCCTTCGACTCGCTCGACAGCCGCGTGCTGCCCGAGATGTCGGCCCGCGTGAGTTTCTTCCTCGAGACGCCGGCCGAGGGAGCGCCGCCGCGCGCCCCTGTCCTCGTCGTGCCCAAGGACGCCCTCACGGTCCGCGACGGCCGGACGGTGGTGTTTGTCGTCGGCCCCGACAACTACGTCGCCGCCGTCCCGATCGACGCCGGGCGCGAGCTGAACGATTACACCGAGGTGAAAGGCGGCTTGACCGAAGGCGCGGTCGTCGTTTTGGACCCGCCCGGCAAGCTGCAGACGGGCCGCAAGGTCGAAATCACGTACTAGGGGTCCCCATGCCGAACGCCCTCGTGCGCCTGGAAAACATCTCCAAATCGTACTGGCGCGATGCGCTGGAGATCCCTGTCCTGCGCAACCTCACGTTTGAGATCCCGGAAGGGGAATTCCTCGCCCTCATGGGACCCTCCGGCTCAGGCAAGACGACCCTGCTGAACCTGATCGCGGGGATCGACCGCCCCTCCGGCGGGCGGCTCTTTGTCGGGCGGGAGGAGATCTCGCAGATGTCCGAGGCCGCCCTGGCGCGCTGGCGCAGTCGCACCATCGGCTTCATCTTCCAGTTCTACAACCTCATACCCGTCCTCACCGCTTTTGAGAATGTCGAGCTTCCCCTTTTCCTGACCGACCTTCGCAGGAGCGAACGCCGCCGCCAGGTCGAAACGGCCCTCTCGGTGGTCGGGCTCGCCGACCGCCTCCACCACTACCCGAACCAGCTCTCGGGCGGTCAGGAGCAGCGCGTCGCCATCGCCCGCGCCCTTGTCACCGACCCCGACCTTCTCCTCGCCGACGAGCCGACCGGCGACCTCGACAAGCAGTCGGCCGAGGACGTCATGCACCTGCTGGCGTTTTTGAACCGGGAGTTCGGCAAGACGATCGTCATGGTGACGCACGATCCGCGGGCCGCCGGGGAAGCGCACACGGTCCTCCGCCTGGACAAGGGGGAGCTCGCCGCCGCATGAGCGTTCTCAGGCTGATTTTCCGCAACGCCGGGCGCCACAAGCTCCGCACCTTCCTCACCGTCCTCGGCCTGGGGATCGCCGTGATGGCCTTCACCGTCATCCGGAGCACGATCGATGCCTGGTACGCCGGCGCCGAGGCCGCGTCGCCCAACCGCCTCATCACCCGCCACGCCGTCTCCCTGACCTTCTTCCTCCCCCTCTCCTACGCCGACCGCATCCGCAAGATCGAGGGCGTGACGGCCGTCTCGCACGCCTCCTGGTTCGGCGGCATCTACGTCAACCCCAAAAACTTCTTCGCCCAGTTCGCCATCGACCCCGCCTCCTACCTCGAGATGTACCCTGAATTCATCGTTCCCGAGGACCAGCGGGAGCAGTTCCGGCGGCAGCGCAACGGCGCGCTTGTCGGCCGCCGGCTGGCCGACCGCTTCGGCTGGTCGGTCGGCGACGCCGTGCGCCTCACCGGCACGATCTTCCCCGGCGACTGGGACTTCACCATCGTCGGCATCTACACCGGGGCCAGGGAGAACACCGATGAGAACTCGTGGTTTCTCCGCTGGGACTATATCGACGAACGCCTGCGCCGCGAGACGCCCGTGCGGGCCGGTTACGTCGGCCTCTTCGCGGTCCAGATCGACGATCCCGGCCGCGCCGCCGAAATCTCCGGCCTGATCGACGGCGCTTTCCGCAACTCCTCCTCCGAGACCAAAACCGAAACCGAGGAGGCGTTCAATCTCGGGTTTGTCGCCATGGCCGGTTCGATCGTGCTCGGGCTGAACGTGATTTCCCTCATGGTCATCGGCATCATCATGCTCGTCCTCGGCAACACCATGGCCATGACGGCGCGCGAGCGGATCAACGAGTACGCCGTGATGAAGACCCTCGGCTTCCGCACCCCCCACATCGTCGGCCTCATCGTCGGGGAGTCGCTCGTCATCGCCGCCCTGGGCGGCGCGCTGGGGATCTTCCTCACCTGGCCGATCGGCAACCTCGTGCGGACCGCCCTCTCGGCGTTCTTCCCCGTCTTCGCCACCGGGCTGGGCACCTATGCGCTGGGCGGGGCGGCCGCCGTCGCTGTCGGACTGCTCGCCGCCGTCTTCCCCGCGCTCAAAGCGCTCCACACTCCAATTGTCGAGGGCCTCCGGGTCGTCGACTGAGGCGTTCCCATGCGGCTGCTGTTGGCATATTCGTGGCGCAACGTCTTCACCCGCCGTCTCACCTCGGCCCTGACCATCTTCGGCGTCGCCCTCGTCGTCTTCGTCTTCTGCGCCGTGCTCATGCTCTCCCACGGGCTGCGCCGGACGCTGGTCGACACGGGCGACGACAACAACGCGGTCGTCATCCGGAAGGCCGCCCAGACCGAGATCACCTCGATCGTCTACCGCCGCGAGGGCAACATCATCAAGGCCGACCCGGCCGTCGCGCTCACCCCCGAGGGCCGCCCCCGCGCCAGCGGCGAACTGCTCGTGCTCATCACCAAGACCAAACGGTCCTCCGACGAGACGAGCAACGTGCCCGTCCGCGGCGTGGCGCCGGAGGCTCTCCTCCTGCGCCCCGACATCTCGCTCGTCGCCGGCCGCCTCTGGCGCCCCGGCCGCTCCGAGATCATCGCCGGGGCCAAAGTCGCCGCCGGCTTCCAAAATGCCGGCCTTGGCGAAAAAGTCCGCTTCGCCTCCCGCGACTGGACCGTCGTCGGCATCTTCGAAGACAACAACTCCGGCTTCGAGTCCGAGCTCTGGGGCGACTACGATCAACTCGCGGCGGCGTTCGAACGCCCCATCTACTCGTCCGTGACCGTGCGCCTGAAATCCCCCGACCGGTTTTCGGGTATGAAAGCGCGCCTCGAGAACGACCCCCGCCTCGCTGTCGACGTGCGCCGCGAAAAGCAGTACTACGCCGACCAGTCGAGCTTCACCGCCACCTACATCAACATCCTCGGCCTGGTCATCTCCGTCATCTTCTCCGTCGGGGCGATCGTGGGCGCCATGATCACCATGTACGGCTCGGTCGCCGGCCGCACCCGCGAGATCGGCACCCTCCGCACTCTCGGCTTCGGCCGGTTCGCCATCCTCAGCGCCTTCCTCGCCGAGTCGGTGCTGATGGCCCTCGTCGGCGGCGGGCTGGGCGTCACGGCCGCCGCTTTGCTCCGCTTCGCCCAGGTGTCCACGACCAATTGGGACACCTTCGCCGAGCTGGCCTTCTCCTTCGAGACCTCCCCCGGAATCATTGCCGGCGCGCTCGTCTTTGCCGCACTCATGGGGGTGGTGGGCGGGTTTCTCCCGGCTGTGCGCGCCTCCCGCCTGAGCGTGCTGTCGGCCCTGCGCGCCAAGTAGGGGCGCACCGCCCGCCGCCGAAGACGGACACGAATCGTCCCCGCCCCTCGGCCGCCGGCGCCCTCGCCCGCCTTGCCCCGACCGATTCCATTGAATAATACCCGCTCCCGCCCGTACTTTCTTTAGATTGACACAGATTCTCAGCAGGAGCATATTTAAGCCATGAGACTCAGGTTGGTTCTCATTGCCGCAGTGTGGATGCTGGCCTCGGCCCTGCTCTTGTCAAATTCGTTGGCGCAGCAGGAGGATCGCCCCCCGCTGGGGGCCGGCGAGGACTCCGTCCTCGTGCCGCCCGAGGCGCGCAAGGCCCTCCGGGAGATCCACAGCTCCGTTCCGCCCTACGCGATGATCCCGGACTCGGTCCTCCGGTCGCAGTCGTCGGCTGAGGGCCGCCCGCCGCTGGTGTACGTCATGGTCCTCGAGGGACCGATCGGCGCCGTCGCGAGCGACCGCGTCGAGGAGGCGGTGGCGCAGGCCGAGGAGAAGGGCGCCGAGCTGCTGGTGATCGAGCTCGACACCCCCGGCGGCTTCACCCAGTCCACCTGGACGATCTCCAAAGCGATCATGAACTCGCGGGTCCCGGTGGCCGTGTACATCGCGCCGCGCGGGGCGCGGGCCGGGTCGGCCGGCGTCTACATCACCTACGCCGCCCACATCGCCGCCATGGCCCCCTCGACCAACATCGGCGCCGCCCATCCCGTCGGCAGCGGCGCCGTCGACTCGATCATGAACGAGAAAATCACCAACGACGCGGTCGCCCAGATCAAGGCCGCCGCCAAAGAGCGCGGCCGCAATGTCGAGTGGGCTGAACAGGCCGTCCGCCAGTCGGTCTCCGTCGACGACCGCGAGGCCCTCGAACTCAACGTCGTCGACCTCCGCGCCGACGATCTCGACGATCTGCTCGCCCGGATCAACCTCCGCATTGTCGCCCTGCCCGATGCCGTCGACACCCTGTTTCTCACCGACGCCCGCGTCGAGGAGATCACGACCTCCTTCGTCTACCGCCTCCTCCAGATCATCACCGATCCGAACGTCGCCCTCATCCTCTTCTCCCTCGGCTCGCTCGGGCTGGTCATCGAGCTGTACAACCCGGGGGCGATCCTCCCCGGCGTGGTCGGCGCCATCTGCCTCATCCTCTCACTCTATGCCTTCCAGACGCTCGACGTCAACTACGCCGGCCTCGCCCTGATCATCCTGGCGATCATCCTCTTTATCCTCGAAATCAAAGTGGTGTCCTACGGCGTCCTCACCCTGGGCGGCCTGATCGCCTTTTTCATCGGAGGACTCATGCTCTACGATACCGTCGATCCGACGCTGCGCATCTCGCTGTCCGTCCTGATCACCGCAGCCGTGTGCGTCGCCGCCGTCGTCCTCGTCGTCGGCTATCTCGTCTACAAGGCCCACCGTCGGCAGGTGTTCGTCGGCGAGGAGGGCCTGATCGGGAAGACCGCGACCGTCCGCGCCGCGGGCATGGTGTATGTCGACGGCGCTCTGTGGCGGGCCGTGTCGGAGGGCACGCTCGAAGTTGGCGATAAAGTGACCATCGTCCGCACCGACGGACTAACTCTGCACGTGAAGAAACTCGAAGGACAGAGGTGAGTTGTATGACCACGTTTCCCATTCTGGCCGTCGTTATCTTTTTCGCCTTGATCCTGCTGTTCAACATGATCAAGGTGCTCAAGGAGTACGAACGGGGCGTCATTTTCCGGCTCGGCCGCCTCATCGGCGCCAAGGGCCCCGGTCTGATCATCCTCATCCCCATCGTCGACAAAATGGTGCGCGTCGACCTGCGCGTCATCACCTATGACATTCCTTCCCAGGACGTCATCACCAACGACAACGTCTCGGTGAAAGTGAACGCCGTCGTCTACTTCGCCGTCGTCGACCCGAACAAGGCCATCGTCAGCGTCGCCAACTTCTTCGAGGCCACCTCGCAGATTGCGCAGACGACCCTCCGCTCGGTCCTCGGCCAGTTCGAACTCGACGAGCTGCTGGCCAACCGCGACAAGATCAACGCCCAGCTGCAGCACATCATCGACGAGCAGACCGAGCCGTGGGGCGTCAAGGTGAGCGTGGTGGAGGTCAAGAATGTCGACCTCCCGCCCGAGATGACGCGCGCCATCGCCCGCCAGGCCGAGGCCGAGCGCGAGCGGCGCTCGAAAGTCATTCACGCCGAGGGCGAGTTCCAGGCTGCGCAGAAACTGGCCGATGCCGCTACCGTGATCGGCGCCGCCCCGGGCGCCATGCAACTCCGTTTCCTTTCGACCCTCGTCGAGGTCTCGGCCGAGCGCAACTCCACGCTCATCTTCCCGGTGCCGATCGACCTGCTGACCTCCTTCAAGAGCTTTCTCGATTGGAATTCCGGACCGAAGCAAACCGGGGCGGCGTCGATTGAGGCTTTCCGCAAAGCGATGGAAAATCTCGGCGGACCATCGGGGCCGAAGCCTGATGCCGGGCGGGACAAGGGTTAGCGCACTCCCGGGCCATTTGTTCCGCTTTGTCGGCAGAGCAAACTACGGGGCAGGCTCGGTAAGCCTGCCCCTTTTATTGGCCGGCTTGCCGCTCTCGAGTAGCCTAACTTCTCTTGTGTAATTTCTATGGAAGGTAATGAAGAAGAGGGCATGTCCATGAAAACCTGGAAGTTACTGAGGACATGCCCATGCGAGAAGTGGACTTCTCAGAGAAAAGTCTATTCTGTCGGTGGCTGGGTGTCACGAACATGTGGGAGTTGATTCAGGGGGAAGTGAAGCCATCGGTGAAGGGGACGTTGGAGATGGCGATGAACGGGGAGGTCGAGGCACGAATCGGGTGCGGGAAGTAGGAGCGGATGGGGCATAGCCGATCGATTCTATCGTGTTCTTATTCAAACTGACCCACTACCGAAATTGTCCTTGACAGGCGCACAGACACAGTATATATGAATTTGAGGGTAGTTGCTCACAGGAGCCTCACACGGGATTCCGGATGCGTAGAAGTCACACGTTGCTCGGCGGTATCTTGCCGGTCTTCCTGTCACTGGGAGTCTTCGGTGGAGGTAAGGGTAACGTTGATCCGGATCTGTGGTCGCGGGACGAGATTACCGGCACCGTCTCCGATTCCGCGACCACTGACCCGATCGCCGGTGCGGCTGTTTTTCTACTCGGCACGGCGCTACCGGTGTCTTCGGCAACTTCTGATTCGAGCGGGAGATATCGGATATACCCCGAGAGCTTCGGGGAAACGCAGTTGCTTTGCGAAAAGAACGGGTATGTATCGGACACACAGCTGGTCAACCTCGTACCTGACAAGTTTAAGTACGAGGTAGACTTCCTGCTGGTCCGGGACTCCTCGGCGCGGTAACCGGAGCGATCTGGGGATTGATGGTCGAGGGCAAGAACCTGCTGAGAATCATGGGTGAAGGTGCTCAGTATCCGTCGTGGTCTCCGGATGGCAGCAGCCTTGCGTATTCGAAACCGACGGTGGAAGGAGGTGAGATATGGCTCATGAGTGACGACGGTACGGATCAACGTATCGTTTCGTCTTGGGCGACACCTGTGCACTGACAACCGTCCACGGTGCGGGAGGTAGAATTAGGCGGGCGCAGGCTCCCTCGGCCGGACATCCCGCACCACCCAATACAACGCCCGGCTTTGTCCTGACAGTCAACGGTCGGTAACCGTGGCCGTACGACTGGGCCGGCAAAACAGGACCAATCGGACCGAGTGCGAGTGAGGGTCGTAACTGACGCGACCCGGCAAAAACTGTGGCGCATTCGTCTTGCGGCGGAAGTGATCGGAGACTAAACTTCGAATGATTGGAGGTCAGTGTGCTTGAGTTTGTCAAGTCGATGCTCTCATGGGTTCCGGCGATGATACTGGCGTCGGCAGTGGCCTGTAACGATCCCGTCATCGGTCCTGATCCGGAGATCTACCCGGAGTCCTGGGATCTTCCCCCCCACTGGTCGTGGGCGGGCGACAAGATCGTCTACGCCTCACCGGGGCTGCCCGATTCGATCCCCGACTACTTGCTGTTCATCATTGACACGACGGGCGAGAATCGGCATCCTGTGGTCGCGGGGGCGATCGACGGCGTCTTCCTGCCCGGCGACACGCAGCTGGTCATCATGGGCGCAGACTTCAAACTCTACGTACTTGATCTGAACACGAGTTCGCTGCAACTGCTGGTCGACCACGCTTTTAGCCGTTTCCCCGATATCGACCCTGATCGAGGCTACCTCTACTACGAGGATGCAGGCGTGGCCAACGGTTGGGCGACGTCGATCTATCGCATGGATCTGGCGACCGGTGACACCACTCATATCATCGGGGGATCGTTTCCTGTCCTCTCGCCTGACGGCCGGCAACTGCTGTTCTATCGGCATGACCGGGTCCGTTGCTTTGACATGGCTTCCGATTCTGAGTGGGTCGTGTTTGCCCCAGTAGCGGATGCCGAAATGGACTGGTCACCCGATGGCAGTGAGATAGTGATTGGAAGTATCAACCTCAAGGAGTTCTGGGGCAAGCTCTATAAGGTACGCCCCGATGGAACTGGTGCCCGCCGATTCAGCACCGGTCTGTCGCCCCAGTACTCGCGCACCGGGAACCGCTTGTCTGTATTGCGTCCCGGCGCCGACAATCGCTACCATCTCTTTCTGATTGATCCCGATGGGGGAAACCCCAAGCAACTGACGTTCTAGTCGGTCATTTCAATCAGATTGGTAAGGGGAGGAGTTCTCATGCACCGAGTCCCCGGATGGCAGCAGCCTTGCGTATTCGAAACCGACGGTGGAAGGAGGTGAGATATGGCTCATGAGTGACGACGGTACGGATCAACGTGTCATGACATCGTGGGCTGCATCTTCGGAGTAGCATTGGTAAGCGCTCAGGAGAGGGGAACTCTCGGCTCCCAATTCACCTCCTGAGCACGGGAATCGAAATTGGAGAGCAATGGTAGCGTATGTCGGCGCCGTTCCGCCTGTGGAGTAGGCGGATGTGAGAGGTCCACACAGTGTGGATGGCTTACGGAGGTCAAGGTGAAGTGGGTCGTTGCGTTGGCGGTCGTTTTCATGATGTCCTGCGACGGGCCGTTTCGTCCGTCCGATCCGATCGTCGAGACGTGGGATTTTGAGCCTCGCTGGTCATGGTCGGGGGATAAAATCGCCTATACCAGCCGGGGTATAGTTGACTCGATGTTTGCCCGTCACGTGTTCATCATCGACACGACGGGCGAGAACCGGCGGCCGGTGTTGGGCAATGCCGTGATGGCGGTGTGGCTGCCGGGTGACTCGGAGTTGGTGGTCATGAGCCTGGACTTCAAGCTCTGGCGGTTCAACCTCAACACGCAATCCCTGACCCGACTGTGCGACTGCCTTGATGCTCGCTTTCTTGAGGTGGACCCATCAGGTCAGTATCTCTACTACGAGGATGCAGGCGTGGCCAACGGTTGGGCGACGTCGATCTATCGCATGGATCTGGCGACCGGTGATACCACTCATATCATCGGGGGGTCGTTTCCCAACCTGTCGCCCGACGGGAGGTTTCTCTCATACTGGCGAGATAATGAGGTGCGGGTCCTGGAACTGGATTCAGACTCCGAGCGGGTTGTGTTTGCCCCCGCTTTCCAGGCTCACTTGGATTGGTCACCAGACGGATCGGACATCGTCATCGGCAACATCACCCGGAGGGGGTATTACGGAAATCTCTACAAGGTTCATCCCGACGGGTCTGGTGCCCGCCGATTCAGCACCGGCATATCGCCCCAGTACTCGCGGACGGGGAACCGCTTGTCTGTATTGCGTCCCGGCGCCGACAATCGCTACCATCTCTTTCTGATTGATCCCGATGGGGGAAACCCCAAACAACTGACGTACTAAACGGTCATTTCAATCAGATTGGTAAGGGGAGGTCCCATGCAACGAACTCTGGTTGTGGTAGTTTGTCTTGTCCTGGCAGGCGGGGTTGTTCCTGCGTATGCTCAGGATGGCTACTTCCCGAATGCGGTATATGTAGTCGCGGAAGAGGGGATCTTTCCCCTTCGCCAGGGTAGCGGAAGCGGCTCTCAGTTGAGTACATCAGAAGATGTCTCGGGTTTGCTCACGTCGTTCGGCGCCGTCTCCGTCGAACAGGTATTTCCCGATTTCAACCCTGGCGATACCGTGAAGACGAACCGCGACGGCACAACGGTGCGACTGATTAACCTCGCCAGGTACTACCGCATCGAGTTTAACGATTCGGTTTGGTGGGAGGACCTGCGGGCAGCGTGGGCCGGCGACAGCAGTTTTCAGATCGTGGGACAGGCACAGTACTTTGTGGCCGATGAGGTTGTTCCTAACGATCCGCTTTTCTGGGCGCAAAACCACTTTGATACCCACTGGGCCGGCGGCGGGCATCCCATGATCCCTCTCGCGTGGGAATACACGACCGGCAGCCCGACGGTTAAGATCGGCATAATCGATAATGGCTTTGACCTCAACCATGTGGACCTGGATTCAAGGATTGTTGAAACGTACCGAGCGTCCAGCGGCGGCGCGGATGCCTGGCCGGTTCTGCCGGATGAAGATCACGGCACCCATGTAGCGGGGATAGCGGGCGCCGCCACCGACAATGGCATCGGCGTCGCCGGGGTTAACTGGTGTTCGCCGCTCTACTTGGCCCGAGCCGCCGAGCACTTCAGCATTCTTGGCGTATTTGAGGGTGTGGTATTCCGCGATGATCATGCTGCCCAGTGTATAAACTGGTTACGAGATCACAATGCGGACGTCTTGAACATGTCCTTTGGGTATACCGATAATTTCTGGAGCGAGACGTTCAAGAGCATCTTTTTCGGCAACGCGATGGCAGCAGCCTCATACAACGCCTGGGCGGCCGATGTGCTTTTAGTGGCATCCAAGGGAAATGATGCAAGTACCGACGCGCACCGCCCCTCCGACTACCGTACGGTGATGGGTATTGGGTCCTGCACTATCGCCGGCGAGCTCTCTTCCTTTTCCAATTACGGCGCTGGGTTGGATGTCACCACCTTGGGCGAAGACATTTACAGTACCGAACTGAACGACACATACGGGCCAAAAACCGGAACCTCGATGGCCGCACCTATCGCGACAGGAGTTGCCTCCCTCCTGAAGTCATATAGGCCGGATCTCACGGCCGACGAGATCGAACAGATCATCGAACTCATGGCAAAAGACCGCGGCGATGTGGGCTGGGATGCCCAGAATGGTTGGGGCAATATCAAGGCTGACTCCGCCCTCCGCTTCATTGCTCATAATGACTTCTTTCGTTTGAACGCTACCAGCTTCTCAAGGAACATGGTCCAAGGTCAGCACGAACACTACTTTGTTAACGAGGGGTCGCCGGGGCAGAGTCTGGCGTCCGGAGTCTATTTCGTCGAAACATGGCGTCTCGTGCACCACTTTGACTTTCCCGAATATTACTTTGATCAGTTGCCGGCAGTTCTCATACGCCACCGGGGAGCACAAGGGTGGAGTGCCGAGAACCCGAATCCGATGTTTCCGCATGGAAGGGTCGTTCCCGGCACTCTGACTACCTCCGGTTGCGACATCGAGACATACGCCTATTTTGTCAAATTCAACATTCTCGGCCAAACGATCAATCAATGGTACCCGTGCAATGAGGAGGTGTGTACTGGAAACCCGGACGTTAATTTCCAGATTACCCTCGCAGGGAGGCCGGGTGTCATACCGCCGGATTATTTCGATGCCGGCATGCACTGGGATCCGTTCAAACAGGTCGTCGAAGTCTACTTCTCCGATCCCAACCTCCATGAGGCCGGATATATCATTGAACGCAAGCCCGCGACTACCGGCGTCTGGGAACGGGTCGACAGCCTCGGCCCGCAAGAGGGACCCTACGTGACTTACTGGGATTCGACCTACACTGGAAGCGAGGTATACAGCTATCGGGTCGGAGCTTGCCGTGCCGGCCGTCCCACTACGTTCACGGACATCGTTACTTTCAAAACCCAGCCCCGGCACCCGGATTACTTCGACCCGTATGTCTATCAGACTCCCGGCGAGTGTGGCGGACCGGTACCCTCGGAGACGTACCCGGGCCTCGGCAAACCCGGCCCGGGCCCCGACGACCCGCCGTCCGGATCGTGTCCCTCCAATAAAATCATCATCGAGTGGGAGCCCCCGGCCAACCAACGGCTCCCCATTGATTACTACCGCGTCACTCGCACCCGAGGCTACTATGTCCGGACCGAGTATTACACCGACTCGCCCCGGCTGGAGATATGCCCGAACCGGAAGAATACGACCTACGGCATCGAGATTATGGCATTTGACGTCGAAGGTGACAGTTCGAAAACCTTGAGAAAGAGCGTACACACCGGTTGGCAGGACGTTTGCCTCGGCAACATCACCAAGGCGGACGAGGAAGCCCAAGCGACGATCCCAGGCGAGCCGACCTTGTCGCAGAACTTCCCAAACCCGTTTAATGCTACTACAACCATAACCTTCTCGCTTCCTGAACAATCCCGTGTCCGGGTCGATGTTTTTAACAACCTCGGCCAGTTGGTCACGACTCTGATCGATAAGGAACTCGACCCGGGTATCCATGCGGTCACGTGGGATGCCGCCGGCGAGGCCAGCGGCGTTTACCTCTACCGCCTTATGGGAGGGAGTTTCACGGCAACGAGGAAAATGATGCTCGTGAAGTGAACGGTCGGCCGGCATTGCCGCTTGCTTCACCTGCCTGGAGTACCCGTCGGAACGCCACCGGACGCCCAAATCCACCAACCCGATCGAACGGCAGATTGTGGAGTTCCGACGCCGACTCAAGCCAATGCGCTCGCCTAACAACCTCCGAAGCGCCGAGCGGATTGTCTATGACCTGATAGCCTATATCTTAGACCCCAACCTCATGGATAGGCCCTCAGAAGAAATTGCGCAAGACGCTTGACACAACGCGCTCTCGGCCCGTATAGAATTGAGATTGCCAAAATACAAGGAAGGGCTATATTGAAGGTAGAGTTCCGGATCAACCAGTCCGGCTAATCGCCGGGGTTGTTCAGGTTCCGCACAGAGCATACGCATCACCCGATCCGGACTCGCCCTGAGGCCGAGCGTTCACGCAGAGTGTCCGATACAGAATCCAGATCCCGCTGAGGCCGCTCCCGGCGCCGCCGCACGGCGTGCTTCGCGGAAGGAGGACGATCGATGAACCGCCGGCTCTGTCCCGCCGTCGTTGGATGGCTTGCGCTGTCCGCTCTGCTCGCCACATCCCTGATTCAGGCCGAACCGGACGCCCCGCGAGCGTCTTCTCCGGCTGTGCGCTACGTCTGCGTCACGTTCTCCGACCGGTCGCTGGAGGGGGATTTTTCCGGCGGGTACGTTGTCTCCTCGGTGAAGGGGTCGTTTGCCGTGCCGGACGCCAGCTCCGGCCGCGGCGTGGGGCTGGCCCTCGGCGTCCGGACCGGCCTCTTGGGGGTGGAACTCGGCTACCGGCAGACCGGCCACACCGTGCAGTGCCATGAGCGCCGCAGCGACGCGGCGTGGCGCGGCCTCGGCGCCGATGCCCGCCTCTATTCCCCCGCCCTCGGCCCGGTGCGCACCTTCCTCACCGTCGGCGTCGGTCTGGAGTGGCTGTCGGTGGACGAGGGCTACTGCAGCGACTCCACCGGCTTCCACTGCGCCTCGCGCTTCGAAGGCATGGGATACAATGTCGGTCCGGGCCTGCTGGTGGAGATCAACCGCCGGCTCTTCGTCACCGGGCGCGCCGTCTACCAGCGCACCGATTTTGACACGGTCGACGCCGACGAGATCGGCGCCTCCACCCTGCCGCTGGCGATAAGCGGCCGCGGCTGGGCCTGGATCACCGGCCTCGGCGTCACGTTCTAGCTGCGCGCCGCGCCCCCCCGGCCGACCGAGCCTCGGCCGGTTCCCCGCCGGGCCCGCCGGCGTCTGAGCAGTGCCACGGCGACATTGACCGACAGACCGGCGACCAGAACGACGAGAATCACCGCGCCCAGAATCAGGACCAGGTACTCGCTGCTCATTTCCGCCCTCCTGGGGGACAGACCTCTCCGGACAATAGGTGATTATGTTGATCTTAATAACCAATATAGGCCACTTTCCCGGCCGCGCAACAAGAACTTCCGCCCCCCGCACAGCCCGGCCCGGCCGGCCGAAACACCTTGCCCAAACGCCCCCCGTCCCCTATAATTGCCGCCATGACCGGCAAACGCACCGATTATATCAATTGGGAAGAGTACTTCATGGCGGTGGCGCAGCTCTCGGCCCTCCGCAGCAAGGATCCCAGCACCCAGGTGGGGGCCTGCATCGTCAACCGCCGCAAGCACATCATCGGGATCGGCTACAACGGCTTCCCCGTCGGCTGCTCCGACGACGAGTTGCCCTGGGGGCGCGAGGGGGACTTCCTGGACACCAAGTACGCGTACGTCTGCCACGCCGAGATGAACGCCATCACCAACGCCTCCCACAAAGGGGAGCTGGACGGCGCCACGCTCTACGTCTCCCTCTTCCCCTGCAACGAGTGCGCCAAATTGATCGTGCAGGTGGGCATCCGGGAAGTTGTCTACCTGGCGGACAAGTACCGCGACCAGCCCGTCTTCATCGCCGCGCGCCGGATCTTCGCCATGGCCGGCGTCGCCTGCCGCGAGATGACACCCGGACACCTGGACATCCATCTGACCCTGCGCAAGGACCGTCTCCCGTAGCCGGCCGCCGCTCTAGAAGCGGATCTCCATCCAGATCTGGACCTCCCGCAGGTGCGTCTTCTGGTTGCTCACGTTTGAATCCCGCCACCGCATGCTCAGGCCCCCCTTGATCTGCTGGGAGAAGGTGTAGGAGATGTCGGGGCGGATTTCCATCTCGTCGTTCTCGGTGATGTTGTTGACGTTCCCTTTGGCGTCGAACGTCCGGTTGACGCTGTTGTTGAATTTGATGTCCAGCGAAATGTTGACGGTGGAGCGGAACTTGACTTTGCCAAAGAGCGGCAGGCTGATCCCGCTCGGAGCGGCGAACGAATACTGCGCCGAGCCGCCGATCGTCTTGCGGATCGCCTCGGAGCCCCCGGTGTAGGCGCCCGTGGTGCGGTTGTACTCGTCCGACTCCTCGTTCGACAGCGAGTACGACGTGGTCAGCGAGAGCGCCTTGAACAGCTTGAAATTGAGCGACAGCAGCGGGCTCTGCGAGGTGCTCGTCGAGCGCGAGATGACAAAGTCCCCGCCCAGGTCCCGCCGCTCCCGGGTTGACCGGCTGTACGAGGTGCGCGGGGAAAAGATGTCGATGAACTTGTTTACCGGCTTCTTGATCAAAGGCAGCGTTGTGAACGGCCTGATCTGAATCGTCAGATCCGGCCACGACGTCGATATGTCCTCGTACAGGTCTCCCTTCTTCACCAGGTCGCGCGTGATCCCCTGGCGGTACTTCACCGTCGTCTGCAGCCCCCCGAGGAGCGTGAATCCCGATCCGAAATCATACGACACCCCCTCGCTCGCGCTCGGGTTTGTCGACCCGGCCGTCTGCGCCACCCCCGGCGTCCGGCTCAGACCCAGCCGGTACTTCAGCCCCGGCCGTTCCACCGACCCCGGCAGGGCATAGCGGAACGTCTCGCTGTAGTTGTACGATGGCGCGTCGATCCAGCCGGTGAGGAAACGGAGCACCGCCAGCGGCGGATCGTAGAACGGCCTCCCCGCCTTCACCTCCCCTTCCGTCTTGCTCCCGCGGTCCGACCGCCCGCCGCTGATCCCGCCCTTCCCGCGGTAGCGGCGCTCGTCCTCCCCGCCCTTGCCGCCGAGGAAGCGCATGTGGTCGAAGCGGCCCGTCAGATTCCAGCTGCTGCTCATGGTCGACCGCCGCGCCCCCGATGACCGTTCGAGGTCGTCCGCGTACGAGCCGCTGAACCCGAAATCGGTGCTCAGCCACGACACCAGCGCCGGCGTGTACTTCGCCGTCGCCTGCTGATCGAAGTGCGTTTCCCGCCCCAGGCGCAGGTGGCTCAGCGACAGGTTGACGTCCTTGGGATCGCTCAGGTCGCGGCGCGTGTTCGCCCGGAACGACAGGTCCAGATTCTGGAGCAGCTCGTAGGCGAAATCCATCTTGGCGTCCAGCGACCGCTGGAACGAGGTCCGCCGCTTCCCCTCGATGTCGTCGGTGATCGTCAGGGTCCGGTCGAAACCGCCGCTGAGGGTCCACCGGCTCGGGTACAGACCCACCGCCGTCCCCGCCAGCCGCTTCACAATCGGCACCGACTCGGTCCACCGGAGCGGAGCCACGGCGAGCGGTTTTTTCAGACCGAAGTCGAACCCCGAGCGGACGCTGTAGCCTTCGGTCAGACCGTACGGCACGCGCGGCGACTGCTGCAGCGACCGCCGGTACGAGAACGAGGTCCCCTGGAGGCGGTTGAGCAGCAGGGTGAACAGCGGATTGCGGCCTGCCTTGTTCACCTGCCCCGACACCGAGATCATTTGCGATTCCGACACCACCTGCTCCTGCCGCCGCACCTCCTCCGGCAGCACGATGTCCGACCCCGTGCGCAGAAGGGGCAGCTGGGTGGATTTCGAATACGAGTAGGTCACCGGAAGGCGCGCGTTCCACGACCGCGGCACAAACTGGTCGGCGTTCAGCGAAAACGAATACATGACCCGCGTGTCCGAACTCCCGCTCCCGAGGTTCTGGTCCGACCCGCCCCGCGTCGAACTCGACAGCCCCCGGAAATACGGATCCTGCGTCTGGTAGGTGAAGGAGTACGAGCCGAGGTCGGCGACGTTGCCGTTGGCGGCGAACCGCACCGCCGTTCCCACGTCCTTGCGCACGTCGCTCACGCGCAGCTCGTCCAGCCAGATTTCGCCCGAGGGCAGCCGGCTCGGGTCGCTGTTGACGATGCCGGCCACGAAGTACTTGACCTCGTTGAGACTCGGATCCCCCCTGATCCGCTGCCGCCCGTCGGGCGTCACCGTGTCGACGGCCGCCCACTCCTGTGGCTCGCGCCCGCGCTGCGCGGCGTCCTTGATGGCCGTGATTTCGTTGAAGTCGATGTCGACGAAGTTTTCCGGATCCCAGCCCTCGCGGAGCACACGGCGCTGCTCGTAGTAGTTCAGGGAATCGCGTCCCACCCGGAAGAAGAACAGCACGTTGTTGTAGTCGCCCGGGTCCTGGAGCCGGCCGTAGACATACATGCGCAGGCGGCGGTAGCCCGCGTACTTGTCCACCTGGAGCACGCTCTTGCGCACCTCGAGCGTGTCCCGCGAATCGAGGTTGCTGAACTCCAGCATCATCCCCCGCTGCGGCTCGGTCACGTTGGTGGTGGGATCGGTGTACGGCTCCACGCCCGGCGGCGGCCGGAAGCGCCCGTCCTCCTCGCTGATGGTCGCCGCCACCAGCTGGCTGCCCGTCTCCTCCGCCCCGTAGATCACCGTGTCCCGCCAGTAGGACTGGACGAAATACCAGTCGGCGATTTCCACCGTGTCGGTCCACGTCTGGCCCGGCATCTGCTCAAACCAGATGCGCACGTGCCGGATGCGCTCGCCCGTCCACGCCGGCGCCAGCGCCGCCGAATCGCCGTCCTCGTCGATCACGATCCGGTCGAGAAACTCGGGATCCCGGATCGGGATGCGGTAGGTATACCAGGGGGGGTTGATCCCGCCCCCCTCGCTCTCGTCCGCGCTCACCTTGTACGACGAGAGGTCCCGGAAATACTTCGTCTTGGTCGTGTCGAGGGCCGTGTCCGCGGGCGCCGAGAAATCGATCACGTACGAGAAGTAGCCGTTCTGCTTTTCCAGCCCGCTCACATCGCCGAGAATCTCCGCGTCCGGCCGATTCAGGTTCTCCAGCTCGACCCGGTTCCCCTCCGTGCCGTTCAGCCACTCGTACCGGAGCGAGTCGTTGTTCCAGTCCAGCCCGCTGCAGGTGGGCAGCGGACACTCCCCCTCATCCTCCAGAAACCAGTTGTCACGGTTGGGATCGGGATTGAACAGCGGGTGGTAGTGCGGTTCCAGCTCGTCGGGCAAACCGTCCAGCCCGATGTCTTCCTCCGGCAGGAATTCCCCCGTGGGCGGCCGATCCTCCGTGTACGCCTTCCCGTCGCCGTCGACATCCTCGCTGATGCGGCCGAACTCGACGTGCATGCGCCCGGACCGGCCGCGCGCCCGGATCTCGAACACCTGCACCCGGTCGTTGTCCACCCGGTTGGCGAAATAGCGCATGATGCCCGCCCAGGAGTCGTACGTCAGATCCTTCGAGGTATCCGGCGGGGTCCAGACCGTCTGCCCGGTGTCCGGCTCCTCCGCCCAGACGCTGTCGACGACGTTGGGCCGGAAAATGAGCCGCAGGCTCCGGAACGTCGACTCGCCGGCCGCCGTCTCCCGGTTGTAGACCTGGTCGAAACGCAGGAGGCGGTCGGGATTGTGCCACAGCAGCCGCCCGCGCTCCCCCTCCCCGGTGAACGGGTGCGCCGGCGCCGACGACAGCGTCCACTGCGTCCGCGCTGTCCCCAGCGTCATCTGCTCCGCGCTGGCCTCGAAGTCGTCCACGTACGCCTCGCCGTCCACGTTCGGATTCGGCCGCGACTGCGCAACCTCGGCCTGCAGGCGGAGGTTGGAGGGGGACTCGGTCTGCACGATCGGCAGCGCGTCGGCCAGCCGGGTGAGGAAGTTCGGCCGCAGCGACCAGGTCGCGTCGGCGTCGAACACGTACGACTTCGCCGTCTCCTCCCCCACCCGCGGCTTGCGGTCGCGCGCCTTGTCCGACTTGTACAGCACCGTCGATCCGATCTTGAGATCCCGGCTCACCTCGTACTCCGCCCGGAAACCCAGCAGCGTCTTCTTCTGCACCGACAAAAACGGGGCGTACTCGAAGTCGATGGCGACGTCGGCGTTCGGGTCGCGCGCCTGCTCCGAGATGAGCGTCACCCGCCCGAAGTCATAGTCGATCCGGTAGTCCTCCCCCCGCACGAGCTGCACGCCGTTGGCCGTGATGCGCTCCGACCCTTCGATGATGTTCGCCCGCCCCAGCCGGATCTCGCTGCTCCGCGACTTCGTGAACAGCTTCAGAAAATACTGGCTCGCGTTGGTCCGCTGGATGTCGCCGTCGTAGTAGTAGAGGTTCGGGACCTTGAGGTCCAGCGGCTGCGTGGTGCTCCCCTGCGCGTCGGTGAAGGTCGTGTCGCTGTTGAAGGGTTCCCGGTGCGGGAAAATGAGCAGACCCCAGTCGTACGCCCGGAACACCTCCGGCCGATCGTCGATCTTCCCGTCCGGCTGCTTCAACTGATTCGAGCGGCTGTACTGGTCGAGCCCGAGGATTTCGATGTAGCTCTGGGTCCCCGCGGGCGTCTCCTGGTAGTCCTTGGGCGTCGAGGTGTTCTCGGTCGCCGCCAGACCCTTGTAGATCTTGACGTCGATGTCGTCGATATTCGTGCCCATGGGCAGCGCGTAGCAGTTCCGCCACATGAGCCCCCAGGTTTTGAACGACGGCATCGAGTTCTCGTTGAACAGCAGTTTCAGCCGCTTCGGATTCTCGAACGTCCCGTCGGTGTTGGACCCGATCGTGTCGACCGCCCCGCCCGCCCGCTTGACCTCGAGGTACACGCCGATCGACAGGTCGCGCGGCTGCTGCAAAAACACCAGGTAGTGCCGGTTCGAATCCGGCTTGCTGAACCACTCGAACTCGTCGTCCTCGACCGGGATCACGCCGGCGTCGATGGCCGTGAGATCCACCCGCTCGGTCGAGTAACGCGCGCTCGCCGAGGTGCTGTCGGGGAACACCTCGAGCGTCGCGTAGGCGGCGTTCGCCGGCCGCTCCTTCTGCCATGTCTCCAGCTTCCGGTACACCAGCAGGCGCGTGATTTCGTCTCCCGGCTGGAATTCGCCGGGCAGGCCGATGTCGAAGATGCGCCGCTGCGCGTATTCGGAGTCGCGGATGATCTGGGCGCTCTCCTCCCCCGTCGGCGTCACCGTCGTCCGCTCCGAGGAGCCCTTCTCCTGCGACGCAATCCCCGTCAGGTACAGCCGCCCGACCTGGGCCTCGGCTTTGACACCGAACAGGCCGCGGATCTGCGAGGAGTAGCCGACAAACTGGGTGTTGGGCAGGCTCAGGTTGGTGTTCCCCGCCTCGATCGTCTTGAGAACGTCGTCCTCATCCCCCTTGTAGCGGATCATGATGTTGTTGGACAGCGGGAGTTCGGTGTGGCTGTCCTGGGACACTTTGACCGTGATTTTCGAGCCGATCGTCCCCGTAATATCGAACTGGTACTGCTGCTCCATGTTGAGCGAGGGGAACTTGCTCTGCTTGATCGACACCCCCTTGGCGTCCGTCCACTGCGACCGTCCGGCAAACGAGATGCGCCGGTAGCCGCTCACGCGCAGGCCGGCCCCGCCCTCGCCGAAGATCCGGTCGAGCCGCTTGGGCAGGTTGATCTTGACCCCCAGCCCTCCCTGTCCCCGGTTGGCGCGCGCCTGCTCCATCTGCCGCTTGGCGATCTCGTCCCGGCGCTCGTGCACCAGCTGCTCCCGGCGGAAGGCATTGTAGGAAAGCGCATCCACTGCCACCGGCGTGAGCGACTTCTGCTCTGACCCCCGGCGATAGTAGCTCTGCTGAAAGCGGAGAGTCTTCTCTTCGTAGAACGATTCGGTGTTGGCCGTCTTGCGTTCCAGGTCGAACGAGAGGCGGGGATAGATGGGATCGGCGAGGGCAACGGACTTGCGGTCCGGCGGCAGTTGGTAGGTCGAAACCCACGAGGGCGGGGTCTCGAGCCGCCACGCCAGTCCCGATGCGGCCCATGCGGAACCGGCCGCCGGCAGCGCGAGGCAGAAAATCAACGGCGCGTACAGACGGCGCCATGCAGAGAACGCTTTCACAACCACTCTGGTGCCAGAATGATACTTCAGTCGTTAGTCACTACTCGATAAATCGTCCTCCTTTCCCTCAGAATTCACCCAGCCTGATCACTTCTTCCTGCAGTTCGATCCCGAACCGCTCCCGGACCTTCTCCTTCATGAGCGCCGCGAGCGCTGCAATGTCGGCCGCCGTGGCCCCGCCGGCGTTCACGATAATATTCGCATGGCGCTCGAACACCCGCGCCCCCCCGACCGCCAGCCCCTTGGCCCCCGCTTCTTCGAGCAGCCGCCCCGCCGGGAGTTTCCCGTAGGGCTCCCTGGGATCGGGAATATTCTTGAAAAAACAACCCGCCGTCAGACGGTCGGGGTGTTTCTGCGCCCGCGAGGCCAAAATCTCGCGCACCCTCCGGCCGATCTCCGCCGGATCGCCGGGCTGCAGACGGAAGCGCGCGCTGACGACAATCTCATGCGAGCGCTTGAGCGCCGAGTCCCGGTAGCCGAACCCGCAATAGGCGCGGTCCACCGTCATGACCTTCCCCTCGCGGTCCACCAGCGTCACGGCCGTGACAACTTCGCCGATCTCGCCGCCGTAGGCGCCGGCGTTGCCGTAGATGGCTCCCCCGACGGTGCCCCAGATGCCGGCGGCGAATTCGAGCCCGGCCAGACCGTTCTCCTGCGCATACGTCACGAGCGCCGTCAAATCCTCCCCCGCCCCGCACTCGATCGTCGCCTCATCGACCCGCGCCAGCCCTCGCACATCCATTTTAATGATCAGACCGCCATAGCCCCGGTCCGCCACCAGCAGGTTAGATCCTCCGCCCAGCAGAAAAAACTCCAGACCCATCCGGCGGGCCTGCTGCACCGCCCCGGCGGCGGCTTCCGCCGAGCGCACCGGCAAAAACCACGCCGCTGTCCCGCCCGTGCGGAAACTCGTCAACGGCGCCATTGGTTTGTCAAATTCGAGTTCCGGCCCGAATGCGCTGCGCATCTCGGCCGTAGACACCTGCGCCCGCGGCACCGCTCGTTGGGTTGATCTCACCACCGGAATATACTCGCAAAATCCTTGAAAATCAAGGAGAAACAGCCACGTCCGGGGTCGCGGATTCCGCCCCGCCGTCTCTCTCCTTATTATACACCCTCGGCGGGGCGTTGTCTCTGCGCCGCCCCCGCCGGACCACAATTCCTTGCCTCAATCCGACTTCCCGGACCCCGCCGTCTCCCCGCCCGGCTGGTCCTCGGGCTTTCGGCCGGCATCATCGGCGCTCCCGGTTCCCGCGTCCGGCCGAGTCTCCCCTTTTTTCAGCTCATCGACATAATTCAGCCGAAGTTCATACAAAACGTGATCGAGCATCCGCTTCTCTTCCGGATTCAGATTCCCGGCCGTCTTGGCTTGAATCATGCCGAGCAGGTCGATGCTCACTTTCGCCATCGCCAGATCCCGGTCAACCTGGCCGCTGACCGGCGAGGCGATTTTCCCCAGTTGCTGCCAAGCCCCCATCTGGAGCGACAAGACCAGTTGGACAAACAGCGGGTCGGGCGTGGTCGTGTCTTCGGCCATAGTCACCTCCGGTCAGGCCCGCCGCCTCGGTTATCCCCCGGCCGGCGTCAGTTCCCGGCCGGCGGTGCGAGCCTGAAGGTAGGTATACAGATGTTGATGCCGGCTGTCAAGGCGGTTTGCCTCGTGGAGCAGCCGCCCGACCAGCATGCGCGCCGCCTCGAGAAGGTCGGTGTCCGAGGTAAGGCGGGTGGCCCGTAATTCCGGCAGCCCCGACTGGCGCAGGCCGAAAATCTCCCCCGGACCCCGCAATTCCAGATCGGCCTCAGCGATCTTGAATCCGTCGGTCGTCTGCGCGAAATAGTCCAGCCGGCGGCGGGCCATGTCCGACAGCGGCGGGTGGGCCAGGGCCACCAGCGTCGCCGTCTGCGCCCCCCGTCCGATCCGCCCCCGCAGTTGGTGGAGTTGCGCGAGGCCAAACCGCTCGGCGTGCTCGATCAGCATGAGCGTCGCCCGCTGGTTGTCGATCCCCACCTCCACCACCGTCGTCGCCATCAAAATGTGCAGCCGCCCGTCCCGAAACTGCCTGAGGATCTCATCCCGCTCCTTCGCCTTGATCCGCCCGTGCACCATGCCCACCTGCAGCTCCCGGAACTCCTTCTCCGAGAGCTCCCGGAAAGCATCCTCCACGTTCTCCAGCTCCAGCCGGTCGCTCTTCTCCACGAGCGGGTAGATGATGTAGGCCTGGCCGCCGCGGGCGATCTCCTCGCGCACAAACTGGTAGACCCGGCTGCGCACCGTGTAGTGCCGCCACACCGTCCGCACCGGCTTCCGTCCCGGCGGCATGGTGGTGATCGACGATATCTCGAGGTCGCCGTAGAGCGTCAGCGCCAGCGTGCGCGGGATCGGCGTCGCGGTCATCACCAGGAGATCCGGGTTGTCCCCCTTCTTGGCCAGCCGCCCCCGCTGCCGGACGCCGAACCGGTGCTGTTCGTCGATAATCACCAGCCCCAGGCGGTCGAACTCCACGTAGTCGTAGATCAGCGCGTGCGTGCCGAAGAGAATGGCGATCTCTCCGCGCGCGCAGGCCGCCGCGATGGCCTCCTTCTGCGCCCGCGCCAGACTGGCCGTCAACAATGCCGACCGCACCCCGACACTCTCCAGCGCCTCCCGCCAGTTCCCATAGTGCTGGGCGGCGAGAATTTCGGTCGGCGCCATGAACGCCGTCTGAAGGCCGTTCTCGGCGGCGTAGAGGGCCGCCAGCACCGCCACCACCGTTTTCCCGCACCCGACATCCCCCTGCAACAGCCGCGCCATCGGGTGCGGCGCCTGCAGGTCCGCGAAGATTTCCCGCACCACCTGCTTCTGCCCCGCCGTGAGCGCAAACGGAAGACTCTCCCCGATCTTCTTCAGCTTCTCCCCCGGCGCCGCGTACCGGTGCTCCTTGACCGCCTTCACCTTCTCCTGTCGCCACCGCAGGACGAGGTACTGCAGCTCCAGGAGTTCGTCGAAAGCCATGCGCCGCCGGCACGCTTCGATCTGCTCGCGGCGGTCCGGATAGTGGATCTTGGCGATCGCCTCATGCCGCGCCGGCAGGCCGCAGCGCGCCGTCTCCTCGCTCGGCACCGGATCGTCGATCCGCTCGGCCAGGTTGGCGAGCACGAAAGTGGTCAGCCGCCGAATCCCCTTGCTCCCCAGCCCCGCCCGGATCAATTCGGTCGTCTGCGGGTACACCGGGACAATCCGCCCCGCGTGGATCATCTGGTCCCCCTCGTCCTCCAGCCGCTCGAGATCCGGGTGCACCATCTGGTAACCCTGGAAGTAGCCGACCGTCCCGGTGGCGGCGAACCACTGCCCCTTCTTGAAGAGCCGCTCCCAGTAGCGCAGCCCCTGGAAAAACACCAGCGGCAGCGCCCCCGTCTCGTCCTGCAGGATCACCTCGTAGCGCCGGCGCTTCCCGTGCAGCATCCCGTGAGCCTTCACCTGGCCGACCACGGTCGCCGGTTGATCGACCTTGACGTCTTTGATCGCCGTGATGCTGGTGCGGTCGAGGTAGCTGCGCGGCAGGTAGGACAGGAGATCCCGCACCGTGGTCAGACCGTGCTGGGCGAGCACCTCGGCTTTGCGGGGTCCGACGCCCTTGACGAATTGCAGCGGCGAATCGAGTTTGAGCTCGGCCATAGGGTAAGAGTGGCGCGCCGGCGTCCCCGAGTCAATCATAATTCGCTGCGGGGCATCCGCTTCTCCCGGCGCCGCGAACCGCGGGCGGGCGCCGGCGGCAGCGCGCGCCCCCCGGCCGCGCCCGGCTCGCCCCTTGTTTTTTCACCCCCGCAAGCGTATCATGCCCCCGGAAGCGGATGCTGTCTGGTGGCGGTCCCGGCCTTCAAAGCCGTGTGGGGGGCAGTCGTACTGTCCCCGGTGGGTTCGATTCCCACCCCTTCCGCCAAATTTCAGGGAGGTCGGAAGACAGGCCGGCATGGCAGTCGAGAATCCGGATCATGAGGGTGCGGCGAGAGCGCGCGTCGAGCAGGGCCGTACGCGCCTGCGCATCTCGGTCGCCCTGGCCACGTCAGAGGGAGCGCGCCTCCACCTCACCGCACTGTTGGTCATCTGGGCGCTGGGGGCCGCGTTCGCGGTCGCCTCGCTCATCGTCCGTTTCCGCCCGCTCGGCCCGCCGATCGTCCATGTCGCCTGGCTCGCCGCCGGTCTGCCGGTGCTGTGGGCCTACACCCGCTTCGCCGTCGGCCGCGAGATCATCTCCCTCGGCCGCGGCGCGCTGACCATCACCCACCGCCCCATCCCCCTGGGCTTTGCCCGCCGCTACCGGCTGGCCAACGCCCACCGCTTCCGCGTCGACACCGCTGGTCTCCGCATCGCCAACGTGCGGCACCGCCGGAACCCGCTCCGCTGGCGCGGCGAGCAGGGGATGATCCTGTTCGATTACAATCTGAGACCCGTGCGCTTCGGCGTCGGCCTGAGCACCGCCGAGGCCCGGCGCCTGCTCCAAGCGATCCGCGACAGCGGCCAGGTTTCCCCGGAGCAGGTGGAGTTGTAGGCCGCTCCCCCTATGCCCCGGCGCCGCCCTAAGACAGCATCGCCCCCAGATCCTCTTTCAGCTCCGGATCGACGTGGATGATCACGCGCGTGACATCGACAAAATCCCGCAGGATCATCCGCTTGACCTGGCGGGCGATCGTGTGGCCGTCGCGCACGCTGATCGTCGGGTCGACGACGATGTGGAGTTCGACAAAGATCTGCGCCCCCGACTGCCGCGCCCGGAGGTCGTGCACCTGCCGCACCCCGGCGGTGGCGCGCGTCCGCTCCGCGATTTCCAGCAGGATCTCCCGGTCGGGTGCCGCGTCGGAGAGCTCGCGGAAAGCCGCCCAGGTGAGTTTCCCCCCGACCCGCCCGATGAAATAGGTGACCGCGAGGGCCGCGATCGCGTCGGCGAGATGCCACGCGGGATTCAGGTAGGAGGCCGAGATCCCGATCAGGACCGCCACCGAACTCAGCGCGTCGCTCCGGTGATGCCAGGCGTTGGCGATGATCGCCATGCTCTTGAGCCGCTTGCCGACCGCCAGCGTCCACCAGTAGAGCGCTTCTTTGGACACGATCCCGGCCACCGCCGCCCAGAGCGCCAGCGCCCCCGGCCGCGACACCTCGTGATGGTAGATCGTGGCGAGCGCATTCCAGACAATCCCGATCGCGACCGCAATGAGCAGCAGCCCCACCACCATGCCGGACATCGTCTCGATCCGCCCGTGGCCGTAGTGGTGGTCGACATCCTCGACCTTGCGCCCCCACCGCAGCCCGAACAGGACGACGACATTGCCGAACAGGTCCGACAGCGAGTGGGTGGCGTCGGCAATGAGCGCTTGGGAATTGGCGATGATTCCGGCGAAAACCTGGAACGCCACCAGGGCGCCGCTCACCAGCACCCCGACCCAGGTTACGCGCAGCCCGGCGCGGAGATTCTCCGCCTCCGTCGCCGTCACCGCAGCCTGACCGACCTTCTCCGTTTCGGGCATGGCGGTACGATACATCGCGGCCGCCCCGGCCGTCAAGCACCATCCGCGCCCGCCCGGCGCCTAGATCGACCGCACCGGCATCGTCTGGGGATCGTCGACCAGGATCGCTTCCTTGATTGTGAACGCCTCCGCGTACCTCACCCCCGCCATGTGGCCGAGATTCGCCCCGCGGTCGCGCATGAGGTCGAACACGGTCACGCCCGGGTGGAAGATATTCCGGGCGATGTTGTTGTCCGAAAACTGGGAACGGTAGGCCCCCACCGCCTCGCACTTCTTCTCGAAGTGCGCGGAGATGTCGACGAGAAAGGAGAACTCGCGGTTCCGGAAATAGGAGGCATAGATGATTTTCCGCGGCCGATGCGGTTTCCCGGCGAGGTCGATCTTTGTCAACCCGGCCAGAAAACAGGCGTCGTAGCCGAGCCGGCTGGCCGCCAGGTGGTCCGGGTGCCGCTGTTCCCAGTGGGGGAGAATGACCAGTTCGGGACGGTGGTCCCGGATGTACTGGGCAATGACCAGCTTGTTGGCCTGAGTGTATTCAATCGCCGCGTCCGGCATCCCCGCGTTCTCCCGCCACGCCAGCCCGAGCACGCGCCCGGCCGCGGATGCTTCCGCGTCCCGGTCCGCCTCGGTCCCGTAGGTCCCGGCCTCCCCCCGCGCCAGGTCGAGCACCCCGGTCGCCCGCCCCAGCGCAGCCAGCTTCAGCAGCGTCCCGCCGCAGGTGATCTCGGCGTCGTCCGGGTGGGCCGCGATCGCCAGCACCTCCAGCCGCCCCGCCTCAGCCACGGAGCACCTCCTCGTAGTAGCGTTCGTATTCGCCGACAATCCGCTCCGCGCCGAACTTGACCGTCGCGCTCTCGATCGCGGCCTTGCGGAACTCGGCCAGCCGTTCGGGGTGGCGCAGGAGCGACACCGCCGCCCGCGCCATCGAGGTCGTATCCCCGACCGGCAGCAGGAACCCGTTGCGGTAATCATCCACCACCTCGGCCAGGCCGGTCCCGGAGGTGCCGATCACCGGCACGCCACAGGCCAATGCCTCCAGCGCGGCCAGCCCGAACGACTCCTCCTCCGAGGGGATCAGGAACAGATCGCAGCAGGGCAGCACCGCCTCGACCCGGCTCTGGTTTCCCAGGAAAATCACTTTCGCCCCGAGGTCCCGCTTGGTAATCTGGCGGCGCGCGAGGATCGTGTCGGGCCCCTCGCCGATCAGCACGAGCTTGGCCGGCAGCTCGGCCGTGATCTTGGCGAAAATGTCGATCACGTCGAGGGTCCGTTTCACCGGACGGAAATTGGAGACGTGGCACACGAGAAACTCTTCCGGCCGGGCAAACTCCGACCGTGCGCAGTCCCCCGTCGTCGGCTTGAACCGCTTCTGGTCGACGAAGTTGTGAATCACCCTGATCTCCTTGCCGAGCTTGAACACCTCCTCGGTCTCGGCCGCCAGGTAGCGCGACACCGCCGTCACGCCGTCCGAGGTCATGATCGAAAACCGGGTGATGTCGAAGAACGACGGGTCGGCGCCGACCAACGTGATGTCCGTGCCGTGGAGCGTCGTGATCACCTTGGGCGCCCGCCCGCCCCCCGCCAGGAGCATCTGCCGGGCCAGGTAGGCCGAGGCCGCGTGCGGGATGGCGTAGTGCATGTGGAGCACGTCCACGCCGAAACTCCGTGTCACCTCCGCCATCTTCGCCGCCAGCGTGAGCGTATAGGGCGGCGACTTGAACAGCGGATAGGCGGTCGTCTCCACCCCGTGGTACAGCACGTTCGTCTGGTACCGGTCGAGCCGGAAGGGGATGGCGTAGGAGATGAAGTGGACCTGGTGCCCGCGCAGCGCCAACTGCTGCCCGAGCTCGGTGGCCACGATGCCGGACCCTCCGGCCACCGGGTAACACGTGATGCCGATAACCATATCTGTTGGGCTCCTATACATCCGACAGCGGAATAAGCTGGTGCGCCGCCGTCTCGCTGTCAAGCCGTTCGTGCGCGAACCGGACAAAGGCCGGGCCGAACTTGGCCAAAAAATATCCAATATTCAGCGCCCGCTCCTGCAGGCCCCGGTGCGGGTACAACACCCGGTGGAGGCGGTAGAGGCGCTCGCGCACCTCCCCGAGCCGCCGTTTGTGCGCGGCGAACACCTTGCCCTCGAACTGCACGATCTGGAAATCGATCCTGCCGGCCGCCTGCGCGGCCGCGCTCTGAAGCTGCGGATCGAACCCGAGCGTCTGCGCCGCCAGCGCCTCGAACCGCTCCCGGACCTCCCGCCGCGCCTCCCCGAACGCCTGTTCGAGATCGGGGGGAAACGACTCCGCCGTCACCCGGTTGACGACCTGCTCGATATCTCCGGCCAGCTCCTCCAGCGTGATCCGGTGCTGCGCCATCATCGCTTCGTAGCGGCGCTCGACGAATGTGGCCGAAGGCCGCGCGCGGTACACCGGCGCCGGCCGCCCGAACAGCTCGAACAGCGGCGTCACCTGCGCGAAATAGGCGATCTCCGAGGGTCCCCCGTGCTGGGCCGCCGCGGGAAACAGCCACGACTGCATCACCGGCCGCGTCAACACGTCGGGCGAGAACCGCTCCGGCTCCTGCGCGATCATGGCGCGCAGATCCGCTGCCGTGACCGCCCGGTCCCCGATGCGGAAGCCGCCGCCGCTCTGCCGCAGCACCGGCCGCCGGCCGTCGCGCGCGAAAAACAGGTGCACAGACTCGTCCTTCTTCTCCACCTGGACGTGGTACCCGTGGCTGCGGAGGTTCTCGTTGGTCCGGCCGACCAGGGCGCGCACTTCCTCGTGCCGCTCCGCGAGCGCCTGAAGGAGCGGCGCCGCGAGCGCCTTGGCCTCCGGATCCGCGGGCGAGAACAGGACGAGCCCGAATTCCCCCAGGAGCGCAGTCATCAGTTTCGCAAAGGCGCCGACAAAGGTCTCCTCCGGAGTGTAGCAGCGGTCGATCAGCCCGTAGAGGGCCGGGGTGAATTCCGTCTCCCCGAGTGCTTCGCGCAGGCGCGCTTTGGCCGCCGCGAGCGCCTCGGCGTCGGCAAAACGGATCTCCGCCGCCGGCGCCGCCTCCGCCGGAGCCGTCGGGTAGACGATCTTCACGGGCTCGGCCGCGGCCCGGTCCGGCACCCAGGTGTGGTTGATTTCCGCGAAATCGTGGTCGTCGGCGGCAATCCAGAAAATCGGCACGGCGGGCCGCCCGAGCTCGCGGCCGATCCGCCGCGCCGCCTGGATGATCCCGAGCGCCTTGATCTGCACCAGCAGCGGCCCGCCGAACAGCCCCGCCTGCTGCCCCGCGAACACCGCCACCGCCCGCGGGTCGCGCAGCCGCTCGATCGCCGCCAGCGTCGGCTCGCCCGCCCCCCAGGCCTGGTTCTGCCGCCGCAGGATGTCCGCCGTCCGGTCGCGCGCATAGACGGCGCCGTCGAGCCGCGCGGCCACGGCCGACAGGTTGTCGGGCGTATAAAAGTGCCGGGCCGTTTCCCGGCCCGACACGAAATCAAGATACAGTTCGCTGTAGCCGAGCGCCTTGCCCGGCGTCACCAGTCTAACCGCGGACAGTCGAATCCTCCTTCAGCACCGCCCCCGGCGCCTTTTTGCGCCGGAACAGGCCGACAGCATCGTCGATCAGCGTGTACACCACCGGCACCACCACGAGCGTGAGCAGCATCGACGAGGTAATGCCGCCGATGACCGCACGCGCCATCGGGGCGCGCAGTTCCGCGCCCGGACCAATCCCGAGCGCCAGCGGCAACATCCCGAACGCCATCGCCAGCGTCGTCATCATGATCGGCCGCAACCGGACCGGCCCGGCCGCCAGGATCGCATCCGTCCTTGAAACACCTTTCGCCCGCTCTTGTTTCACAAAATCAATCAGCAGAATCGCGTTCTTCGTCACCAGCCCCATCAGGAGCACGATCCCGATGAGCGACATGATCGAAAACGACGATCCGATCAGCCCGATGATCGCCCCCACCAGCGAGAGCGGCAGAGACAGCATGATCGAGAACGGATCCCAGAACGACTCGTACTGCGAGGCGAGGAGCAGGTAGATGAAGATGACCGCGAGAAACAGCGCCCGCAGGATGTTGCGGAACGACTCCTCCATGATCTCCTGCTGGCCCACCGGCGCCACCACGTACCCGCCCGACGCCCCCACCTCGGCGGAGAATTTCTCCATGATCAGGTTGGTCGCCGTCCCCGGGAACTGCGTACTCGTCACGTTGGCGTTGACCCGGATCTCCCGCTGCCGGTTGTAGCGGTAGTACTCGCTGATTTCCGCCGTCTTCCGCAGTTGGGCCACGCGCTCGAGCGGGACCAGCAGCGGCGCCCCGTCGGACCCGCTCTTGTCGCTCTTGATGAGGATGCTGCCGAGATTCTCCGTCGACTGCCGGAACCGCTCGTCCAGCCGCATGCGGACGTCGTACTCCTCGTCCCCCTCCTTAAACCGCGTGACCACGTCCCCCTCGACCAGCCACCGGACCGTCATCGGAATATCCTGGAGCGAGATCCCGAGGTCGCTGGCGAGGCGGCGGTCGTAGGTGACGGCGATTTCGGGTTTTCCCTCGACGAGCGTGTTGTCAACGTCGACCACCCCCGGCACGTCGTAGAAGTAGGCCTGGAGGCGACGGGCGAGCCGCACGACCTCGTCGTGCTCGGGCCCCTGGACGGAAATCTCAATCGACTTGTTGCCGCCCGCTTCGCTCTCCCCGACACTGACCGAAGCCTCCAGGCCCGGGATGCCCGCGACGTGCGCGCGCACCGTGTCCATGAGCTGGCGCGCCGACAGCTCGCGCTCGCTGCGGTCGATGAGCTGCACGAGCAGCCGCCCCCGCGTCACCGGATCGCTCCCCCGCCCGATCGTGATGAACGTGTTTGTCACCTGGTCGGCCAGCGTCTCCCGCACCGTCCGCTCGACCAGTTGGAAGCGCTCCACCGTTTCCGCCAGCGTCGTCCCCGGAGCCGTCTCGATGTCAATCGCCAATTGGTTCTGGTCGGTCTCGGTCATGAACTCCACCCCGACCAGCCCGATCATGGGGATGACGAAGGCCAGGACGAAAGCAGCCGCCGCCACCAGCACCACCACCCAGCGGGCGCGCAGCGACTTCTCCAGGAGCGTCCGGTAGCGCGGCTTCAGCCAGTCGAAGGCGCGGTTCCAGTAGAGGAGCACGTCATACAGCCGGGCGCCGACACGCCGGCCCTTGGCGGCCGCCTCTTCCTGGGCCGCCTCGGCGCGCAGCCACCGCGCCGACAGCATCGGGGTGAGACTGAACGCGACAAACAGCGAGGCCAGCACCGCGAACGCCACCGTCACGCCGAACTCGAAGAAGAAGCGCCCGACAATCCCCTCCATGAAGGCCACTGGGAGGAACACGACCACGATCGAGAACGTCGTCGCCATGACGGCCAGCCCGATCTCCTTGGTGCCCGAGATGGCCGCCTGAAAGGCGGTCCGCCCTCCCGCCATGTGGCGGTAGATGTTCTCGATCACCACGATGGCATCGTCCACCAGGATCCCCACCGCCAGCGACAGCCCCAGCAGGGTCATGATGTTAATCGTGAACCCGAAAAAGTTCATGACCGCAAACGTCGCGATCAGCGAAATCGGGATCGCCAGCGCCGTGATCACCGTCGGCCGGCCGTCCAGCAGGAACAGGAAGATCACGATCACCGCCAGCAACGTGCCGAACAGGATGTTGAACTGGATCTCGTGGACCGAGTCGCGGATAAACGTCGACACGTCCTCGACAATCTCCACCTTGACGTCGGAGGGTAGCTCCCGGTTCAGGTCGCCCACCGTCTCGCGCACGAGATCGGCCATCTCCACGGTGTTTGTGCCCGCCTGCTTGGTGACCGTCAGCGACACGGCCGGGACGCGGTTGAAGCTGGAGAACGACCGCTGTTCGACCGTGGTGTCGATCACCCGCGCGATGTCGCCGAGGTAGACCGGCGCGCCGCCCGTGCTCTTGACGATGACATCCTCGAAATCCTCGACCCGCGGGAGCCGGCCGGCCAGCCGCACCAGGTACTCCCGGGCGTGCTCGTCGATCCGGCCGCCCGGAATTTCCATGTTGGCCTCGGCCACCGCCTTGCGCACGTCGGCCGCCGCCACCCCGAATGTCTCCATACGGTCCAGGTCAAGGGCCAGCAGGATCTCCCGCTCGTGCCCCCCGACGAGCGCGACCCCCCCGACCCCGGAAATCGTCTGCAGCCGCTCCTTCACCACGTCTTTCGCCAGCGTCGTCAGGTCCCGCGGGGTGCGGTCTCCCGACACAGCCAACGACATGATCGGAAACGCCGTGGGATCGAAATTCAGCACCATCGGTTCTTCGATGTCGTCCGGCAGATCGCTGCGGATCCCGGCCACCTTCTCCCGCACCTCCTGGGTGGCCTCGGCGGCATCCCGCTCCAACTCGAATTCGATGATGACCAAGGAGTAGCCCTCCAGCGAGCGCGACTCGATGTGGCGGATGCCCGAGATCAGGTTCACCTCGTCTTCCAGCGGCGAGGTGACTTCGCTCTCCACCGTCTCCGCCGAGGCCCCCGGGTAGACCGTCTGGATCACGGAGTAGGGGAACTCGATGTCGGGCATCAGATCGATCGGGAGCTCGGTGTACGAGGCCAGCCCCAGCACCAGCAGCGCCGCCATCATCATGGTCGTGAAGACCGGCCGGCCGACAGCAACTTCGGAGAGTTTCATCGGGCGCCCTTCTCCACATCGGTGACGCGGATCGCGGCGCTGTCGTCCAGGTAGCTCTGGCCGAGGACGATCACGCTGTCTCCCGGCCGCAGTCCCTCGCTCACGATCACCCGCCCTCCGGCTTCCGTCCCCAGCGTCACCGGCCGCCGACGGGCGAGGCCGTTTTCGACTACGTAGACGACCGCGCCGCTGCTCAGCGCCACGACCGCGCTCGGCGGGACGCCGAGCACGCCCTGCAGACGCTCCATGACCAGTTCCACCCTGACAAACATGCCCGGCCGGAACGAGCTTTCTCCGGCGTTGGCCACGAGAGCCTCGACCTCGAAGGCGCGGGAGGCCGGGTCGGCCGACTGCGCCACCGCCGCCACCACGCCGGGCAGCGACTCCGCCGCGGTCTCGGCCGTCACGCGGACCGTGTCGCCGACCTGGACCAGACCGACGTCGGTGGCCTTGACCTGGAAACGGACCCGCAGCCGTTCGGTCGCGGCCACCGTCGCCACCATCTGCCCCTGGGCGAGGTAGTCGCCGCGCCGGACATTGACCGAGGTCACGATGCCCGAGATGGGCGACTGGATTTCCACCAGCCGCCGGGCCGCCTCGAACGAGGCCTGCGCCACCTCGTACTCCGTCCGCGCCGCATCATACTGCATCTCGCTCACCGCCCCCTGCCCGTAGAGCGTCTTCATTTTCGTGTAATTTTTCTCGGCGTTCCGGTAGACGCTGAGCGCCTGCTGGTAGTTGGACATCGACCCGGTCCGGTCGAGCTTGACCAGCACCTGCCCGGCCTGCACTCGCCCCCCTTCGCGGACGAGCACGCTCTCCACCGCCTCGGCGATTTTGGTGTAGATGGCTGCCTGGTTCTGTCCCTCCAGGGCGCCGGTATAGGTCTTCGTCACCGCTCCGTCAAAGGGGGCCAGCACCTGCACGCGGACCGGTACCTCCGGCCGCTGGGCCGTATCCTGCTGGGCGCCGCCGCAGCCGGCCAGGATCGCGGCGGCCGCCGCGCCGCCGGCCAGAATCATTCGTCGCATCTGCATACACTTATTCCATACTCGGTTGGATCATACTTGCCCGTTTCAGCTTCGCCTGGGCCACCCGGAACGCAAAGAGCGCCTGCACCCGCGCACTGCGGGCGTCGGTCAGCGCCACCTGCGCCGAGAGCACCTCCAAGAGCGTCCCCACCCCCGACTCATACCGCACGTTGGCGATTTTCAGCCCCTCCTCCGCCTGCGCGATGTTCGTCCCCTGGATGTCGAGCGCCTTCTTCGCCTGCACGAGCGCATCGTAGGACTGCTCGACTTCCAGCCGGATGTCGTCGCGGATCTTGCTGGCCGCCAGCGCCGCCTGGTTGTGGTCCACCTTCGCCTGCGTCACCTGCCCCGACCGCCGCAGGCCGTCGAAAATCGGCATCGACACCATCAACCCGGCCGTGAGTGACCGGCTGTTGTTTTCGCGGAGCGTGAAATCGTCCGACACCGCCGACCAGCCCCAGCTCGACACGGCCTCGAAATTCGGCCAGTAGTCGGCCTGGGCGATTTTGACCGCCTTCTTCGCGATATCCACCAGCAGGTCCGCCTGCTGCATCGCCGGCCGCCGCGCCAGCGCCGTGTCGACATAGGCCGGTTCCGGCCCCAGCCCCGCCAGACTCGTATCCGCATCGGCCCCCGGCTCTTCCAGCCGAATCGGCCGCGACAAATCCAGCCCGAGGAATGACTTCAGCCGCTTCCGCGACAGCTCCACCTCCGACTCGGAGGCGATCAGCTGCGGCAGGAGGTTGTTGCGCTCCACCCGCGCCCGGAGCACCTCGAACTCCGAGGTCATCCCCTGGTCGAACTGCTTCTGGACCATGTCCGCATTCAACTCGGCCGCTTCGAGCGCCTGCCGGAGGACGTTTACCTGCGACTCCCGGAGGCCGACCTGGTAGAACAGGACCTCGGCCGTGTAGGCCACTTCGGCGGCGGCCTCGGCGGCGCCGGCCCGCGCGTACTTGCGGTACTGCTGGGCGATCGACACGGCCGTGAACACCTTGCCCCCCTGGTAGATCGGCTGGCGCAGCGAGATGCCGGCCCCGAACGAGTTCTTGAACCCGAACCGGAACTCCACCGTTTCGTCGCCCATCTGCACGAAATTGCTGGCGATCAGGAAATTGCGGTCGTAGTAGGCCTGACCGGAGATGTCCGGCAGGGCTCCCGCCCGCGCCTTCACCACCTCGGCATCGGCCGCCCGCACCTCCTCGAGCGCCTGCAGGTAATCGCGGTTGTACTCAAGCGCCAGGCGGCGGACCTCCGCCGCCGTCAGCACCATCGTGTCCGGGCGCGCCCCATCGGCCGCCGCCGCGGCGCCGGCCGCCGCCAGAGCCGCCGCCAGCGCCACCACCCCGCCCCACCGCCGCACCGGCCCGGCCGCCCGGCCCGGTTTCTCAACTTTTCGCGGGACCATGCTTTCGATTACTCCGTATCCTCTTCTTGGCCGTCAGCCGCCTGAATGTTTCCAGTTGTCGTTCGAAATTGCCGAGCTGCGGATGCACCATGCCGGCGAAACACACGCCGTCGTAGATCGCGTGCATGAGCTCGACCAGCCGCCGCCGCTGGGCGGCCGTCCGCCCGTAGCCCGGGTCGAGACACTCCGCCATGACCGCCACCGACCGCTCGTAAGCCCGGCGGATCAGCGCGCGAAAGCGCGGCAGGTACATGATTTCCGCCAACAGCGAGAGATTCTTGCGCGCCTCCCGCAGCGGCATGCGCGCGTCGATCCGCCCCAGCTCGGCCAAAAGACCCGCCGGCGTCAGCCGCTTCCCCGCCAGGCGCTCCATCGCCCGCGTGTGCCCCTCGACGAAGTCCTGGACGAAAGTCATGAGGATGTCTTCCTTGCTGGCGAAGTGGAAGTAGAACGCCCCCTTCGTGAGGCCCGCCCGGCGGGCGATCTCGTCCGTGCTCGTCGCCCGGTAGCCCTGCCGGAGGAACAGCTCGTGGGCCGCCCGGAGCAACTGGTCCCGGCGCTCGCCGGCCGGCCGCTTCGGGCTCTGGCGGATGCGCTTTTTCACCTGTCGGTTCGCCATCTCTACATACCTACCGGTCGGTATCTATAGGGGATGAACGGCCCGTTGTCAAGGGAAGTTTCAAACAATTTTCCGCTAAATCCACTTTTTCTTGCGGAAATAGACGAGCAGCCCGCCGATGATCAGGAAAATGAACAGGAGCGCCGCCCCGTACCCGTAGCGCCACTCGAGCTCGGGCATGTTCCGGAAATTCATCCCCCACACGCCCACGAGGAAGGTCGGCGGAATGAACAGCACGCTGAGGATGGTCAGGACCTTGATCGCCTCGTTGGTGCGCGTCGAAATCGAGGAGTAGTAGATTTCGAGCGACGAGTTGAGGATCTCGCGGTGGAAATTCGCCAGGTCGTCGATTCGCACGAGGTGGTCGTGAATGTCCGACAGGTACACCGCCGCCCGCGTCGAAATCTGCGGGAACTGCTCCCGCGACAGGTGGAGCACCACCTCCTTCTGCGGGATCACGATCCGGCGGAGCTGGATGATGTCGCGGCGGAGGGTGAAAATCGACCGGAGCGTCTCCTGGTCGAGATCCTCCAGCACATCGTCCTCGATCTTGTCGATCTCGTACTCGAGGATGTCGAGGGTCGCGTTGTAGTTGTCGACCACCGCGTCGATCACCGCGTGGAACAGGAAATCCACCCCCCGCGACATCAGCCGCTCGTCCCGCTCCGCCCGGTGGTAGAGGTAGTCGTAAATCCGGTGGTCGTCGTAGTGCACCGTGACCAGCGCGTTCTGGGTGAGGAACAGGTCGAGCTCGGCGATCTTCAGCCCCTCCTCCCGCCCCACGTAGTCGACAATCTGGAACACGAGGAACAGGTAGCGGTCGTAGTCGTCGAGCTTGGTCCGCGGCTTTTCGGAGATCACGTCCTCGATCGCCAGGGGGTGGAAATTGAAATCGTGGGTGAGCACGTACGACTCCTCGTCGCTCGGCTTGCACAGGTCCACCCACAGGATCGCCCCCTCCTTCTCGGTCATCTCCCGAAAATCGGCGATCCCCTCCCGGGTGTCGACGCCCTCGCCGGGCAGATAGAGAAACGACCGGATCATCGCGGATCCTCCCGCTCGATGAGCGACCCGCGCTCGTCCATCTCGTCGAGAATCAGCCGGTCCTCGTGCTGTTCGCGGATATCCTTCAGCGACACCTTCTCCGTCCGCAAGAACCACATCCCGAGCAGCCAGAGCGGGAGCAGATCGAGCAGGTGGAGGGCCAGGGCGAAGAGCACCGCATCCGGCCGCGCCACCCGGAACGCCAGGAGCGCCGTGCTCACCGCCACCTCGAACGTCCCCGCGTTCCCCGGCGTGATCGGCACCATGAGCGCCAGGGTGTTGATGACCATCACCATCGCCGCCGCCGAAAACGGCAGCCCGAACCCGAACGCGAGGAAGAGGAAATAGACGACAAAGATGTGCGCCCCCCAGTACAGAAAGGACAGCCCGAGCGAGAGACAGACGTTCTGGCTCGAGCGGAGCAGCTCCATCCCGCTCGTGAACGACCGGATCGACTTCTGCATCCCGGCGTGGAATTTCGGCCACCGCGCCCGGCACCACGCCCCGCCGAAATTCTCCGCCCGGTCCTCGTAGTGCAGGAGGAGGTAGAGCAGCCCGATCAGCACCAGCGTCACCAGCCCGATGATGTACCCGGCCGTCCGGTACCGGTCGGGAATCGCGAACGCCAGCGAGGTCAACAGGAGCGCCGCCACCAGCGTGATCGCGTCGAGCAGCACCTCCAGCACGATCGTCGAAAACACGAACGTCTTGCGCAGCCCCTCGGCCCGCGCAAACAGGAGGATCCGCCCGAGCTGTCCCGTGAGGGCCGGCATCACCACGTTGATCACCTGCCCTGCCGAATACAGCGTGATCGCGTTCCAGGCCGGGATCGTCTTCTGGGTCTTGACCATCAGGCGCCAGCGGAGCGCCTTGAACACCGAGTACAGGAAGGTGCAGACCGTCGCCGGGATCAGGTAGATGTAGTCAATACGCACGGAGAGGCTGCGCAGATCGGTGAGGCTGATATCCTTGACGCAGAAGGCGAGCAGGGCGACGGCAACGAGCGTACCCCAGAACTTTTTCTTCTTCCATATCATCGACACCCGATCTGTCCAGTGGTGAAGTCGCGGCAGGTATAATAGACGACTTCTCCAAGGGTGTCAACGAAATAAACCCGCCCGCCCCTCGCTCAGACTTCGGCCACCAGGTCCCGGCGCACCCACCCCCGGCGCTTGTTTTCGAACAGCACGTTGAGGTAGGCGCCGCTCTCGCCGAGCACCTCCGCCACCAACCCCGGCGCTCCCTGAAACTCGACGTCGGCGTTGGCCGTCGGCCCGTTGTAGACCGGGCTCTCGTCAGCCACGACCACCACGCGCCGGGTGAGATACTCGGTGCGGTACTTGTAGGTGGTCAGCCCCGCGGCCGCCGTCGCCAGCACGAGCGCCGCCACCACCCCGAGCCGCACCCACCCCCCTCGGAACCCCAGCCCGTAGCGGATCGCGAGCATGGCGCAGAAGAGGGCAAACAGGGCCGAGGAGGTCCAGGCCAGAAGGTTCAGCCGCACCGGCCCCACGAGCGAAGCGAAGAAACTGCTGATCGGGTTCAGTTCCACGCCCTCCATCTTCACCCGCGCGAACTGCCGGGCAAACTCCAGGTTGTGCCGGATGTCCTCGTCCCGCGGGTCGAGCCGCTGCGCCCGCAAATAGTTCAGCACCGCCCGCCCGACATCCCCCTGCTTGAAATAGGCGTTCCCGAGATTGTAGTACAGCTGGGCCGAGGCCGTGCCGGACTTCAGGATGTCCTCGTAGGCCCCGGCCGCCCCGGCGAAATCCCGCGCCTCGTACCGCGCGTTCGCCTGCCGGAAAGCCTCCGCCACCTCGGCCGCCCCG
The DNA here is from genome assembly GCA_017999435.1 of Candidatus Zixiibacteriota bacterium. NCBI lineage: Bacteria > Pseudomonadati > Candidatus Zixiibacteriota > Candidatus Zixiibacteriota bacterium. The sequence goes on from JAGNLV010000001.1 coordinate 485,691, forward strand.
GCCGGCGCCGCGAGCATCGCCGCCAGCCCGATCATGAGAACCAGCTTACGCAAAATGGATACCCTCCAGACGAATCATCGTCTCTTCTACGTCGGCCAGCGCGCGCGTGATTTCTTCCTGCGAGATCGAGGCCGGCGCGAAGCGGGCGAAATCGCACCGCTGGAGAATATCGGCCACCGCCGCCACCAGCCCCTCGTCCGCCCCCTGTTGCCCGAGCAGCTCCCGGAGCCGCTCAGTCGTCAGCCCGTGGGGGGAGACGTTGAGTTTGTCGGCGACGTAGGCGGTGAGCGTCTGGTGGAGCTCGGCGTAGAACGCCTGCCCCTGGGCCGCCGTTGCTAGCCCGCGCGCTTTCGCCAGCCGCTTGCGGGCCATCTTCCCCGCCCGCAGCGACCGCGCCAGCCCCACGTTGGCCGCCAGCTTCTCCCGCCGCTTCCGCACCGCGATGAGCGCCGCCAGCACCAGCACCGGCACCCCGTTCGCCAGCAGGTACAGCGGCGTCAACAGAATGATCCGCCCGCTTCTTGCGGGCCGCCCGATATCCTCCTTGATATACCGAATGTCCCGCGCCTCGCTGCCTACCACCACCCCGCCGCCCTGGTAGGGGAGATCGCCGGAGGCGACATACCCCTCCGGCTTGAGCGCCTGGATGGCGATCGGTTTCGTCGAGGTCGTCGCATAGGCTCCCCGCTCCGGGTCGAAATAGCTGTAGGTGATCGCCGGGATCTCGAGCATTCCCGGCCGCCGCGGGATGAACACCTCTTCATAGATCTTGGTCCCCGCCAGGCGGTCCCCCTGTTTGCCGACATTCTCGCTGCTCGAGGCCTCGTACACCCGGAAATCGTCCGTCTGGGGGATCGGCGGTTTGGCCGCCGCCTTGATGTTCCCCGTCCCGCTGACCTGGAACGTCACCGTCACCGGCTGGTTGACCTCGACCTCGTTCTTGTCGGCCCGCGCCGTCAGCTCGTATTTGCCGATCGACCCGGTGAAATCGTCCGGCCGCCCCGCCGTCGGCAGCGGCCGCACATTCACCGTCACCGGCTTGCTCCGCACCGTCACCTCGCGCCCGGAGCTGAAGAAGTCGTTGAACATTCCGAACGGGTCGCGCGTGGACTGCCGGCGCTCGGGCACGGTCACCCGGATCGCCGCCTGCCCGATCGTCAGCTCCCCCGTCTGGGTGGGAAAGAGCGCGTACTTGCGCTCGATCACGCGGTAGGCCCGCCCGCCGATCTGCTGGCGGTAGGGGGCTTCGTTCCCCAGGACCTCGGTCCAGAACCCGGTCGTGGTCGGCTCGATCAGCTCCGGCGACCCGTAGTACTGCACCGCGATGTGGAACTTCAGCGTGAGCGTCACCTGCTCGTTCACGTAGGGCTGCTTCTTGTCGACCACCGCCTCCAGGAAGTAATCCTTCGCCCCCTCCCCCGACTCCTCCGTCTGGCGCCGGATCTCCGGCGTCATCGCCGTCCCCTTGTCCAGCACCGTCAGCGTCACCCTGTTCCCCTCGTAGCGCCGGTTGTTGTAGACGACGGCGATCCGCTCGATCGGGTAGACCCCCGCCTTGGTCGGCACGAGGAGGTAGCGGTAGGTCATCGAGGCGCTCACTTTCCCGTTCACAATCGTGATATTGCTCGAGGATCCCTGCGAGTACACCTCGAACCGGGGCAGCGAGGGCATGTCCGGGGCGGGGAGGTTCTGAGCGGCCCCCGACACCGTGACCGCCAGCAGCGCCTGCTCGTCGAGGCCGATCGAATCCGGTTTCAGCGACACCTCCACCCGCACCTCCCCCGTCCCCTGCGCCGCCGCCCCGGCGGCCCACAGCAGGATCGCCAGCGCCGCCGCCGGCCCCAATCCGCACCCTCGCCGCATCCTCGCCATCCCCTCACCAGTCCTTTCCGTGGTAGTTCCCCCGCGCCTGCACCCGGCGCTTGAGCCGTTCCTGGATCTCCCGCTCGTCGTCGCGCAGCGCGTTGAGTATCCGCTCCGCGTCCTCCTTCGAGACCTGCTGCTCCTTCATCTCCTGCTGATTCTGCTGCTGCTCCTTCTGCCCCTCCTGCGGCTGCTCTTCGGTCTGCTGGTCCCCCGTCTGCTGCTGCTGCTGTTCCTGCTGCTGGTCGGGCTGCGCCTGGTCCTGCGGCTGTTGCTGTTGCTGCTGCTGTTGTTGGTCCTGCTGCGGTTGCGGCTGGTTCTGCTGCTGGTTCGGCTGCTGTTCGGGTTTGGTGTGTTCCTTGAGCATCCGCCGCGCGAGTTCGAGGTTGATCTTGGCGTTGGTGTCGTTCGGGTCGAGCTTGAGCGCGTTCTCGTACGACTGGATCGCTTTGGGGTAATCCTGCATCCGGTAATAGGTGTTGCCGAGGTTGTAGTGAGCTTTGGCCTCGAGCGCGGCATCGGCGGCCGCGAGCGCCTTGGAGAGATACTCCTCGGCCATCTCGTAGTCCCCCATTTCGTAGGCGGTTCCGCCGATGTTGTACTGCACGCGCGGATCCTCGGGGCGGTCCGCCTCGGCGTTGTGGAAATGCTCCATCGCCTTCTTGTAGTCCCCCGCCGCGTACGCCCGGCTCCCGTCGCGGATCTCGTCGAGAAAATCCGCCCGGGCCGGTCCCGCCAGCGCCGCGAGCAGCACGATCGCCACCAGCCTACGCATGATGCTCCTTTCGCGGCACGCGCCGCCGTTCCGAGACAAAGAACTCCCCCACCACCAGCGCCAGGGCCGCCAGGAGCGGCCACTGGAAGCGGTCGTCGTAGCGCGTCACGAGCGTCCCCTCCAGCTCCTTCTTCTCCATCTCGGATATCTCGCCGAAAATCCTGTCGAGCTCCATCTCCCCGGCCGTCGCGTGGTAGTACTTGCCGCCCGTCGCCAGCGCGATCTTCTGCAGCAGTTCCTCGTTGAGCCGGGTGATGATCACCTCGCCGTTGTCGTCCTTCTTGAACCCCACCTGCGCGCCCCGGCGGTCGAACAGCGGGATCGGTTCCCCGGCCGGGTTCCCGATCCCCACCGTGTAAATCTTGATCCCCTCGCGCCGGGCCGCCTCGGCGGCCGCCTCCGCCCCCCGGTCGTGCTCCTCCCCGTCCGTCAGCAGGAGCAGAACCTTGTGCTGCCGCTCTTTCTGCTCGAACGACCGGGCGGCCATGTCGATCGCCGACCCGATCGAGGTCCCCTGCACGCTCACCGAGTTCTGATCCATCGCCCCGAGCAGGAACTCGGCCGCTGTGTAGTCCAGCGTGAGCGGGCACTGGATGTAGGCCTCGCCGGCGAACGCCACCAGGCCGATCCGGTCCCCCTTGAGCCGCCCGATGATCCCCTGGAGTTCCTGCTTGGCCTTCTCCAGCCGGTTGGGCGCCATGTCCCGCGCCAGCATGGAATTCGACACGTCGAGCGCCACCACGAGATCGATCCCCTCCCGCTTGAGCATCTCCAGGTGCGTCCCGAACTGCAGCCGCGTCAGCGCCAGCGTGAGGAACGCCATCCCGAGCAAGAGCAGAGCGGCCTTGCCGGCCTGGCGGGCGAACGAGATGTAGGGCGCGTTGCGCATGACCAGCGGGATATCGGCGAATCGCGCCAGCAGACGCTTCTTGCGCGCCAGCGCAAACCCCGCGAACAGCGCCAGCAGCGCCACCAGCGCCAAGAGAACGAAATTGCCCGGATCGGCGAAACGCATACTCTCTCTCGCTCCTACGGCAGTTTCCGAAAATAGGTGTGGGCGAGCAGCATCTCCAGCACCAGCAGGCCGAACGCCCCGAACGCGAAATGCTGGAACAGTTCCACGTACTGGATGTGCTGCGCCGTCTCCACTTTCGTCTTCTCCAGCCGGTCGATCTCCGCGTAGATCTGATCCAGCTCCTCCCCCGACCGCGCCCGGTAGTACTTCCCGTTGGTCCGCGCGGCGATCTCGCGGAGCGTCTCCTCGTCGATCACCGTCGGCCGGTACACGTAGCGCTTTCCGAACAGCGGATCATCCACCGGGTACATCGCGTTCCCGGGCTTGCCCGCCCCGATCGTGTAGATCTTGATCCCGAAAGTGGCCGCGAGATTGGCGGCCGTCAGCGGATCGATCTCCCCGGCGTTGTTGTCGCCGTCGGTGAGCAGCACGATGATCTTGCTCTTGGCCTCGCTCTCGCGGAGCCGGTTGACCGCGTTGGCGATCGCCATCCCGATCGCCGTCCCGTCCTCCACCAGTCCGAAATCGATCTGGTCGAGGAAACTCAGGAGCACCCCGTAGTCGGTCGTGAGCGGGCACTGCGTGTAGGAGTAGCGCGCGAACACGACCAGCCCGATGCGGTCGTTGATGCGCCGCCCGATGAATTTCTTCATCTCCTCCTTGGCCACGTAGAGCCGGTTGTGGGGCTTGAAGTCCTCCGCCTGCATCGAGGACGACACGTCGAGCGCCATCATGATGTCGATTCCTTCCGATGTCACCTCGGTGTACTCGGTCCCCGACCGCGGGCGCGCGAACGCCACCACCAACAGGGCCACGGCGAGCACGCGGAGGACAGGCAGGACGAAGCGGAACCGCTGCCGCCCCGTGCGGCCGGCCCGCTTGACAATCCGCAGGTCGGAGAACTTGATCGCCGCCGCCGCGGCCCGCCGCCGCGTGAAGTAGTACGCAAGCATGGCCAGCACGATTGCCCCCCCGGTCGCGAAAATCGCTCCCGGCGAAACCGTCGTCTCCAGCAGGTCCAGCAGGTTGACGCTGAATCCGGCGAACTCAAGACTCATGCGTCCCTCCCCCGGCCGCGCCCACCGGCTGCGCCGGCCGGCCGCCCCCCGCCGCCGCCTGCCCCTGCTGCCGCCGGAACACGTCCTGCCGCACCCGGTCGACCGCCGCGTGGACAAACTCGAAATCGTACTTAGTCTGCTCGATCGACGGCTCGTACTTGGCGAATTTCACCAGGTCGGCGTGCGACATGAACGCCTCCACCCCGTCGTAGAGCGAGTGCGGCAGCTCGATCTCCCGAAACGCCGTGAGGAACTCCTCCGTCGTCCAGTCGAGCACGTTCCGGTCGTACACCCGCCCGAGGTACCACCTCAGGGTGTCGCTCAGTTCGTAGTAGTACTCCTTGAAGCGCCCGTCGGCGATCAGGTTTTTATGGAGCAGGAGGGCGAGCCGCTCGGAGGCGATCTCCCACGGCGGCCGGAGATCGACCGCCGCCGCCGCGGGCTTCCGCTTGCGCCGCAGGAGCGCCCACAGGAGCGCCGCCAGCAGCGCCGCCGCCGCCGCTCCCCCGCCGACATACCACCACGTCCGGTCCTTCGCGAACGCCTCCGGCCCGAGCACCCCCGCGAGCGGCTTGATGTCCATCAGCGTGTCGCCCGCCGCCAGGATCGACTCCACCGTGATCGGCACCGCCTCGGCCAGCAGCACTTTCCGGCTGCTGTCGGGCATGATCGCCATGACCGGCAGCGGCGGCACCGCGTACTCCCCGGTCGTGAACGTGCTGATCACGAACCGGCTCTCGTTCTGCACCCGCCCGTCGGGGAGCCGGGTCACGCGGTCGGTCTCGTAGTCGAGCACCTGGAACGCCCCGAGGTTGGCCCCGAGCGGCGGCGGCACCAGGTCAATCGTGCTGTCGTGGATGATCGTGAGCGTGTAGGTCACCTGGTCGCCGACAAAGATCTTCGCCCGGTCCACCGAGGTGCGCACCTCCACTCCCGGCAGCGACCCGACCGTGTCGCCGGGCGCCGCTCCGGCCGCCTGGCCGAACGCCCCCGGCGCGGCCGGCCCCAGCGCCAGCGCCGCCGCCGCCATCGCCGCGAGCCGGTATGGCCGTCTCGTCCGCATCATCCTCTCACTTGACATTCCGGTCCAAAAACTCCACCCGTTCCTTTTGGGCCAGCAGGGCGAGGTAGTCCTGGAAGGCCGACTCCGCCTTCTGCGACTGGTAGTCGAGCAACACCCGCGCCTGCACCGAATCGAACGGCGCGCCGCCGTAGCGGCTGTCCTTGTTCGCCAGGTAGAAGTTGCGCAGGTCGAGCGTGTCGATCTGAATCTGGGGCGCCACCTTCTCCCGGACATACTTTTCCACCAGCAACTGCCGGTTCAGTTCCCGCGTCCGCCGCGCGATCTCCGCATCTTTGTCGAACCCCTCCCGGATCGCCGCGTGGTAGAGCAACTCCGCGGCCACGTACTGGCGCATGAAGCGCACCCGCGCCTCGCGGTCGCGCGTGTACTCTTTCTGGGCTTCGGGCGGGAGCATTTCCATTGCGTCGTCGACCTGCGACTGCCACACGGGCACGCCCCCCATCCGGGCCACCGCTACGTCGGAGTCCCCGGCCGGCGCCGCCCCGATATCGGTCAGTACATCGAGCTGCCGCTTGGCGTTCACGAGATTACCCGACCGCTCCAGCGCCGTGACGAGATTTTTCGACGCCTCCAGCACGAAATCGCCGTCCGGGTCGAGCGCTCTGGCGCGCACGTAGTAGGCTGCCGCCTGCTCGTAGTCCCCGATATTCTCGAAATAGAGCCGCCCGATGAGGTAACTGACGCCCGCCCGGGTGCCGTCGTCGAGATCGTCGTAGGCCAGAATCTGCCGGTACTCCTCCACCGCCGCGTCGTAGAGCCGGTTGTCGCGCAGTTCGGCGGCCAGTTTCTTGTGGCGTTCGATCGCCGCCTCGTGGGCGGTCGACCCCCCGCACCCCGCGATCGCCGCGGCCCAGGCCAGTCCGAGCATCAGCGCTGTCGCCCGCCGTCCCGCCATCCTACAGCCTCCGCTCCCGGCTCCGGAAAAACGCGATCAGCGGTTTGATATACGGCTGGTCGGTCCGGATGTTGATGAAATCGAGATTGATCAGGCGGAACTCCCGCTCCAGGCGGCCGAGATCCTCGTCCGCCCGGGCGGCGTACTCCCGCCGGAACTCCTTCGACCCCGTGTCGATGACATAGACCTCCCCCGTCTCGGCGTCTTCCAGCTCGATCAGTCCCACATCGTCGAACCGGCTCTCCCGCGGATCCGAGATCTTCACCGCGATCAGATCGTGCCGCCGGTTGGCCACCTGGAGCGGCCTGTGAAAATCCTCCGAGAGGAAATCGGAGATGAGGAAAACCACCGACTTCCGTCGCACCACCCGGTTGAGGTACTCGAGCGCCCCCGCCACGTCCGTCCCCGTCCGCTTCGGCTCGAAAAAGAGAATCTCCCGGATCAGCCGGAGGACGTGCCCCCGCCCCTTGCGCGGCGGCACGAACTTCTCGATCTGGTCGGTGAAGATGATCAGGCCGACCTTGTCGTTGTTCTTGATCGCCGAGAACGCCAGCAGGGCTCCGAGCTCGGCCGCCGTCTCGCTCTTGAACCGCTCGCGCGTCCCGAACCGGCCCGAAGACGACGCGTCGACCAACAGCACCACCGACAGCTCGCGCTCCTCGCGGAACTTCTTGATGTGCGGGTACCCCGTCCGCGCCGTCACGTTCCAGTCGATCAGCCGGATGTCGTCCCCCGGCTCGTACTGCCGCACCTCCTCGAACTCCATCCCCTGCCCCTTGAACGTCGAGTGGTACTCCCCGGAGAACAGGTCGTTCACGAGCCGCTTGGTGCGGATTTCGATCCGCCGGATCTTCTTGAGTATTTCGCTCGGCAGCATAAACGAATCTTACGGCACTTCCACAGCGTCGAAAACCTTCGTCACCACGTCGTCCGACGTGACCTCCTCGGCCTCCGCCTCGTAGGTCAGGAGGACCCGGTGGCGCAGCACGTCGTGGCCGATCGCCTTGATGTCCTCGGGGGTGATGTACCCGCGCCCGCGCAGAAAGGCGTGCGCCTTGGCCGCGAGATTGAGGTAGATCGTCGCCCGCGGCGAGGCCCCAAACGCGATCAGATCCTTCAGCTCCCCCAGCCCGTACTTCTGCGGCTCGCGCGTCGCGAAGATGATGTTGACGATGTAGTCCTTTACCTTGTCGTCGACATAGATCGAGCGCACCACCTGGCGCGCCTGGAGAATGTCCCCCGGGGTGACCACCTTCTCCACCCGCGCCGTCCCCATCCCGGTGTTCCGCTCCATGATCTCCCGCTCCTCCGCGGGCGTCGGGTACCCGATCTTCAGCATCAGCATGAACCGGTCGATCTGCGCCTCCGGCAGGGGGTAGGTGCCCTCCTGCTCGATCGGGTTCTGGGTCGCCAGCACGAGGAACGGCTCCTCGAGCGGGAAAGTCGTCTCCCCGATCGTCACCTGCCGCTCCTGCATCGCCTCGAGGAGGGCCGACTGCACTTTTGCCGGCGCCCGGTTGATTTCGTCGGCGAGAATGATGTTCGCGAAAACCGGCCCCTTCTTGACCGAGAACGCCGCCGTCTGCGGATTATAGATCATCGTGCCGATCAGGTCGGCCGGCAGCAGGTCGGGGGTGAACTGCAGCCGCTGGAACTTGGCCTGGATCGCGCTCGCCAGCGTGTGCACCGACAGCGTCTTGGCCAGCCCCGGCACACCCTCGATAAGAATGTGCCCGTTCGACAGGATTCCGATCAGCAGCCGCTCCACCAGATACTTCTGCCCGACAATCACGGCCGCCATCTGGTCGGTCAGCCGCCGGACGAACGCCGATTCGCCTTCCACCCGGGCCTGAATTTCCTGTATCTCGCTGTGCATGCAACCTCCATCTATACGGATTCAACTCGTCAGGTCACCTTTTGCAGCGCCTCGCGCACTTCGGCCTCGCGGCGCACGGTCTCCCCCGGCGCCCCCGCCACCGGTCGGAATTTGTCCTGCCGCGCGGTCACGATCCAGGCGGCGAGCTGGTCGCGCACATCGGCCCGAAGGTCCGCCCCCCGGACCGCCTGCGCCAACTGGCTGTCGTCCAGCACGTCGGCGTCGATATTGAACCGCGCCCGCAGAAACTCGGCGAGCACGCGGTACAGACCCGCCTGGAATTTCTTGAGGTCGCCGGCCGCCTCGACGTGCAGGCGGTCGAGCTGCTCCAGCGCCGTGTCCGCCGGGGTCTTGACCGGCGGGGCCGCCGCGGGCCGCCGCGCCTTGCGGATCACGACCGCCGCCCCCGCCCCCGCCGCCGCCAACGCGCCGGCCAGCCACAGCCACCACCGTCCGCGCGGCTTGTCCTCCGGCGCCGCCGCCGGCCGCTCCACCGCCACCGTCATCGGCTCCGTCACCACTTCCCCCGGGATGCTGTCGGGGTAGGTCACGTAGGAAATCGTCACCGGCGCGATCCGCCCCGTCCCCGGAGCCAGCGGCGCCAGGGTGTACCGGAAAGTCTTGTGGGTGGTTTCCTCGGCCCCCGTTCCTTGCGATGCGACGGCGGTCTCAAACCGCGTCACCTGCAGTTTCTCGAATGTCGGATCGAGCGGCTCGGGGAAACGGTAGGCGAACTGCGGCCCCGGCCAGGAAAGGGTGATCGTGAACACCGCGCTGTCCTCAAACGCCAGGTGCGACTTATCCAGCGCCTGCGACACCGACAACCCTTCGGCCGCGACGGTTTCAAAAAGTAAGAGAATGGTAGCTGCCAGGCCGGGCCCAATCGCTTTCATGCTGCTGCACACCGTGGTCTTCGCATCTGCGTATACCCCGCCTGCCTGAGGCGGGCCGAACATCGTGTTATACCGGCGAGGAACCGTGGCGGTTTCACAGAAAGTTAAGCAACCAACAGCGCGACAACGCCTAACGCCATTCCCGCCTTGAGCGCCGTTGACCCGATCGACAACATTCGCGCCGTCGGATTCCCCCACACCAGGATCAGCAGCGCCAGCACCGGGAAATCGATCACGTAGACCGTGATCACCTTGTACAGTGTCCCGAACCAGCCCGCCGCCACCGGCACGATCGTCAGCACCACCAGCGCTGCGAAGAGCACCAGCGCCGCCGTCAGCGAGGCCCGGATTCCGAGCGCCAGCGGGAGCGAACACGATCCCACGGCCCGGTCCCCCGCGATATCGCGCGCGTCCTTCAGAATCTCCCGCACGAAGTGGAACAGGACCGCGAACACCGCCGGGATCAGCGGCCCCGGGAGGATCCAGGCCAGCGTCGGATCCACCGCCGCTCCCCCGGCGAGAAACGTCATCCCCCCGAGGACTCCCACCGTCAGATTCCCCGCCACCGGGAGATTTTTCAAGTGGAGGTTGTAGGCGGCCAGCAGTGCCGCCGCCAGCAGCACGAGGGCGGCCACTTCCAGCCCGGCCAGCGCTCCCAGTGCGGCGGCCGCGGCCGCGCACGCAATCGCCAGCCGCCGCGCAAACTCCGGCGCCAAGGCGCCGGTCACCAGCACCCGCTCCGGGTGATTGATGCGGTCGCCCACGATATCGGTAAGGTCGTTCATGGCGTTTCCGGCGGCGCACATGAGGAACGTGGCCGCCGCCGCCAGCGCCGGCCGCAGGTAGACCGGCTCCACCCAGGTCATGTACGCCCCCACCCCGACCCCCGCCGCCGCCAGCGCACAGTTGCCCGCCCGGATCAGGCGCATGGTATCCAGAAATCGCCGCATGCCCTGAGTCTAGGCGCCCGGCCGGGGAGCGTCAACTTTTAAAACCCCGAGCGGACTTCGATCGACAGCCGGGGCTCGCGGAAAGGGACTTCCGGATTCCACCCCAGCGCCACCGTCACGGCCCGCACTCCGTCGGTGAGCGCCACCCCGCCCCCGAATCCCGACCGATACGACTCCTCCGTTCGCCCCCCCCCGGCCGCGGACACACGGTTGCTCAGAAAGGCCCCGTCGTAGAACCCGAATGCATACCCCGCCCCGAACCGTATGCGCGGTTCGATCGTCGCCAGCACCGCCCGCAGCGCCGCGAACTGCTCGTTCCGATACCCGCGCAGCGTCCCCGGACCCCCGATCAGGTTGAGCTCGGCCGGGGGCGGAAAATCCTCGCTCGTCTCAAACCCCCGGTATCCCAGCCCGGCGCACGCCGCCAGCGGCCCCGCGATCCGCCGGTAGACCCGGGCCTCGAACACCGTCCGCGTCTCGCCGTACTGCGTCCGCTCTCCCTCCCCGGCCGCGCCGCGCGCATACTTCCGGTGTCCATAGCTGATCGTCGTCCGGGCCTCGAAACCGTTGGCCGGGTTCAGCGGCTCATCGACGCGGTCCCAGCGGGCGCTGAACCCCGCCGCGTACGCATCATAGGACCGCCCTCCCTCGGCCGGCTCCACTCCGCGGTACTCCAGATCGACCCCCGCCGTTACCCCCTGCGCCAGCCGGACTGCGTATCCCGCGCGTAGCGCGAACTCGTAAAACAACGTCCGGTAATCCCGCGTCGCCGCTTCGATCCGCCCCTCCGCCCGGCCGGCGAAGAACAGCGGCTGCAGGTAGCTCACCTGCAGGAGCCGGCGGTCCTTGTCCCGCCGCTCCGACAGAACCCGCGCCCGGCGGCCCCCGCCGAACAGGTTGTTCAGCCGCGCATCAACGTGCCACACGACCGTCGCCTCGGATGTATCGGGGATATATCCCCCACCCACATCGAGCCGGAGCGGCCGCTCTTCCACGAACTGCAGCTCCACATCCGCCGAGGTAAACCCCGGAAGCGGCCGCACGGTGGCCGGGGGAAGGAAGCGCAGCCACGGGATCTCCGCTGCCTCGCGCTCCAACCGCACGAGGTAGCGATCGGTCAGGCTGTCGCCGGCGTTCGCGGTCAGATAGCGCACTGCAGTCGCGGGCTTCGTGCGCCGTAATCCCAGGTAATGCACTTCCCCGAGCCGCATCACGGGTCCGGGGACGAGGCTCATGTATAACATGATGTCATCGCCGGATCGCTCTATCCCGCTTATTGTTATCGAAGCATAGTAGTAGCCGCATTCGCGCCGCCGGTCCAGCAGCGAATCGATCAGGCGCGTCACCTCGGCTTCCCGAAACCACGCCTCCAATCGAAGCGCCGTGGTGTCCGCTCCGCTGATCACCGTCGCCACCCGCAACCGGGCTCGGTCCCCGGCCCGCACCCGCACCCGGCCCTCCTCCTGGCTCACCGCCGCATCCATGTAACCTTCCGTCTGCAGCATGCGCTCCAGCGAGTCCAGTGACACTGCCGGCTGGCGCGCCGCCCGCTCGACGGCGGCGGCGTTCACCGGTCGGGGCCCTTCGAACCCCGCCTCCCGGGCCGGCGAGGCGGCCGCCCCGGCCGCCAGCCAGAGCCACACCCACGCGCGCGCCATCTTCATCAGAACCCCGCCACCATTTCACCGCGGGCGGTCACCCGCGCCGTTCGATCATCCGAGTGCCGCCCGTCGATCGCCGCACTCACCCGGAAATCCTCCCGCACCCCGTAGCGGAACTCGAGCGACCAGATCGCCCCCCGGCGGCCGTACCGGCTGTCCGTGAGCGTATACGAGGGCAGCCCCGCCACTCCGCTCAGCTCCTGGCGATACAGCTCGATGGTCGAACGCACCTCCCCCCGGCTGACCACCGCCAGCCGCAGGCCTCCGCGGAGAAGGTACTGCCGCGACTCTTCGCCGCCCGCTCCCGAGGCCCTCCGATATCCGCTCCCTCCGCTCACCTCGTGAAGGCCGATCAACTGCCGGATTGCCGCCTCGGCCTGCCAGCCCTCGATCACCCCCCCGCCGGAGTAGTAGGCATCGCGATCGGCGTCGAACAGCGTCACCGCCTCCTCGAAACTCCTCTGCCCCGCCGCCTGGCGGAAAGTCACCGTTCCCCGGCGGTCGCGGCGCTCCCGGTTGCTCCCCGCGATCGTCCGCACCTCCCGGTTCTCACTCGCCTCCACATTGACCGCGTAGGCGTTCGCGATCGGGATCAGCCGCACCTCCGCGGCGTAGCGCGAGCTGTAGAACTGGTACGCCTCGTCGGGATCGGAGTAGAACGGCAGCACCCAGAGCGCCGTGCGTTTTCCCTGCGCGAGGAGTTCCTCTTCCGTCCGCGAGGTGAACCGCACGAGCAGGCCATCCCAGTCCTTGCTGAACGAGAAGCTCTTCTCCCCCCGCGACACGGCCGCCCGGTCCGACAGGATTTCCTCCACCCGGACATAGTTCCCGTTCGGGTCGGGCACATACTGCCCGTCCTCCCACACGTAGTCCCCCCGGCCCGGTTCCACCTCGAGGTAAGACAGCCCGCGCACATTCCGCGTCTCGTCGGAGAGGAGGTAGGTCGCGGCCGCCATCACGCGCCGGCCCGGGTCGGCGTACTGGAGGTTCAGCCGCCCGAGAAACGACTCCTCCCGAGTTTCCGGCTGATCCAGCCACTGGTAGGCGGCGGTGGCCTGGTAGGCGAGTGTCCGAATGCGGCGGGTCGAGCGCAGTTCCAACCGCGTGCGCCGGAGCGCCTCACGCCAGTTCCCGGTCAGCGTGTCCTCGACATAGTGCTCCGCCTGGACCTGCTCGGTCCGCTGGCCGGCCGCCAGCCGGTAGCGCACAAACCGCGTGCCGCGGCGCGGCCCGGCGTACGAATTCGTGCGCTCGTCCCGCTCCGCTCCGGTCTCGATCCGCCATCCCTTGCCCGCCTCATACTGCACCCCGCCGTCGATCGTCCGCGCCGCGCCGTCCGAGCGCCGGCCGGCGCCCACCACCGTCGTCGTCGCCGACCGGACGCCCCCCGCGACCTCCACGCCGCGCCCCGGCCGCACCGTCGCCCGCATCCCTCCGCTCTCCGCCTCGGTCCCGTCGTCGCAGCGGACCAGCGACCCGCTCGGCGCGAGCGTCACCGCCTCGGCGGGACTGAAACTCGCCGTGCCCTCGTGCCGCCACTCGTCCGATGCCGGCTCGTAGTCGTCCGGCAGGTGGTTTCGGCGATTGAACTCCGGTTCGTAGAGGCGCTCGCGCGTACGGAAGGTCCCCTCGCGAAAGCGCGACTGCAGGGTGATCCCGTCTCCGCGCCCCGGCTCTCCCCATGGCCGCGCGTAACCCAGCGCCCAGAGATTCCCCCCGTTGTCGCCGTCCCCCCGCGGGCTGAAGAGATTGCGGTCCTGCTCGCTGCGGCGGTACTCGGCGGTCACCTCGCCGAGAGCGCGGTCCCGCCATCGCCCCCGCGCGACATACTGGTCGGTCCGCTCCGGCGCCGCCAGCGCCACCACCGGGAGATAGTCCCCGTTCCCCGCGCCCGCATAGAGAAACCGGTTTCCGCCCAGGTTCCGATAGGCGCCGTCCCCAGCCCCGACATAGCTGAACGTCACCGTGTAATCCCCCTCCCCCGCCCCGACGTACTGGTAGACGCTGTCGGGGAGGCTGTCGGCCACCAGCACGTAGGCCCCCGCCGTATCCGGCCGCACGCCCGACCGGTAGGCCGGCGCGGCGCTGTCGCCCGCCGCCTCCAGAATCGCCCGGTCGCTCTCGGAGAGTTCTCCGCCGAGGGGCGACCCGCGGTCGTCGCCCTCCCGCAGCCAGCCGGTCTCCAGGACGAAGGTCGAATCGCCGAGCGCCGCCCCGCCCCCCCCGCTGTACACCTCCTCCCGGTAATCGGTCGCCTGCACCTCGTAGTCGATTTCGATCCGTCGGCGGCGGTCGATCGGATGGTTCACGTTGAACGTGATCGACCCCGCGGGATAATCCATCGTGTAGTCGTTGTTGCTTCCCCGGGCGAGCTTCTCGCCGTCGAGCCAGACCGTCTCGGATCCCGGGACGATCGGCTGCGCCCGCGGGCCGATCCGGTAGGGGCCCTGGACCCCGTCCTCGCCCGGGAACCGCGCCGTTTGGTGCAGCCCCTTGGGCCGGGCCGCCGCCGTTTCGACATACCACCGGGGCTCGCGCACCGTCACCGACGCGCCGCTCACCCGCGCCGTCCGCCCCTGGAGCGCCGCCAGGCGGTGCCGCAGTTCGATGTCGCCGACCCGCGCGAGGAAGCGCGCCGACTCCAGTTCCAGGTTGATTTTGTTCAGCTCGTTCAGACGGCTGTTCACCGTCCCGTACGCCGCGTCATAGCCGCGGTCCGAGACCGCTCCGCGGATCATCAGCCCGGGCGTGAGTTCCCCCGCCACGGTCACGTCAAGCGACTGGCTGAAATCCGCCGTCCCCGCCGACCGCGCCGCAAACCGGAACGATTTCGCTCCCGAGAGCGCCAGCCCGCCGGAGGCTTTCCGGGGAGCGGTCCGCCGCGGCGGCTCGAGCGCGGGTGTTCCCCCGCCCGGCGGCACAATCTCCGGCAGGGGCCGGCCGTAGCGGGCGGCCAGCCATGACGGCGCCGGCGCATAGGTGAGCACGAGCGTGTCCCCCGGCTGGGCGTGCAGGTCCGACAGATCGAACCCCCGGCGCCCTGCATCGAACCGGTACTCCCGCCCGGCCGCCAGCAGCCGCCCGTTGAAAAACAGTGAATCGGATCCTGAGATCACGAGACGCGATCCGGTCGGGTACCAGCGCGGGATCGCTTCTCCCACCAGCGTCACCCGCGCCGCCGCCAGCGGCAGCGCCGCCGTACACCAGAGGAAAACCGCCAGGGTGACTCGTGGCATCGGCGACCCTTCGCTCCGGCGCTACCCGGCGTCGCTGATCACCCGGCAGACCAGCAGGCGGTTGTTCCCCGTGTCGGCGATCAGCAGCCGCCCGTCGGCGAGCACCGCCAGGTCCGAGGGCTCGCGCAGCGGCGAGTCGCTGCCCGGCAGCATCGGCCCGGCCGCGAACAGAATCCCGCCCCGCGCGTCGCAGAAGTACACCCGCCCCGCGCCGTCGAGCACCCACAATCCTCCCCCGGCCGGTGCCGCCGCCTTCGGCCGCGCCCACGCGTCGTGCGCGATCGTCCGCACCATCGTGCCGTACCGGTCGTACACGACCACCCGCCCGTTCCCGCCGTCACACACATAGTACCGCCCGGCGCCGTCCGCCCGGATCCCCTGCGGCTCCCGCACCTGTCCCCCCGCGTAGCCGAAATCGCCGACGAACCGGTCGAACGCCCCCGTGTTCGTGAACACCGCGATCCGGTTGCGCTGGCGGTCTCCCGCCCACAGCTCGCCGTGCGCGCTGACCGCCACCCCGCCCGGCTCCCCGAATTGCAGCGGGTCGTCGGCATTGTAGAACTCGGTCGCGTCCACGAACAGGAGGTCCGAATTGAAGCGCGAGATCCGCTGGTTCCCCTCGTCGGCCACCCACACATTGAGCTGGTTGTCGACCGCTGCGTAACCCGGACGGCTGAGCAGACCCGCCTCGCTCCCCGCCCCGCCCGCATCGCGGATCGGTTGAAGAGCCCGGCTGAATTTGATGATGCGGTTGTTCCCCCGGTCGACGCAGTAGACATTGTCGTCCGTTCCCGCCGCCAGTCCCCAGGGGCTCTGCAGCGGGAGGCCGAGCACCTCTCCGGCGATCACCTGCTCGACAATCACTCCCGCCGGCGCCGGCGGGGCCGCGGTTTCATCCCCGGCCCCTCCCGGCCCCCCGCACGAGAGCGCGATAGCCGCCGCCGCTGCACCTACGCTGACCGCGCCTGCCCGCATACTCCGCCTAAAACCCCGGGTACACCGTGAGCGCCACCTGGCGGGTCGGGGATGTCGGATGGAATTCCAGATCATAGCGCACTCCCCCGATCGTCCAGCCCTCGTCGACCACCCGGTTGGCCCGGCGCGCATCCAGCACCGCGTCGATCACCGCCACCACCCGGTTGATCACGGCCGCCCACAGCATCCAGTCCCCCCGCCGGTATGCCTCCCGGCTCGAATTCTTCAGGCTGCGGAAGGTCTCCCGCTCGGCGTCGCTGGGCCACACCCAGTGGTATTCCGGCACATCCGGCAGGTAGCGCCGGTCCGGGTCCCCCACCCGCCCCGCCCTGTTGAAATCGTCAATGCTGTCGTAGAACCCCACCCAGTCGAGATACTGGTCGCTCTTCCCCTCCAATTGCGCGTTGGCATGGACGGCCGCGTAGGCGATCAGGTCGTCCTTCTTCCAGTCGCCGTAGAGCCGGAACGCCCCGAAAGCGACCCAGGTGAGTCCCTCGGCGGCGAAGAAGCAGCGCGCTTTGATGTCGCGGTCGTTGTAGAGCTGCCCCAGCCCCGGCACGAGCGCCGACAGGGCCGCCGCCTTGACCGGCGACTTCTTCTTCCCCTCCTGCGGCCGGTTCTCCTTCGGCGCCGGCGTCAGAGTCCCGTCGTCCTCCCATTCGGTGACCGCCGCGGTCGGCCGCCAGGCGAGTCCGTCCGCCCGGATCTGCGTGGCGAGACTTGTCTGCACGGGCGCCGGCCGTACCCCCGCCGCCCCGACCGCGGCCGCGCAGACCGCCCCCCCCGCCACCAGACCGATTCCCAATGCTATCGCAACCCGAATTCTCATGCTGTCCCTTTTTTCAGAACGAGTAATTCACCTGCACGTAGGGCGTGTCCTGGAACCTGTAGACCGACCGCAGCGATGGCTCGATGCTCAGATTCGACAGGAACTCCTCCGCCTCGTCGTCGCCGCGCAGCTGCCGGTTCCGGTGCCGCGTCATGAAGAACGCCTCCAAGCCGCTCACCACGTGGTTGACCACCACCCCCACCAGCATCCGGCCCGCCTTCTTGAACTCGTGGTTGGCGTCCCCTCGCATATCCTCGTATTTGTCCCGGCGGGGCGATGCCGGCACTCCCTGGTCTATCTTGGGCGGAGGATTGCTCTGACTATAATCGGCGTACAGCATCAGCCCCTGCAGATTCGCGTCATCCCATCCCCAGGCAAACTGGTTGTACTTCCCCGTCATCTCGTAGTACTGTTGCGTTCGGGTGTCCGGCAAATGATGCGTCAGGCCGGGAATCACTGTGTCCTCGAGGTCCTTTATCGTCAGTCCGTCATAGGCCCAGTTGAGATAGTCCGCATACGCCTGCTGCGACCAGTGCTCCCGGTTGAACGCCTCGAATTCATCGGTCATGTCCTCGCCGTTATAGTGGTAGTGCGCATGGAGGCCCCAGGCGAGCGCCTCGAGACCGAGGAACACGAACGGTTTGATCCGGCTGCCGTAGTACCATTGTCCCGCGCCCGGGACCGCCAGCGACAGAAGCATCGCCTTGACCGGCGATTTCTCGCCCGGGAGCGTTCCCGCCTGTCCCGTATCCCCGGGAGCGAGTTCGGCCGCGGCCCACCGGTCGAGATTCCCCGCCGCCGCCAGGCCGTAGCGTACCTCGACCTGCGCCTGCTCCAGCGGCGAG
Organism: Candidatus Zixiibacteriota bacterium; assembly: GCA_017999435.1. Classification (NCBI taxonomy): domain Bacteria; kingdom Pseudomonadati; phylum Candidatus Zixiibacteriota; species Candidatus Zixiibacteriota bacterium. The sequence continues at coordinate 503,646 of JAGNLV010000001.1, forward strand.
GGAGTCAGCTCCACCGCTGCGGCCCCGCCCGCCGCTAGGCCGGCCGCGCCCAGACACATCATCCATCCGGCAATCCCGCGCCGCATCATACCCGCTCCTTACTTCAGCACCGCGATGTCGGTGAACGCCGTCTCCGTCTCCCCGCCGAAATCAACTTCGATCCGGCACCGGTAGACGCCCGGCGTCACCTTCCCGCAGACCCACTCCAGTTCGTTGTCGACTCCGCCCGCCGTCGGCCCCTGCAGCGCCGCCACCTCGGTGCCGGACAGATCATAGATCGTCAGCCCCACCGAGCGCGCCGCGCGTCCGAGAAAATACCGGATCGTCGTCCGCCCTTCCGTCACCGGGTTGGGGTAGTTGTAGAACCGCTTCCCGTCGAATCCCGCCGCGTACTGCCTCGGCTCGCCGAGTTTGGAACCGTCGAGCGCGAATGATCCGGCCGGATCCGCTCCCGCCATCGGCCAGTAATTCCGCACGCTGTCGAGATTGGTGTGCCACAGGTAGAACCAGCCGTCGAGGCCGAGGTACCCGAGCTTCCCGCCGAGCGAGTCGTGCACCACCAGCGGCGACCCGATACAGAATTCGCCGGCCGAAAGCGGGAACCCGGTCGCCGCGCGGTCGCCATAGGCATAAATATTCCCCGGCTCCGTCGGCGCGATCACCTCCGGCCGCCCCCCCCGCTGAATGTCGCCGACCACCGGGGCCGCGATCACCTCCGCCTCCGGGAACCGGTCGTCAAGTTCTTTCGGGAAATCCGCCAGCAGCGTGAGCTGCCGGTCGAACGCGGCCACCTGGTTCACGCCGCCGACCACCAGGTCGGGATAGCCGTCGTCATCCATGTCCGCCGCCGCCGGGTTGGCCCTCACGCTCAGCCCGGTGCGCTTCTGCGCTTTCACCTCCAGCGCCGCCGGCGACACGGTGGTGTCGACCGCGATCAGAATCGCATCCCCCTCCGCGGAAAAGCCCGCCGCCTCCGGCACGCCGTCCCGGTCGACATCCGCCAGCACCGGCCCGAACCGGTAGTGGCCGTCGACCGTGAGCGCATTGCTGGCCCCGGTCGAGTCGATGGCGTGCCAGACCGTGTGCGTCTCATCGCCGCCGACCAGCACGAGCCCGCTCCCCGCCCGGCAGATACCGTGGTACTCGTCCATCGGAAACGACCCCAGCTCGATTGCCGAATCCATCAAAGAAGACCTGCGGTAGACGTGTCCCTCGCTGGTCAGCACCCACAAGACGTCGCCAAAAGCTAACGCCGCCGGGAAACCTCGACCATTCGTCGCGAAACCGGCAGCAGATACAGCTAGGCCATTCTGATCGAAGTCCGTAGCACGATAGATGATTACATTGCCGTTCCTGCCCAATGAATCCGACTCTCTTCGGTACCCTACTGCTATATGGAGCGTGTCATTCAGATTCCCGAAAGCGCCGGCAACCGGCCCGGCCGAAAGGACTTGCCCTGACTGGGCCGTCGCGAACACCGGCACCGGATAGGGCCGCCCCGGATGCACTCTCGCCTTGGCCGAGTCAAAAAACAGCTCGTCCGAGGTGCCGAAAAACTTGTGGAAATATCCCTCCCCGTCCGTCGTGAACGCCACCACCCGCTTGCCCGCCGCCGCGATGATCTCGTCGGTCCCGTCCCCGTTGAGATCCGCCGCGATCGGCGACAACGGCAGCGTCGACTCCCCGACCCGCACCGGGAACCCGGCCACGAGATTCTCCGTCTCCACGTCGAACAGCATGAGCGAATCACGCACGACGATCGATGCCCCGAGGGTGTCGATCTTGCGCGTGATCCCCGTGATCCGGATGTGGGTGTTGTTGCCCGTGTTGTCGATCGTCGGCGGGTTCGTGTTCGGCGTGAACGACCGGTTGCGGTCGTCCCGGTACATGTCGGCCGCCGCGCCCCACCCCGCCCGGTAGTAGCCGCCGAAATTGACGATCCCGTCCCCCTCCACCAGCGAAATGAACCGCCGCGCCGGATCCCACTGGAGCTGGTTGTCGTCGAAATTGTTCACCCCGTCCCCGTCGTAGTCGAGTCCGGCGACGCTCTCGTCGACGTGGTAGATGAGCATGCCCGAGCCTGGCAGGAGGAAGTCGTACTCGCGGGTGAACTCCCCCGCCACCGTGTCCCCCTGGGGCGTAATGATCACCTGGACCGGCCCCTGGAGCACGCCGGTCGCCGTGTCCTGCTTCTGCCCCGTCGGCAGCCCGTCGTACTCGATGATCCGGTTCTCCAGCAGGTAGTATTCCTTTTCGGTGATGGGGATGCGCGCCACCTTGATCCCCTCCTGCACCATCTGCGCCGCCGCCAGCGGGATCCTCGTGCCCTCGCGGAAGTCGTAGACCTGGACATACCCGAGGTAGGCCCGCGACCAGGCGCAGGGGTAGAGCGGCATCGTCCCGTAGACGCCGCCGACCGGCAGCCCGAAATCGACCGTCGTCCCGAACCCGTTGTTGTCCATGAGCGCGAAATCCCCCAGCTGCGACATGAAGGTCGCCGTGCTGTACAGGTCGACCAGCCCGAGCTGGTGCCCGAACTCGTGCGCCAGGACCGCGTTCATCGTCGTCGCCCGGTTGTCCTGGTTGACCGTCTCCGGCATCAGCAGCGCCGTCTTCACCCAGTTCGCCCCCTCGTCCACCGCCAGCGAATCCCCGAACAGGATGAACCCCGTGAACAGGTCGCTGCACGTGTAGGGCACGCCGACCGAGTTCGGCCCGAAATCATTCTGCCGGTCGCTCCCGGCGTGGAACATGAAGATCGCGTCGTAGCGGCCGAAGTCGATCTCCGGCGACACCGTGTCGGCCAGCCGGATCCCGTCGATGAAATACCGCTCGAGGCCGGCGATCACGCTGTCGAAATCGCACTGCCCGTAGTAGCTCATCGGGTGCGGCAGCTCGTAGACCGAGTCCCGCGCCGGCGGGTAGATGTCCCAGGCCAGCGTGATCGCGCTGTCGGACACGACCTCCCAGTAGCGCGCCAGGGCCCGCAGGTGGGCGTCGAAATACGCCGAATCGTGCGGCGGCGGATCGACCAGGTTGCCGGCGTCGCCGAAATAGGTCGGGTTGGCGGCCGAGTCCGCCTCCGGTCCGCGGATCAGCATGCGGCCGCGCCCGCTCGTGTGCGGATCGTCCGTCGCTTCATACTGAAAATTGAATCGGAGCACGAGGCAGCGCACGGTGTCGGCGAAATCGGCCGCCCGCGCCTGCTTCGGCAGCGACCACGGGTGTTCGCGCTCCAGCCCCCGGTCGGCCGCCCGGTTCCGCGGCGGCGTGAGGCAGCGATGGTGCACCCGGTTCTCGCCCGCCGCCGTCTCCCCCGGGTGCTGCACGTTGCGGATTCCCAGCAGGCCGTCGCCGGCGGCCACCGCCGCCGGCACGAGCACCGCCGCTAGCGCCAATCGACCGAGACGTCCTATCTCTCTCACAACCGCCTGACTTTCCCTGGCCCGCTTACGGCACAATCGACAGCGAGAACCGCAGCGTGTTATCCAGAACCGATTCCTTGCTGCTCGGAATATACGAAAAATCCGCCCGCAGCCAATCCAGCGGTTTCAGCCCCGCCCCCAGCGTCACCGCCTTCACCTGCCCTTCCTGGTCGTAGATGTACCCGGCCCGGCCGGCGATGAGGTTGGCGTAGGAGAACTCCACGCCGCCGTTGAATATCGCGCTGGAAATCTCGTCCTTGACCGACGACAGGTCGATCCCCACCAGCATCTTGTTCATCTCCGCCGTCACCAGGAACGTGTAGTAGTCGGTGTGGAGGACCTTGTAGGCGAGCCCGACCGCGAGGTTGCGCGGCAGCGGGTCGGCCTGGGCCGCGTCGATATAGATCACGTCCGGACCGAGGTTGGTGATCGCCAACCCGATATTCAGCCGCGGCGTCCACTGGTACAGAAGACCGAGATCCGCCGCCACCCCCGTCGAGGTCCCCGAACCCTTCTCCTTCTCGGTCCCGACATCCGACAGGTGCGAGTGGATCAGCTTCGCACTCACCCCCACTTTCAGCTTCTGCGACACCGGGAACCCAAACGACCCGGTCACCGCCACGTCGAACGAGCGGAACGACCCGATCACCTGGCCGAGCGAGTTCGTGTTGGTGATCTCCCCGTAGGTCAGGTAGGTCACGTTGAACCCGGCCGTGCCGACATCCCCCACCTGGAAGACGCCGGCGATGAAATCGTAGTACATGTCGCTGGCCAGTTCCGGCAGCCAGTTCACGTGCATGAGCGAGAACTCTTTCCGGCCGTTGGCCTTGATCACGATCTCCCGGTCGCTGGCCAGCCACAGCTCATCCTCCACCGCGTCCATGTAGATCGTGTTCGCTTCCCCCATCCCTTTCTCGTCGATCCGCTGGACCCGCCCGTCCTCCAGTACGCGCAGCCCCTCGGCGGTCGCGAAATAGACGCTCGCGCCGCGCTGCCGCACCAGGTTCACCTTCGCCGCCAGGGCGTTCTGCGGAATCCGGATCGCCGCGCCGGAGTCCACCGTCGATTCGATCCCGTTGACCTCCCGGATCGCCAAGAGATACCGCTCCCGGGCCTCGCCGTTGGTCGCCGCCCGCTGGCCCAGGACATCCTCGACCGTCTGGTTCTGCGGCGCCGTGTACTCGCTCCACCCCGGCATCCGCCACTTCTCGCCGTCGAAATACAGCAACCCGAAGTCGGTCCCGAGGAACAGCTCGTCCTGCCGCGCCGCGATGCTGTTCACGTTTCCTTTGATCTCCACCGCGAAGGGGAGAATGAGCACGTCCCCGGGGGGCAGATTCGCCCAGTCCGGCTCGCCGCCGCTCTCGGCCGCCGGAGCCTCCTCTGCCGTCGCGGCCTCGCCCGCCGCGGCCGTCTCCGCCGCCGGCGCCGCGCTGTCGGCCGCTGCCGTGTCTGCCGCCATCTCGGCCAGTTTAGTGATATCGAGCGGCTCCCCCTGGGCCGGCGCCGCGGCCGCCGCCGCGGCCGGCGCCTGCGGGCCCCGCGGGTTCAGCTCCTTGATCAGATCGACGAGCGACTGGCGCTCCGAGGCCGTCCCGTAGAGCGCAAAGCGCTCCGCAATCTTCTCCAGCGTGTCGCCAACCGCAATCGTGTAGGCCCGGCCCCGGCTCCACGAGGCGCCGTCATACCGGTACAGCTTGCCGTCGATCACCGCCCACACGCGCGACGTGCCGTCGGCCCCGATCGCCGAGACGTAGCCCGCCGGGAGAGTGCCGGTCGTGTCGACGGCCGCGATATCGCGCCCCGTGAACATCACCAGCCCCTCCGCCGTCCCCACGAAGAACTGCGCGCCGCTCGCGTGCAGCGACCGGATTTCATCTGAGGGCAGCCCGTCCTTTTCCGTGAACGTCCGCCAGCTCTTTCCGTCGTAGGTGAACAGTCCTTCCGAGGTTCCCACGACGAGGAGCTTCTCCTTGGCCGCAATCGCGGTCGGCTCGCCGTCGAACACCACCGTGTAGGGAATCGTGACCTCTTCCGGGATAAAGCGCATGCGGGCGCGTTCGATGGCGACGCTCAGCTTGTCCGCCTCGCCGCTCGAGAGCGCGCCGTCATCCAGCCCGTCGCGGAGCGCCTTGCGCGCCTCCTGGACGTTCGGCCAGCGCAGCCGTACCTCGTCGTAGGCCGTCATCACCGAGTCGAGCCGCTGGGTCAGGAACTCGGTGTCGCGGTACCCTTCGGGGAGCGCGGCCAGGATGCTGTCCCGCAGCAGGGCCAGTTCCTCGCGCGACATCTCGGCGTTGGCCCGCGCGACCCGCGCCACCATCTGGTTGAGCAGGTCCTCGTCCTGCACCTTGAAGTAGCTGGCCACGATGCCGCGCACGGTCTGGTCGGTCCGGGTGCTGAACTCTTCGCCCGTGTGCCAGGCCCGGTTGTCGAACCGCACCAGCCCTTTCGGGCCCGAAATCGCCCAGATCTCGTAGGCCGTATAGTCCGAGCCGCCGCCCTGCTTGACCGCCGCGATCGCCTTCAGCGGCAGCAGGTCCGCGGGCACGCGGGCCACCGTCCAGCCGTCCGCCAGCGGATACGCCCCGAGGCCGGCCGGGTTCCAGTGCGTCGTCGTCGCGTCGTCTGCAACCGCCACGAACGCCTCGCCCATGCCCGCCGCCCGCGCTCCGGGCGCGATGCGCAGAAACAGCACGGCGGCGTTCGAAATCTCCGCCCTGCTGTCGGATGCACCGAGCACCGCCGCCGCCACCAGACCGAAAAGGACTCCAAGTTTCCTGACCATCGCTCTTTGCTCCTGTCTCTATTAATTCACCACTACTACTTTGCCGAACGTCTCCACCGCCGCCCCGCCCCGCGGGTAGGCCGTGGCCTTGTATACGTACACGCCGGTGGCCACCCGGTCCCCGGCAAAATCGGTCCCATACCATTCTATATCGTCATAGTAGCCCGGATCTGTCGGGAACTCCTCATGCACCCAAATCCGCCGCCCCGCCAGGGTGAAAATCTCCAGGCAGACCCGCTCCACGGCCGTCGTCAACCGGTAGTAAAACCGGGTCCGCTCCCGCATCGGGTTGGGGTAGTTGAGCAGGTCGACCAGCGCCGGCCCCCCGGCCGCCGCCACCGTCGCCGTGAACGCCGCCGTCGCCGAATTGTTGGCGTTGTCCCACGCCTTGATCTTGAACGTGTGCCGCCCCGGCGACAGCCCCGCCAGCGGGTACTCCAACTGCCCCCGCGTATAATCGTCCTGGTCGCAGGCAAACCGGTCCGTCAGGTCCGCCATCGTCTCCGACCGGTCGTCCAGCACCAGCGTAATGCCGTGCCCCAAACCGCCGGTGAGGTTGATCCCCGAGGAATCCGCCAGCGTCACCCGGAGAACGTCGTCCGTGGCCACCGTCCCGCCGTCGCTGAAACCAACCGAGTGGACAAACCCGTAGGCGATCTCCGGCCCGGTCTCGTCGCGGTGCGTCGTGTCCACCGCCGCCGCAATCGAGAGCGAGTCGATCACCCCGACCCCGTCCGTCCCCGCCAGCTCGGCGTAGGTCATGATCTGCGCCCCCGTTCCGCCGTAGCCGACATCGAGCGGCGTGACGAAGGCGAATTCGAATTCGCCGCTGCGGATCGTCGCCGTGCCCCGGTAGATCGCGGGGCCGGTCAGGCGGTAGGACACCACGTTCCCGCTCGCCAGCCGGTACTGCCGCTCGCGCTCCGAATCGTAGGCTTCGATGACGAGCCGGCCGTCGGCCGCCACCGGCCGTCCCTCCCGATCCAGCACCCGCCCGGCGATCGTCGACCGCCCCAGGGCCACGAGACTGTCGGGCGGATTGTCAAACGCGATCCGCAGCCTCGGCAGACCGAGCCGCACGAGGGGATCGCCGAAATACTCGTAACACCGGTCGTTGAGAATCTCGTAGGGTACGCTCCCCCCGTTGTACTGCCGCTCGAGTTTTCCCATGTACAGCGCCTCGGCGATCGTGAGACTGTCCGTAGTCAGGAGAAGGTCGAACACTTTCTGATTCAGGTCGGCGTTCTGCGTCGACCATACTTCGCGCATCGCCGAAATCACCGCGATGCCCCCGCCGTTCGGGTAGACGACCAGTTCCTCCGCCATCGCCTCGCGCGCCGGATCATCGAATGCCCCGATCGCGCACGAGGCCGCGAAAAACAGCGGCAGCCGGTCGGAGTTGCTCAGCCGGGGGATGTCGCGGTCCCGCCAGAACACGTGTTCGTGCGCCCACACGTCCGGGTTCCCGTGGCCGATGTAATCCACGACCACCGCCCCCTCGTTGATCTGGCGCACAATCGCGTCGTTGGCCCCCGGCTTCTCCCGCCCGACCCGCGGAAAATCGTACAGATAGATCTTCTTCTGGTGGAGCGTCCGGGGCACGTGCCCCGCGAGCAGTTCCTCCGCCTGCTCCACGTGGAACGTCTCGCTCGTCTGATTGTCGGCGACCTCATCGTCGGCCACCACCGTAATCACCGACCGCCACAGGCCGAGCGCCGCGCTGGTCTCGTAGCGGCGGCTCTTCTCCACGATCGTCGCGATCTCCCCCGCCGTCTGCACCGGCCAGCGCGCCACCATCATGTCCAGCCCGCGGTCCCCGACCAAAATGTAGCTCGTATCCGAATCGAGTATGCCGTACCGTCCGAAATAGACGTAGTTGTCGTCCGCCGCCGACCGGTCGTCCGGCCGGATATACGGCGGCACCACGTTCGGCACTCCCGTTCCCAGGGCATTGGTGTAGTCGAAACTGCCGTCCCCCGCCAGCAGCACCGTGTGCGGCGGCGGCGACGGATAGTTCTCGTAGGCGTACTTCAGGTAGTCCCGGATCGCGGTCGGATCGTACATCCCGAAGCTGAAATTCTCCATGATGTCCTCGACCGCGACCACCCGGCTTGAGATCCCCCGGCCGGCCGCCCGCTCCACGTACTCGGCCAGGGCCGGGACCAGTTGTCTCGAGGTCACGATGATCATGTCGGTCTGCTCGCCGATCGCGTACAGGTCGGCCGGGGTGCTCCGCTCGATTCCCAGGGGGCCGAAGGCGCCGGCCGTTTCGGCCAGGTAGAATCGGTTCGGTCCCTCGCCGGCCAGCGCCGCGGTGAAGGCAATCGTGCCCGCCGCGCGCGTGTACCCGGCCAGCCGCACCGGCCGGCCCGGGTCGTCCAGCCGGAGAACCGCCAGGTCCCCGCTGAAATTATCGACCGCCTCCAGCCGCGCCGTCCCTTCGAACCCGCCGAGCGGCACGTCGAGCACCCCGCCCAGCGGCGCGAGGAAACTCTGGTAGGTCAGCTCCACGTAGTCCAGGTAGGGGAGCACGCCGTCCGCCCCCCACATGGTGAGATTCACCGTGTTGAGCCCATCGGTGAGATTGTCCACCCGGAAACTGCAGTGGAACTGGTTCTGGTAATTCGGGGCCGCGGCCGCGCCGTTGACCCGCGCCGTCACGTAGCCGATCTCCGGGGAGACGTCGGGATCGCGCGTCGAGGCCCGGCAGTACAGTTGCGCCGAGGTTCCGGGCGCCGGCCCGACGCTCGGCGCCGACAGTTGCACCGTCGGCCCGGTCGTCCAGTACCAGATGTAGTAATCGTCGATCGCCCCGCCGGCGTCCTCCTTCAGCAGGTTGTCCTGCTCCAGATGCATTACCCGGGTGAAAGTCGTGATCGTGGTGTCCGCGGGCGCCGAGGGATCGACCGTCTCCGTGGCCATCCGCACCCCCTGCCCCTCCCGGACCGTCAGCCAGTACACATTCTTCGTCTCGTAGGGATTGTTTTCCCAGAACGGCGCGGTGGCCGGCGCGTAGACCCAGCGGTCCCCGGCGTCGGCGAAAAAGAGGATCGCGTCGGCCGCATCGAACCGCCCGTCCCCGCCGTCGTCGACCGTGATCGCCGCCTGGCGGAACTCCGGCCGGGGCGTCGCGTTGTTCAGCGGCAGCCGCCGTCCCCCGGCGTTGAACAAACAGAGCGCGTCGGAGGCCAGCCCGCTCAGTTCCAGCCCCGCCTGCTGCAACTGGCTCCCCGTCACCCGGCACAGCCCGGTGCGGTTCACCGTGATTTTGTACCACGTCTCCCCCGCGGCAAACGGTCCCGGAGCGGCCGCCTTCGTCTTCAGCGCCTCGGGCGCCGGCCAGGTGCGGAACTCCCGGTAATTGACCACCCGCTCCCCGAACACCCGGTCGAACCACGGATCCCGGGGCGCCGCCCCCTCCATCAGCCCGCCCCGGAAAGTGAGGCGCACATCGATCGAATCGGCACATCCCCCGTCGGGCCCGGCCGGGTTCACCCGCACCGTCACCATCTGCCGCCCGCGTACCGTGAACGGTTCCGACACCTCAACCAGCGGCCGCGCCTGCCTCGACATCTTCCGCCCGTCCGTAAGGCGCACCGGGCGAACTGACCGGCTGTGCGCGTCCGCGGATGCCAACTCCACCTCCGCCCCGAACGGTACCCCAACCATCAACAGCCGGTAGTACCCGGGCAGGGAATCCGCCTCCACGGCCGACTCCAGCCGTTCCGGATCGACCGTCACCACCGCATGGAGCCCGGTCCGGTCCGAATAGACCAGATTGACGCCGTCGGCCGAGGCCGCGACGGGCAGACTCAAAATGAGGGCAAACGTGCTCAGGAGGAGCAATCTATACAGCCGAATGTCCATAGCCAACCGGGCGTACACCCGGCCCTGGAACCGAAGCACTTCGAACTACGGTCTGCGGGCCTTAACGCAATTGCACCGATCCAAATTGAGTTAACTTAAACCTTCAGTAACCGTAGGTCGATAGTCGCTCCTCCACAGCTGTATAAATCGTTTAAGGATAGAAAGTTCCCTAATACATGTCAAGCGCTATCGGCGCTCTTTCTGCGCTTTGCTTACGCAAGACCTCGGCCAATAAAGATCCTCATCACCATATCCTGCACTAAGTGCTTAAGGCCAAACACGATAACCCGCCCCTGGTCCCGGCCGCCGTCGCGCCCGGCGTGCCGGAAACCGTGAAATCTCCTGCACATTTGCTGCTCCCGGCATCCACTCTCTCACGGCTGCCGGCTCAGTTCGCGCGCCAGTTCCTCGCTCAGTTTCCGCGTCGCGGCTTCCATCCGGTCGATCTCCGCGACATATGTCTCGGCGTCCGCCTGCGGCAGAAACACCGCGCTGTACACATCGTAGTAGTGCCGCACGAACTCCTCGAACAACCCGATCAGCCCGCTGTCGAACCGGCTGGAGTCCCGCACCCACTCCCAGCCGTATTCGAGGTTGTCCTCCCAGGCCTGAAGGATGGGGCGGTCCTTGGCGATCGAGTTGTCGATCACCCGGCGGAATTCCTCCGCCGGGATCACCTGCCCGCGCCCCCGGTTGCCGTCGCGCCACTCGCCGGCGAACTGCCGCCCCACGAGAATGAGCCGCGCCGATGTCGAATCGAGGTGGGTCTTGAGCAGATCGGCCCGGCGCAGCCGGTCCGCCTGATCGAACGTCTGGGCCCAGGTCCGCCGCAGCGCGCTCGCCTGCGACTCGCTGCGCGCCGTCTCTTCCTCCGGCGTGGCCCCGGTCTCAATCCGGACCGCGCCACAACCCGCCGCCGTCACCGCCAGCACTGTGAGTATCGCCGCCAGGAGGCCCTGCCGTCTGCTCATTCGCGCCGGCTCCGCGCCTCCTCCGGCGTCAGCGGGGCCAGATCGCAGGTGAAGTGGCGCAGGAATCGCGGCTGCCGGACAACCTTCATCCCCACCAGTTGGTCTTTCCGTCCCGCGATCCGCGCCGCCACGTCGGCAATGTACTCATACTGCGTATTCGTGTACACCCGCCGCGGCATCGCCAGCCGCACCAGTTCTTTCGGCGCCATTGTCACTTTCCCCGTCTCCGGGTCGACATCGCTGAACATCAGCGACCCGATCTCCACCACCCGCACCCCCCCTTCCCGGTAGAACTCGACTGCCAGCGTCTGCCCGGGGAACTGCCCCGCGGGAATGTGCGGCAGGAACGCCCCCGCATCGACAAACACCGCGTGCCCGCCGGCCGGCTCGACAATCGGCATCCCCGCCTCTTTCAGCAGCTCCCCGAAATACTCCGCCTGCCCCACCCGGTAGTCCAGGTAGTCGAAATCCATGACTTCCTCCAGCCCGACCGCCAGCACGTCCAGGTCGCGGCCCGCCAGCCCCCCGTAGGTCGGGAATCCCTCGACGATGATCATCAGCTCGGTGATCCGCCGGTAGAGGTCTTCATCGTCCAGCGTGATGAATCCGCCGATATTCGCCAGCGCGTCCTTCTTGGCCGACATGAGCGCCCCGTCAACGTAGCTGAACATCTCCGCGACAATCTCCCGGATCGGCTTCTGCGCGTACCCCGGTTCGCGCCGCTTGATGAAATAGGCATTTTCGGCGAACCGCGCGCAGTCGAAATACAGCGGAATCCGGTGCTCCCGGCACACCTGGGCCGCCGCCCGGATGTTCGCCATCGACACCGGCTGTCCCCCCACCGAGTTGTTCGTCACCGTCAGCATCACCATCGTGATCCGGTCCCGCCCCCGCTCGCGGATAAACTGCTCCAGGCGCGGCACGTCCATGTTCCCCTTGAACGGCGCGGCCTCGTCGAGCGATGCCTCCCGGCAGGGCAGATCGATCGGGATCCCCCCCTTGTGGAGCGTGTTCGCCCGGGTCGTGTCGAAATGCGTGTTGTTGATGATGTACTTGCCCCGCTCCGCGACCGTGGAGAACATCAGGTTCTCCGCGGCCCGCCCCTGGTGGCAGGGGATAACAAACCGCTTGCCGAAAATCTCCCGCACCGCCCGCTCGAACCGGCGGAACGAGGTCGCCCCCGCGTACGACTCGTCGCCCATCATGAGCGCCGCCCACTGGCGGTTCGACATCGCCGCCGTCCCCGAATCGGTCAGGAGGTCGATGTAGATGTCGGCCGCGTCGATCTTGAAAACGTTGTAGTGGGCCTCGACGACTCTGCGCTCGCGCTCCGGCCGGCTCAGCAGCCGCACCGGCTCCACCGACTTGATGCGGAACGGCTCGACCGGCGGATGGTCCTTGGCCATGGCCTTCTCCTTTGTTCTGGGTGAAAACTGCCGTGAACGATCCGGTGACATGGTCGCCGTTAGGTCGCCCGCTTGACCCACCGCTGGTGGTAGTCCCGTCCCAGGTGGGGAACCCGATAGCCGAATCCGCGCATACGTGCCTACGCTCGCTTCAAAACGACCTCCGCGGCAATCCGCCCGGTGACAATCCCGCGCGCGTTGCGCACCGCGGGGTTCTCGTGCGGCCCTAAGAGCGGAAACCGCGTGATATCGTCAATTAACCCCAACTGCCGGAAAATCGCAACACAAATGGCGCCCATCGCCCGCCAGCTCCCGTCGGCAATCTTGATCGCAATCCCCAGCGGCGGGTCGACCAGGCCGATCCCCTCGATTCCCTCCGCCCCGATCTTGCACACCATCCGCCCCGGAAACGAGCGCGCCAGGTCGAGGTCGATCCGCCCCTCCCCCGACACCATCTCGGGGTGGGCCAGCATGGCGTCCCGCACCCGCCGCAGCGCCCCCCGCAGCCCCTCCTCCGCCGCCTCCGTCGCCGCCAGCTTCTTGAATCCCAGCGCCAGGTTGTACAGCGGCAGCGGGTAGTTCGGCGCGCTGCACCCGTCGATCCCGGCCGGCATCTGCGCCTCGGGATACTCGCACACCTCGGCGAGCGCCCGGCGCACCAGCGCCTGTCCCTTCGCCGCCGGGTCGAGGTAGCGCTCCGGAGGATCGCCCAGAAATTTCGCCAGCGCGAGAAAGCCGGAGTGCTTCCCCGAACAATTGTGGCGCAGCGGGTCGCGCTCCTCCCCGTGCGCCGGGAACACCCGCGCCTGTTCCATCCCGATCGGCCAGTGCGCGCCACACTGCAGATCGGCCGCCGTGAACCCCGCCCGCTCCAGGTTGCCCTTCACCGCTTCCCGGTGCGCGTCGCTCCCGTTGTGGGACCCGCACATGATCGCCAGCTGGCGCGGCTCAAACCCGTAGTGGTCGGCCGCCCCGGTCCTCAGCAGCGCGAGCGTCTGGAACGGCTTGATCGCTGACCTCGTCATACTCTTGACATAGGGATCCCCCGCGTACCAGACCAGCTCCCCCGCGGCGTCCACGACCGCCGCCGACCCGTAGTGGACCGCCTCTACCGCCGACCCGCGGTACACGCGGGCCAGCACCGCCGTTTCCGGTATCATCGCCGCCTCACTTTGGCCTCGTCCCCGCCGCTACTTGCCGGCCTTTCTCACCACGTCGAGCAGCGTTCCGTCCCGCCACTCGATAATGTGGACGACTTCCCCGGTCGCCGGCGGCGTCGGCGGGATCGTGCCGAACTCGCGCGCTTTCTTTTCCGAGAGGGCGCGAAGTTCCTCGATCGAGACGAGCTTCACTCCGTGCCGTTTTCCCTCGGCGAGAATGGCCTCTTTGCAGCGGCTTGAGCCGGCCGGGTTGACGGCCGCGTACTCCTCCGTCACCACCACGTCGACCACCTCGCCGGGCGTGGTCCTGGTGTAGACGCGGTCGACCACTTTCGGGAACCCCTTGCCGTCCTTGCCGGTTGCCAGCGGCATGAAGATGATCGTGAGAGCCGCCCCGGCCGCGACATCCTGTCCGCCGCCGATCCCGCCGATAATCCGCCCCCCCGCGCAGACGGTGTTGAGGTTGAACTCCAGGTCCACTTCCAGCGCCGACAGCACCGCGAGGTCGAGCAGGTTGACCGCCGCCTCCTTGTTGGCCACCGAGGCGTAGTAGGCGGTCGTGATCTCGTGGTGCCGCGGGTGGGTGAGCATCGAGGCGAACATCCGCGGGCTCGGCTCGAACAACTGCCCGTGCATCAATTGGTAGAGCGTCCCCTCCTCCAGCATGTCCACGTGGAGCGAGGTCACCCCGCCGATCGAGAAATTCGCCCGCACTTTCATTTCCTTGAGCATGGCGCGGATATTCTCCAGCACCAGCAGCCCCGCCCCCGACCCGACCTGGAAGCTGAAATCATCTTTCACCACGCCGGCGGCCCGGATCACCCGCGTGATATTCTCCCCCACCTGGGCGTTGAACGGGTTCGTGCGCGCCTTGTTCATGTCGAGCGTCCCCGAGCCGATCCCCTCGTTGAGCCCCGGATCGTCCACCGGCACCACGAAATCCACCTGCTCCATCGAAACCGGCGCCGGCAGCACGGCCGTCTCCGACACCGTCCCCGCCAGGAGACAGACATACTCGGCGTACTCGGCGTCGGCGTCGAACAACCCCACCGGCCCGCACAGATGCTCGGGTTTCCCCATAAGCCCGTTGGCGTTCCCCCAGCGGTCGGCGATCGGCACCGGACCGAAAGCCGCCCGCACCGTCACCTCCCCGGTCTGCAGCTTCCGCACCCGGTCGCCGTGCGAAAACCCGACCCCCACCCAGGGCAGCAGCTCCCCGGCCGTCACATATTGCCCGAATTTCCGGTAAACGTTCCCGTAGATCCCCCCGATCACGCCCGCCCGCACCGCCTCGATCAGCCACGGGTCGACATGATCGAAAAACGCGTTCCCATAGATCCGGATATCCCGCTTCCCGTGCCGCCGCAGCGCCTCGACCACCAACCGAAGACCCTTGTCGCCGGTCCGGTAGTAGTGGGGATAGGAGATCGTGTCGCCGTCCCGAATCACCTCCATCACCGCATCCAGCGTCGTGACCTTGTCGCGCCGGTGCGGGATCGTCCTGACATGGCGCCGTCCGGTGAACCGCTCGTCGTATGTCCGCTGGGGAAACGCCCCTTCAAAGGGCTGGTATTCTCTGCCGTTGAACTTCATGATTCTCTCCTCAGGTCGAACCTCATTGCACGTTGCTGCAAGGGTAACGCGGGGAACGCGAAAAGTCAACTGGCGCCCCCCGTCGCCGCAGCGTATTGTGAGTCGTGCCGGTCAGGTTCCGACAGGCTGCCCCGCGACCCGGAAAAACCCGGCCGCGAATGCCCGCACCAGCGTGCGCCGACAATAAACTCTATGGAATTGCTCCGCGCCGAACATCTCTCTTTCCGCTATGAGACGCAATCCGAGCTCCTGCTTGCCGACGTCTCTTTCTCCCTCGATCACGCCGCCCGCGTCGGCCTCATCGGCAACAACGGCTCCGGGAAGACCACCCTTCTGGCGCTCATCCGCAGCGAGCTTTCCCCCGTCTCCGGCAGCCTGACCGTCCGCCCCGACACCCGCACCGGCAGCCTTCCCCAGGAGGTCGCCTTTGCCGAAGACGCTTCCGTCGAGGATTACCTCTGGTCGGCCCGCCCCGACCTTGACCATCTCCGCCGCCGCCTCGCCGCGGCCGACCAGTCGTCGGTTGACTATGCCGACCTCGTGAACCTGTTTTACCAGGCGGGCGGCGCGGTCACGGAGGCTGCGATCGCGCACCTGTGCGCCGGTTTTCGCCTCCACCCGTCGCTCCTCCGCCGCCCGCTGGCGGTCCTCTCGGGCGGCGAGAAGACCAAGGTCGCGCTCGCCCGTCTCCTCTTGCTCGGGCCCGATCTGCTGCTGCTGGATGAACCGACCAACCATCTCGAGATCGCCGCCCTCGAGTGGCTCGAGACGTACCTCGCCGGCCTGTCCATCCCCTGCATCGTCATCAGCCACGATCGCCGTTTCCTCGATGTCTGCGCCAACGAGATATGGGAGCTCGACCGCGGCCGCCTGACGGTCTACTCCGGCAACTACTCATTTTACCGCGCGGCGCGCGAGGCCGACCGCCGCCGCCGCGAGCGGATCTGCGAAGAAGCGCAGCAGAAAGCGAAGAGGCTTCGCGAGGCGGCTGCCCGGCGCCGCGCCGAATCCGAACGCACCGAACACTTTAAGTTCAAGCGCTCGGTCAGCAAGAGGGGGAGCATTCAGAAGCGGGATGCCGGTTCTGGGCGAAGCGGGGCCGACTCGTCCAAAACTATGCGCGCCGCCCTCGCTTTGGAGAAACGCCTCGCCGCCCTGCGCGAACAGGCGGAGGCCCAGCGGCCGTTCCTTGAGAAGGAGCGCCGCATCACGCTGGCCTGCCCGCCCCTTGACGCCCCTCTTCCCCTCACGGTCGCCAACCTCGCCCATGCTTTCGGCGGCCGCTCTGTCCTGAGCGGCCTTTCGTTTTCGCTTCGCGGCGGTGCCCACCTCGGACTCATCGGCCCCAACGGCTCGGGCAAATCGACCCTGCTCAAAATCCTCGCCGGCCGCCTCGAACCGACTTCCGGCGCCTTTCACTGGACCCCGCGCGCCCGCCTCGGCTACTACTCACAGGAGCATGACATTCTCGACCCGGCCGCGCGCATTCTCGATGAGGTTCTCCAGGGACGGCTGGCCGAGCAGACCCGCGCCCGCACCATCCTCGCCGGCCTCGGCCTCCGCGGCGACCGGGTGCTCCAGACCATCGCCACCCTCTCGCTGGGCGAACGCTCCAAAGCCGCCCTGGCCAAAGTTCTCTTCTCCGATGCCAATGTGCTCCTGCTCGACGAACCCACGAATCATCTCGAGCTTGCCGCCCGCGAGGCCCTCGAGGACGCCCTAGCCGGGTACACCGGCACCCTCCTGCTGGCCTCCCACGACCGCTACCTCCTGGAACGCATCACCACCGACATCCTCGACCTGGAGACGGGCCGCTACTACCCCGGCGGATACCGGGAGTATGCGTCCCGAGCCTAGCTCCGTCGGCTCGTCTATCCTTCGCACGGTGGCGGAGCCGCTCCGCCGCGAAAAAGAAAACCCACAAGAGCAGTCAAGTCCGCCACGCCGAGGGCGTCGTTCGCATCGACATCCGCCTCCTGGACACAGTGCAGCGCCGCCCCGCCCCGGAACAGGAACGCGATCAGTGCCGTCAAATCCGACACCGCTATGTCGCCGGAATGCGTGATATCCCCGCGCAACCGGCAGCACGGGCAACCGCTGACCACATACCCGATGGTCTGTCCGCACTCGTTGTACTCCGCCAGGCAAGGCGAGCCGGAGGCGACCATCCGGAATCCCGCCGTCGTGTCGCAGAATTCCGGGTCCAGCGAGACGTTCCCGTTGGTTCCCGTCTGCTCGGGTACGACGCCCACGTAGTCGGCCTGATTGCCGAAGACGTCGTTGCACGTGAAGAACGCGCCCTGGGGAGTCCCCTGCGTCCAGAGACCGCAGCCGTTGCTGAAGATGATATTCCGGCCAATATCGAATGCGCCTTGCCCTATCCGCAGGGCGACTGTGTTTCCCGTGAATACGTTGTCGTAGACGTCCGCTCCGTTTGTCTGCAGGCAGTGGAAACCGACCTCGTTGTTCCTGAACAGCGATCGCCGAATGTCCCAAGTGGTCTCGAGCTCGACAAACGACAACGCCGTTCCATTGCCTATCAGCCGGCACGAGTCGATCGTAATGTGACCCCACGAGGGAGAATCCTGGACGACTGTCCCGTTTCCGTCAAACACGCAATTGACCGCCGTCAGGGCCGCATGCGCGTCCCGCTTGAGCGCTGTTCCGGCGCCCGTCACGCTGATTCCTCGCACAGTCAGCGCCCGCGCGGTGTCCACCCGCATGAAATCCTGCCCACCACACTCGATTCGCGTGAGATTCGGCCCGTCCTCCCCGATGATGGTCAGCCCGACTCCCCACTCTGAACTCAGGCCGATCGGCACAGACAGATTCACCCACCCGCTGCCGGAATATATGCCGCCGCCCACAATAATCGTGTCGCGCCCGGCAACCCGGTCCATCGCCGCCTTGAGATCCGGCTAATCTTCCGGCACCAGGAAGATGTCATCGGAAACCGGAGAGAATGCCGAGTAGCGCCAGTCCCCCCATGCGCCTCCATTACCGACGCGCACGCGCACGTAGTACTTTCGGTAGGGGCGAAGATCCGCTCCGGCATAGACCGCGCTCGTATCTGCCGAAAAGCTCGGCCCGGGGTCCCACAAATCGACCGCTGCCCAAGTGCTGTCGCTGCTTACCTGTACTTGCCACTGCGCCTGCGAGGTGAGCGCAGTGTCGAAGTAGCTCCAGCAGAACATGGGCGTGACTGTCGGCGTCACGTTGTTGAACCGCCCCGTCCCGAAACTCAAGCCAAGAGGAACCGGATAGTCCGTGCCCGTATAGGGAATCGCCCCCATATCATTCGGCGAACCGTCCGGATCACGGTAGACCGCCGATGGGTCCCCGGCATCGATACACGGCGACTCCTCTCGAAGTCGGAAGTCCCCCGCCGACGGATCAATGAACCTGGGATCGAAACAGCCGTTCAAGCCGCCGTCGTACTCGATTCGGCCGCATTGCGGTTCCCCGTTCCATTGATCGTTGTATACATACCAGCTGCGGAATGCCCCCTCGCCGTGGACGTCGCAGCAATTGGCCACGATATTGCCCTTCACTACCGAAACGGCCGGCGAGAGATCCATCAGGACTACTCCCCCGGTATTCTGCCAGAGCGTGTTGTTCAGAATGACTACGGAATCGGTGTCGAGCCAGCCATACATACACGCCCAATTGGAGTTGCCGGTGAAGATGTTCCTGGTAATGCAGACCTTGGTGCTCCCGCTGCCGCGGCTAAACTCCAACACTGCAGCTCCCCCCGTGAAACCACTGAAGATATTGCCCGCGATTGCCATGTGCGCGCCATTGGCCACCGCCACGCCGCCTCCGGCTCCGTTGCGAATAGTAAAGCCTTTGATCGCTGCCCCCGCTCCCTCGCCCGAGTCCGCCGACACGATCGGCGCGGTCGCTGCTGCCGGCTCGAGTACCACATCCGTGACCGCCCCTGCCGCGATCACTCTCACTGCTTTCCCAAGAAAGTTGATATTCTCCGCGTACACTCCCGGCAGTACGGACACCGTATCCCCATCCGCCGCGGCCTCAATCCCCGCTTGAATTGTCGGTTGATTCGTCGGAACCGTGATCATCCCCGCCCCCGCTGTGCCTGCCGCAACCGGCAATCACGCACTTGCGAACAATGCGCGGGCGTTCATTCACATCACCCTTTCTCCGCCGTCGACCTCGTCATGATATCGGTAATATAAGCACATTCACGATTGTGTCAACGTGGGTTCGTGCGCCCCCCGCCGCTACAGCGGCCGGCCCATCCGCTCCCACTCCTCCCGCGTCGCGAATGATCTCGCCGACAACGCCCGGTCAACCGCCAAAATCCCGTCCAGGTGGTCGATCTCGTGCTGCAGCAGTTCCGCCAACTCCCCCTCCGCCTCCAGCTCCCGCAGGGTCCCCTGCGGCCCGACATATACCGCCCGAATCCGATTCGCCCGCGCCACCCGCACGAGAAGGTCGGGGAAACTGAAACACGAATCCCACCACTCCCGCAGCTCCCCACTCGCCCCGATGATGCGCGGATTGATCATCGGGCCGTCAAAACTCCCGTCCGGCGTCCGCACGAAGATCACCCGGTGAAGGACCCCGATCTGCGGCGCCGCGATTCCCCGTCCGTATCCGTGAGCGGCCCGGAACGCCGCCAGCGTCTCCTCCAGGTCGCGCACCAGCGCCGCGATTTCGGCCGAGCCCGGCTCCGCGACCGCCGCCGACCTTTGCCACAGGAGAGGATCCCCCAGTTGAATAATCCGTCGCACCGCCATTTTTTACTCCAAGAAACCTGGTATACGGCGCCCCGGCCGTCCCGGCAAGCCCCGCCCTTCGCCCCCAAAGCAGAACGCCTGCAGCGGTCGTGTGACCGTACAGGCGTTCTTCAAACTGATGGGAAATGCGCCGGCTCTACAGCCACTCCATATTGCGAAGGGGACCGATCTCGCTTTTCATCTGCCGCCCCAGCTCCTCCCACTGCTCGACCATGTCTTCGAGATGTTTCGCCCGCTTCTCGATCTGCTCCCCGTGCGCCTCCAGTTTCTCCGCCTCGATTTCCATATCGCGGTCGAACTGCTCTTCATCGTACTCCGTAAACAGCATCTTCATCGCGGCCCCCACAGCCTGGAGTCCCAGTTTCGCCCCCTTGAGACCCAGCGTGATTCCCTCTTTGGCGATCCCTTTCGCCTCCGCGCGGATCTCATAGCTGATCTGGTAAAACTCCCCCACCAGGTCCTGCTGCGGCGGCGTGAGCGGGATCTCCTCGTCATCCAGGTACATTCGCCGGTCCGACGTGATCCGGATCTCCTCGTAAGGATCGTTCAGGTGGCTGATCACGATTTCGTCCTTACCCAGGTGGAACCGCGCGTCATCCGCCTCGAACGTGCTGAAACTCTTGACTGTGACCGACCGCTCCCCGTCGTCCCCCGTCCCGCGCTCGTGCACTCTCGCGGCCGCCGGTCCTGCCGGCGCAGCCACGGCCGCGCATAATAGACTCGCCAACAACCATCGCATCGGGCTTTCCTCCACAAATAGCGTTCGTTCCGCCATTGCACTATACGAGCCGGTTCCCGCAAGGTTGCACCCGGCGGCCGCGCTCGCCGGGCCGGGGCCCGCCCCGGGTCCACGGGCTGTCCCGCCGAGCGCCGCTTTTTTGTTGCCCGCCGCCTTCCCGGCCGCCGTATCATACGGCAACGACACACTGCCGCGAGGTATGCCATGATCCTCCCGCAACTCGGCCGGCTCGACAACATGCGCCCCGCCGCGCTCGACGCCCGCACCGTCTACATCCACGACGATCACCGGTGGGTGGTGCCCCTCATTTTCCATGCCCAGGAGAGCGGCCGCCTCCCCGTCCCCTGCAAACTCGTCTGCCTTGACCGCCACCACGATGCGCTCCCCCCGGACCGGGAGCGTTTGCGGGCCCTGCGCGATGCCCGGCGCGCCGGGCTCACCGGGGCCTCCGTTCTGAATCTGTGCGCGGAGGTTCTCTCTCCCCACGACGATGACTGGATCCCTGCCGCCATGGAGCTGGGGCTTCTCTCCGACGCCGTCGTGCTCGGCGGCGAGGGGGTGTTTTCGCGCCAGGCCCTCACCGACTTCACCGACCACACCGGCGCCCGCCATCGCATCGAGCTCACCGGCCACCTCGGACCCGAGCTGGCGGCCATCGGCCGTTTCGGCAACCTCCTCCGGCGCGGGCAGGAGGAACTCCTATGGAACATCTTCGACTGGATGGTGGCGCCCGACGGCCGCCTCGGCTTCCGCCCCGGAGCTCCTCCCCTCGCGCTCTCCATCGACCTCGATTACTTCGTCATCCCGTGGGATACCTTCCGCCTTCCCTGGCCCGAGGAGGTCTACCGCGGGTACTTCCTCACCCCATCCGATCAGCCCGCTCTGGAGGGCGCCACCGCCCGGGATATTCTGCGTCAGCTCATCGACCGTGCCGGCCTGGTGGCGGTCGCCCGGGAGGCGGGCCACTGCGGCGGAGAGTCGAAAGCCGCGGCCGTGTTCGCCGATTTCAACCGCCTCCTGCTGGACGGTCGCCTGCGCCTCCTCCCTGCCGAGTGACCTCGGCCGGCCGGCGCTCCCCAAAATACAACAGCCCCCCGAATCCTTTCGGGGGGCTGCCCTTTGGGCCCGCTGAAGCTCAGGACGCTTCGCGGCTTTTCGTTATTCAGGCGGCGTCGCCGGCTCTCCCTCTTCAGGGTCGTGAGCCGCCGTATCTTCCGGCTCGGCCGGGTCGAAACGCGTGCTGTCTTTCATCTCCGCCACTTTGGTCTCGGGCGGCACGCGATCAGGGGGCCCATCGGCCTCCGATCCCCCCTTGCCGCACCCGAGCACCAGCACGCCCGCCCCCAGGATCAACAGCCCCGCCAGCGCTCGGTACCGCATGTCCCCGATCCCTCGACCTCTCCCGCTACTCGCCCAGGGCGCCCGTGTCCGTCACCGCCGAGTCCGGAGTCGCCATCGTATCTACCGCCACGCTTTCCGCTGCCGGTGGCGCCGTTTGCTCCGGAGCCGGCTCCATCTGGGTCTCGGTCTGCGGCTCTGCTTTCTCGCCGCCACCGCACCCGAAAGCGCAGGTCAGCGCCCACAACAGGACTAGTCCGCCGACAAGTAGCTTCTTCATCTGCCCGCTCTCCTCTCCTTGAGTCCGGTTAACGTATGCTGTCTCTCCTTTTCCACCTGCAAAGCTGCTTGAGATCGAAGATTTTCCCCCGCCCGTGCTCAGTCAAGTTTTTAATTCCGCCTGTTTTAGTTGACCCTGCCGGATCCTCCCGATATGTTGCGGCTCCGATTTCGGAAACGCGGATGGATTCCGTCCGCCTCGAAAACTTTAGGTGAAACGGGTGTTTAAAAGAATATGGATACTTCGATTGCTCCCTTCATCCTCGCCGGCCCGATCTGGAATATCATATCGAATTC
The DNA here is from genome assembly GCA_017999435.1 of Candidatus Zixiibacteriota bacterium. Lineage (NCBI taxonomy): Bacteria > Pseudomonadati > Candidatus Zixiibacteriota > Candidatus Zixiibacteriota bacterium. Next base: position 526,269 of record JAGNLV010000001.1, read on the forward strand.
GTCCGCATTTGGCATCTTTATTCTGGGCGTCCTTGTGTTCATGTCGCTGACGTCCTGGGCCATCATCTTCGCCAAGTACCGCGAGTTCAGAGCGGTCGAGGCCGAGAACAACAAGTTCCTCCAGACTTTCCGTCGCGCCCGCTCTCTGTCGGAAGCTATCGGCCAGGCGAAATCGCACTCCTCCGCCCCCGTCTCCCACATCTTCCTCGCCGGCTACAATGAACTTACTGAGATCGTCGGGGCCAAAAACGAAGGCGGCGGTTTGCAGGAAGTCAAACACAGTCTGGCCGATGAGGATCTGGCGTCGGTTGAGATGGTCATGGACAAGACCCACAACGAGCAGATCGGCAAGTTGGAGCGGCGCGTCATCTTCCTCGCCTCGACTGCCAACTCCGCTCCGTTCATGGGCTTACTCGGGACTGTCGTCGGTATCATGGATGCCTTCTGGTCGATCGGCGAACGCGGCTCCGCCTCCCTCGCGGTGGTCGCCCCCGGTATCGCCGAAGCTCTCCTGGCCACGATTGTCGGCCTCGGCGCCGCCATCCCGGCTGTCATCGCCTACAACTGGGCGAACAGTAAGCTGAAATACGCCAACGACTTCTCCCAAAATTTCATCCTCGAGTTCCTCGCCCGGGTGAGACGGGAGGTCCGCTGATGCCGCGCCGTGGCCGCACAAAACTCCCCTATCGCCCGATGGCGGACATTAACATCGCCAATCTCGTGGACGTTGTCCTCGTTCTGCTGATCATCTTCATGATTTCCGCCCCCCTCCTGCAGTCCGGCATCGAGGTCGATCTGCCCAAGACCCGCGCCGCCGCCATCGAAGAAGAAACCGAGGGCATCGTCCTCACGATCGATAAGAAGGGCGGCATCTACATCAACGACGTCTGGTCCCGGCTGGATAATTTCGAGAAGAACCTCCAGGACGAGATGGCCGCCAAGGGGACTCGTTCGGTTTACCTCCGCGGCGATTCCGTGGTCGCGTACGGCACCGCCATCGGCGTCATCGGCCGGCTCAAAGAAATGGGGATCGAGTCGATCGGCCTGGTCACCGCCCCGCCGCAGGACAACGCCGCCGGACGGCGCGGCCGCAGACGATAGGAGCACCCCGATTGTGGCAACCCGGGATATCATCTTCTCGGCGGCACTCCACACCGTGGTCATCGTCGTGACCCTGGTGTCCATCCCGCTGGCCCAGAAACGCGAACTTCCCTTCGCCGATATCATCCGGGTCCAGCTCACCGCTCCCGCCCAGTTGCCCGGCCGCCAGCCGGCCGCCATCCCGGCCCCGCCCGTCCCCCAGCCTGAGGTCGACGCCAACCCGGATCTTCCGGTCGAGCCGCCCAAGCCGGTCGAAAAGGAGGCGGTCATCGATAAAAAGCCTGAGAAGAAACCGGAAAAGAAGCCGCAGCCGAAACCTCAGCCCCAGCCGGAAGAGTCCGCCCCCGCGGCTTCCTCCGCCGCCGGAGAATCGCCCTCCGGCGCCGCCGGGAGCGGCCCGCAGACCAACGCCCCGGTGGGCGAAGGCTCCCCCTTTGGCGGCGCCACCATCGACAACCCCAGTTTCACCTATCCCTGGTGGTTCACCCAGGCCTTCAACAAGATTGCCTCCGGTTTCCACGTCCGCCAGGCCTTTCCGCCCGATGTCACCTGCGTCATCTATTTCGAGGTGATCCGCTCCGGCCGCGTCATCGAACTGCGCGTCGACCAATCCTCCGGTTATCCGGATTTCGACGACGCCTGCATGACCGCGGTCAGCCGCGCCACCCCCTTCCCCCCGCTTCCCCGTGAATTCACGGACGAAGTCCTGGGCATCACCGTTCCTTTCAAACCTTCGCAGAGGTAAGACATGAGACTGTCGTTTCCGACCATCCTCGCCGCCGCACTCCTCTCGTTCGCGAGTTCCGCCCGCAGCCAGTCCGGCGAATCCGTCCGCCAGATCATGTTCGACACGATCCAGGCCCGCGCCGTCGAACCCCTCAAGGTCGGCGTCGACCAGATGAAATACATCGGGATCCAGTACATCACCGCCGAGGACTCCTCGCTCATGCTCCACGCCACCGCGGTCGTCCAGCGCGACATCGACTTCTACGCCGACTTCGACCTCGTCCCCCTCGACACCTTCTACCTCCGCGTGTACGAGATCACCGAGGTCGACCTCCTCGGGTGGGAGCGCCTGGGCGCCGAACGCCTCGTCCGCCTCGAGGCCGAATTCCCCGGCTCCAACATCCGCATCTACTGGCGCCTCTACGACGTCACGCACAACCAGGAGATAGCCAAAGGCCAGGTCGAATACCACCGCGCCTACTGGCGCGAGCTGTCTCACGACGTCGCCAATGAGGTCGTCTACCGCCTCACCGGCGACCCCGGCATTTTCCGCACCAAGATCGCCTACGTCAAACAGCTCGGCAAAGACCTCAAGGAAATCTTCATCGCCGACTACGACGGCGCCAACGAGCGCCAGCTCACCAAAACCGGCTCCATCTGCCTCTCCCCGGCTTTCACGCCCGACGGGAGAGAGATCTACTTCACCTCGTTCCTCGGGGGCAAGGCCGATCTGTACAAGGTGGGAGTCGACGACGGCAAGGTCGTGAAAATCGCAGCCTACGAGGGGATCAACTCCGCGCCGGCGGTGGCTCCCGACGGCCGCAAGATTGCGTGCGTGCTGTCGCTCGACGGCGACGCTGAGATCTACACCCTTGATATCGGCGGGCGGATCATGAGCCGCCTCACCCGCCTCCGCTCGATCGAATCGGCTCCGAGCTGGTCGCCCGATGGCCGGCGGATTGTCTTCTCCTCCGACCGCACCGGCCAGCCCCAGTTGTACGTGATGAACGACGACGGCCTGAACGAGCGTCGCCTCACCTTCCGCGGCAGCTACAACGACTCCCCCGTCTGGGCGCCCCAGGGCGACCGCGTCGTCTTCGTCACCCGCACCGATGCCGGGTTCAACATCGCTTCGGTCGATGTCGGCGGCTCCGAGTACCACATGCTGACCAACCTCGGCAACAACGAAAACCCCCACTTTGCCCCGGATGGCAAGCACGTGATATTCACCTCCTCGCGCCTCGGCGGCACCGACCTGTACACGATGGACGCCGGCGGCCGCAACCAGCGGCGGCTTACCCAGACCAAAAACGTCAGCAACCCCGCCTGGGGGCCCTTCCCGCGGCGGTGAGCGGCCCCCGCCCGGCCCGCGCGCGAGAACCATCGGCTGCGCGCGCGGTGTAATTTGCGACACGACCCCGGGAATGCTTTTTTTTCGTTTTATGTTGACCGTTTTTCGGCAAACGGATAGATTGCGTGCAAAGTGACTAAGGATAGCAACAGTAATAATTCCCTTTAGGGAGGAAGAGAAGACATGAAGAAGTTCGCGTGGATCACCATGATCGGGCTCGCGTTGGTCGCCCTGACCCTGACGTCGTGCGGCAAGAAGCAGGTGGCCGAGGAAGCGCCGGTGACTCAGCCGGTCGTGACCCCGGCGGACACCGCCACCCCGCCGCCGCCGCCGCCCGCCCCCAAAACGCTCACGAACGAGCAACTGGAAGTCGTGTACTTTGATTTCGACAAGTACAACCTCCGGCCGGATGCCAAATCGTCCCTCGACCGCAACTTCGCCCTCCTCCAGGAGTTCCCCAACGCCATCGTCGAACTCCAGGGACACTGCGACGAGCGCGGCACCGTGGAATACAACCTGGCTCTCGGCGAACGGCGCGCGAAATCCGTCCAGACCTACCTCATCGGCCTCGGCATCGACCCCGCCCGCCTCAAAACCGTCAGCTTCGGTAAAGAGCGCCCGGCCGTCCCCGGACACGATGAGAGCGCCTGGGCCAAGAACCGCCGCTGCGAGTTCCACGTCCTCTCGCAGTAGCATGAACCGATTGGTCGTGCTGTCATGCTGACTCGCACCAAACACTCTGCTGCCGCCGTCCTCGCGACGGCGGCGGCCGCTCTGGGCATCGCGCTGACCGGCTGCGTCACTCCCCAGCGGATCGACCGTCTGGAAGAGCAGATCAAGGTGACGCAGCGGCAGAACATCGACACCCAGAACATGCTCCGCAACATCGACACGACGGTGGCCGGCGAGGCCGCCGACAACCGCCGTCTCCGCGCCGATCTCTCGGTCACTATCGACCAGCTCCAGATGCAGATCGACCAGCTCCAGCAAAACTACAGCGACCTCCTCCAGCGGATCGACGAGCTCTACAACCTGCTCGAGGCCAAAGGCCAGCTCCGGTCCTCCTCCGGTGCGGTCACCCCGCCGGGGCCGCTCCCCGGGACCGCTCCGGCCACGCCGCCCGCCGCGGCGACCCCCGATGCCGAGTGCGGAACGATGTACGACGATGCTTTCGTCCTCGTCCGCCGCGCCGAACACGAGCAGGCCATTCAGGCCTTCCAGGCTTTCCTCACCGCCTGCCCCAGCCACGAGTTGGCCGAAAACGCTTACTACTGGATCGGCGAGTCCTATTACTCCCTCGGCAAATACCCCGAGGCCATCGCCCAGCTCGAACTCCTCCTGAAAACCTTCAAGGCGTCCCCCAACACCAGCCGCGCCCTGTTCAAACTCGGACGCTCCCAGGAGGAACTCGGTAAGAAGAAAGAGGCCCGCCAGACTTTCCAGCGCCTCGTCGACGATCACCCCGGCACCCTCGAGGCCGAGCAGGCCAAGGAGCGGCTCAAGAACCTCTAGGCCTATGCCTGCCGACCAGGTCAGACTGCGGATTGTTGCCCCGACCGAACCCATCCTCCCAGGTCGGGGTTTTTATCAACTGGAGGAAGACGCGCTCTATGTCCAGGTCGGGGTCTTCTCCAGCCGCCGTCGCTTCTTCTCCTACCTTGAGAACGACCTCCTCCGTCTCGACTTTGACCGCGCCGGGCGCCTGATCTTTTTCGAACTCTCCGTCCCCCGCCGCCAGTGGCCCGTCGATCCCGGGCTCGAACTCCCGCCCGCCATCGAGCCTGCCGACCTCCGCTGGCTCGATTTCCGCGGCCCTATTTCTGTCCCCGCACTCGCCACCGACCCGCCCCGCACCCTCCTCCGCCTCACCTTCGCCGCCGGGCCGCCCGTCCGCCACTACTTTCTCGGACAGGATGTTTTCGCCTCGGTCGATGATTGCGATGCCCTGGTTCACCTCTGGATCCGCGACATCGTCGATGACCTCGCCGGCCAGGAGATCGGCGCATTCCGCAAAAAACACCGCTCCCACCGCTCTTTCTTCGCGGGCTAGGCGTCGTCTTCACCCCTTGGCGCACGACCGGTCCGGTCCCCCCGGATTCCTTGTACGTCGCGACCCTCGCGGTCCGGACACCCCTGCCATCGACGAAGACCATCCTCCTGATCTCTTGCACGTCAGGACCCTTGTGGTCCTGTCATTTTTGCCATCGCTGCGAGCGGTCCCGTCAGGACCCTGAAGGTCCTGACCTACAAAAGCCCCGTCGCGCGGGTTCTGGCGAAACTCTGTCCTGTCCTAAGACTTTGTGATCGCCGTGCGTGGACCTTGAATGTCAGCCCCGGCCCCCCAAAAATGATTGACACCTCCCCGACCGTTGTCTCAAATTACGCGCATGACGACCCCGCCCCGCAAGATCATCGATGAACTCGAAAAACTCCGCCGCGAAATCCGCCGCCACGACGTCCTCTACTACGTCGAGGACCGCCCGGAAATCACCGATGCCGAGTACGACCGCCTCTTCGACCGCCTCCTCGCTATCGAGCGCGACTACCCCGATCTGGTCGCCCCGGACTCTCCATCGCAGCGTGTCGGGGCCGCTCCCTCGAAACGTTTCGAACCGGTCCGCCACCGCCTGCCCATGCTCTCGCTGCAGAAAGTGACCGACCGGGCCGGGTTCGAGGATTTCGATCGCCGTGTCCGCCAGATTCTCGAAACCGGCGAGGTCGCCTATCTCGTCGAGCCCAAGCTCGACGGCCTCGCGGTGGAGCTGGTTTACCGCGACGGCCTCTTCGTCGAGGGTTCGACGCGCGGCGACGGCGAGACGGGCGAGAACATCACCCCCAACCTCCGCACCATCCGCAACCTCCCCCTTCGCCTCTCCCACGGCGCCGCCCGGAAGTACCCGCTGCTGGAGGTGCGAGGCGAAGTGATCCTGAAGCGTTCCGCTTTCGAGCGCCTCAACCGTCGCCTCCGCGAGGCGGGCCAGCCGATGCTTGCCAACCCGCGCAACGGCGCCGCCGGCTCGCTCCGCCAACTTGACCCGAAAATCACAGCCGCCCGTCCTCTCGTCTTCTTCGCCTACGGCGTCTCCGAGCGCACTCTCCCCGGCCTGCCCGGTCAGAGCGCCACCGCGGCGTTCCTGCGCCGCGAGGGCTTCTCCGTGCCGGATTTCATGGAGCTCGTCTCCGGCGTCGACGCCGTCGACCGGGCCTTCGCAAGGCTGGCCGCCTCGCGTCCCGAGCTCGATTACGAAATCGACGGCATGGTGGTGAAAGTCGACAGTTACGCCCACCAGGAGGCGCTCGGCCAGATCTCCCGCGCCCCGCGCTGGGCGGTCGCCTGGAAATTCTCCGCCGAGCAGGCCGAGACGATCCTCGAGGGCGTCGAGTTCTCGGTCGGCCGCACCGGCACCGTCACCCCGGTGGCCCGCCTCCGCCCGGTGGCGGTCGGCGGCGTCACCGTCTCCAGCGCCACCCTCCACAATGAGGATGAGATCGCCCGCCTCGACGTTCGCGTCGGCGACACCGTGATCGTCCAGCGCGCCGGCGACGTCATCCCCGCGGTCGTGAGCGTGGTCGCCGACAAGCGCCCCGCGCACACCCGGCCGATTGTCTTTCCCAAAGCTTGTCCCTCCTGCACCGAGCCCCTCGTCCGGCCGGAGGGAGAGGCCGCCTACCGGTGCCAGAACATCGCCTGCCCGGCGCAGACGGAACGCCGCCTCATCCATTTCGCCTCGAAAAACTGTTTCGACATCGAGGGCCTCGGCGTGAAACTCGCCGGCCAGCTCATTGCCGCCGCCGTCGTCCGCGACCCCGCCGACGTCTTCTACCTCACCAAGGACCAGCTCCTTCCCCTCGACCTGATGGCCGACAAACGCGCCGAGAACCTCCTCAATGCGATTGACCGCTCCCGCCGCGCCGAGCTCCCCCGCGTCCTCCACGCCCTCGGCATCTTCGGCGTCGGCGAAACGGCCGCGCGCATCCTCGCGGAACGCTTCGAGACCCTCGATGCCCTCGCCGCCGCCTCGGTCGAGGACCTCCAGTCCACGCCGGGCATCGGTCCCGTGCTGGCCCGGAACATTACCGACTTCTTCGGCAACGAGGGGAATCGGCGCATGATCGAGAAGATGCGCGCCGGCGGCGTCGCTTTTCCGCCCTGCCGCAGCCGCCGCGCCGGTGGTCCGCTCGCCGGCAAAACCTTCGTCATCACCGGCACCCTCTCACGGCCCCGCCCGCAGATTCAGAAACTCATCGAAGAACACGGCGGCAAAGTCGCGTCCTCGGTGTCGGCCGGCACCGACTACGTCGTCTGCGGTGAAAACCCGGGCTCCAAGCGCGACAGAGCCGAGAAACTCAAGATCCCGATTATCGACGAAAACGAGCTCTCCCGCCTCCTCGATTAGCTTCGGCCCAACCCCCCGCATCCTCGGCGGCCCCCCGATCTTTTGCAGGTCACGACCCTTGTGGTCCTGACATTCCTGCTCTCGACGACGATAGCCCCGGCCGGGCCATGAAGGTCCTGGCCTGCCTTACCAACGAATATTCGTCGCTCGCCCCGTGCGCACGCGCGGGACAGCCCGCCTTCGCCTCACCCCGGCCAGGCGAACACCCGCAGCGCCTCCGGCCAGAACTGGTAGGTTGCCACCAGCAGCAGGACCAGCACCAAAACCCCGACCACAATCAGCCACTTCTTCTCGTCATGATCGAAATCTTCCCGCATCGCTCGATCCTCCCTCAGTATTCGCTGATATCGACGCGCGTGATGTTTTCAATATGCCGTCCCAGGAAGCGCGTCGCAATCGACCCGAATTTCTCCGGCACGTCGGAGACGAAGAACTTGTGCACGCCCGCGCGGGCCGGCGCCTCTCTCGCGGTCGGGTTGAGCAGCCCCTGGGCGGCGAGATACCGCAGCGCCACGCGCGCCGTCTCCTGCCCCGAATCGATCAGCTCGATCTTCTCCCCCATCACGTCCTGGATCACGTGGCGCAGCAGCGGGTAGTGTGTGCATCCGAGCACGAGCGTATCCACGTCGACATCCTGCATCGTCTTCAGGTAATCCCGCGCAATCAGCCAGGTCGCCTCTTTGTCGATATACCCCTCCTCCGCGAGCGGCACAAAGAGCGGGCAGGCCAGCGAGAACACCTTCAGCTTGGCGTCGAGCTCGTGGATGACGCGGGCGTAGGCGTTGGAACCGATCGTGGCGTTGGTGCCGATCACCCCGATACGCCCGTTCCTGGTCCGCTCGGCCGCCGCGCGCGCCCCCGGCTCGATCACGCCGATCATCGCGGTGCTGTAGTGCGGCCGGAGCTCCTCCAGCGCCACCGACGAGGCCGTGTTGCAGGCGCAGATGATGAACTTCACCTGCTGCTCCAGAAGGAGCGCAATATCCTGCCGGGTGAACTGGGTGATGATCTCCTTCGACCGCCCGCCGTAGGGATACCGTCCGACATCGCCGAAATAGACGATGTCTTCGGCCGGCAGGAGGCCGAACACTTCGCGCGCGACCGTCAGCCCGCCGACGCCGCTGTCAAAGATTCCGATCGGAGCTTCGTGCTGTGTCATGGCCGGAATTTACACGCCGGCGGTCGACCGCGGAACATTAAAAACGCGCGCCCCGGCCGGCCGCCGCCGCTCACCCGGCCGAGCGCTCCCCCTCCTCCGCGAACCGCTCGTATTTCGCCTTGAACCGCTTGACGGCGTCGTACAGCGCCTTGGCCACCGCCTCCTGGTACTCCGGGGTCCGCAGCAGGCGCTCCTCGTTTCGGTTCGAGATGAATCCCGTCTCGATCAGCACCGAGGGCGCGTACACGCGGTTGAGCACGAAAAACCCCGCCTGGTCGACCCCCCGCGCGGTCGTCTTGAGCGCCCGCCGGAACTCCCGGTCGCACATCATCGCGAAATCATGCGATTCGCTCTGGAATTCCGTCATGATCATCTCGTTGAGAATCGACAGGACGGGATCCCCGAACAGGGCCTCCTCGGAGCCGCCCGCCTCCTCGCTGTCCGGCGGGGGCGCCTGGTCGCGCAGGAACGCGCTGTTTTCGAACTGGGCCACCGCCCGCGCCGAGTCGTTCCGCGCGGGGGCCAGGAAGAAAACGTTCCACCCGGCCACGTGCCGCTTGGTCGAGCTGTTGGCATGGATGCTGATGAACAGGTCGCACCCGGCATCGTTGGCGATCTTCGCCCGCTCCTCCAGCGTCACTGTCGTGTCCCGGTCCCGCGTCATGATCACCTTGAACTGCTTGTCCTTCCGGATCAGCCGGGCCAGATTGCGGGCGATGTCGAGGGCCACGTCTTTCTCCCGCGCCCCGGTCGGCCCGATCGCCCCGTACTGCTTCCCCCCGTGCCCGGCGTCGATCACGATCACGTCGATCCTGTTGTCCGGACCCACCGCCGGCGGCGTGTCCGGCTCCGCCGGCGCCAGCACGAAATTCTGGTCGGCAATCGAAATCTGTATGCGCGGGGGGTTCTGGAGCAGACGGTGGTGCCACTCCTTGATCTCATCCATCAGCCGGATCGAAATCTGGGCCGCCCCTGTCACCTGGTAGGCGTTCAGGTCGTACATGAGCCGGCGGTCGCGCCGCGACAGAATCTGCGTCCGGTTGAGCACCCCGTTGCGGATCGAGACGTTGAGGTAGTTCCCCTGCGTCGTGAACGCCTCGTACGACAGCGCCGTGCTGAGAAAGATCTCGATCAGCAGGCCGTTCGCCTTCGGCGAAAAAGCGATGTCGGTGACGTTGTAGACGTCGGTGTCCAGACGGAGGCGGCGCGCCTCCTCCGCCCAGGTCGCCTGCTGCGGCACAATCCGGTCCAGGTACGGCGTGAACGTCGCCGCCGGCACGAACAACTGCCCCTCGACCAGCTCCACCGCGTGCACCAGGTTGTACGCCGAGTCGTTCAACTGCATCCAGGGCGACCCGATCAGAAAGCGGAAACGGTCCCGCTCCCCCTGATACACGACCGTGTGCCCGACCGTCTCCCAGTCGAGCGACCCGCCGACTACCTCCGCCAGCTCCGAAAGCGATAGGAACGTCACTCCGTCGCGCTGGATCGCCCGGATCGACTCCGTCCCCCCCTCGACCCGCACTTCGATCTGCTCCTGCGCGGCCGCGGCGGCGGCCAGGAGAATTGCTGTGATGACACCGAGCCGGAATATTCTACTCATACACTCTGCCGCGCGGTCTACAGGTCCTTGCGCAGCGCCTGCTTGATCCGGCGCCCCGCCTCGGCCGCCGCGATCGCCTGACGCTTGTCGTACTTTTTACGCCCGACCGCCACCGCCAGCTCGACTTTCGCGAGGTTCTTGCGGAAATAGATCCCCAGCGGGATGAGCGTGAACCCCTTCTGCTCGGTGGCCGCCCGCATTCTGCGGATTTCCCGCTTGTGCAGCAGCAGCCGGCGCGGCCGCGTCGGATCGTGGTTGTCCCGCGCCATCTTGAAGGGTGAGATGTGCAGATTCTTCAGGATCACCTCGCCCGCCTCGACCGCCGCGTAGGCGTCCGCGATATTCACCTTCCCCTCCCGCAGCGCTTTGACCTCGCTACCCACCAGGGCGATGCCCGCCTCGTACGTCTCCTTGATCTCGTAGTCGTGGCGGGCTTTCCGGTTGCGGACGATATATTTCCGGTCGGCGGCTTCCTTCATGGGCGTACGATAGGACGGCCGACCAGCGGGGGCAATTAAAATCGGGTCTCCCCCGCCGTTTGCGTCGTCCCCGCACCGCCGCCGCGGCCGCCCGCGCCGCCGCGCGCCCCCCGCTCCTCCGGGGAAATTGCCGCCCCCCGGTAAAGTGTTCCCCCCCGACAGCCGAAAACAAATATGTAGCGCCCGACGGCCCCTCGGCCCCGGGCGGAGACTTCACAAAGGTGGACAAATGTCTCACAAGATCAACATATCGTCAGCCAAGGTGCTGGTCATCGACGACGAACCCGAAATCACCGAAATCGTCGAAACCTTCCTCACCGAAGCCGGCTACTACGTCATGGTGGAAAACCAGCCCTTCCGGGCCATCGAAAAAGCCACCGCCTTCAATCCCGATGTCATCCTGCTGGACATCATGATGCCCGGCATGGACGGGTACGATGTCTGCGAAGCGCTCAAGAAGGTTCCGCGCCTCGCCGGCACCCCCATCATCTTCCTCACCGGGAAAGACCGCAACGACGATATGGGGCGATCCTTCAAATCGGGCGGAGACATGTTCATCAAGAAACCGTTCTCGTGCGAACGGCTCCTGGAAATCCTCAACATTGTCCTGCTCTCCACCGGCCGGCACTGACCCGCGGCCCCGCTTTCTCCGGCCGCCGATTTTTGTTGCTCTTTTTGGTGCGCCGCACTATAATAGGGCAGGTGGTCTATGCGGCTCATCAAACGGTACAGCAACCGGCGCCTCTACGACACCCGCGCCAGCCGAACCATCACCCACCGCGAACTCGCCGCGCTGGTGCGCCGCGGCGAAGCGCTCCGGGTGGTCGACACCGTCACCGGCAGCGACATCACCGCCGAGGTGCTCGGCCGCATTGCCTTCCGCGAAACCGCCGCCTGGACCACGGCCCGGGAGTCCCAGGCTCTTTTCACGCGGATCATCGAACTTGGAGGTGAGAGAACCATGAGCATCCTCAAGAACACTGTCCTCGCCTCGATCGGCGCTTTTGAGGTCAGCAAGGCCCGCGCCGAAAAAATCGTCGACGAACTCATCAAGCGCGGCGAGGTCGAGAAGGGCGACAAAACCAAGGCGGTCATGGAAATCCTCGACAGGGCCGAGAAGTCGACCGCCAAGGTCTACGGCAAAGTCGCCGCCGAGGTCAGGAAAGTGCAGCAGGAAGTCGCCAAGTACAGCGACCAGGCCAAGAAGTACAAGCTGGTCAAAACCGAGGACCTCCGCGCCCTCGAGGAAAAGGTCGAGCGGCTGACGCGGCTGATCGAGGACATGGAAGCCCGGTCGGGCAAATCCTGACCGCCCGCCTCAGCCCGACCCCCATAACGACGCCGGCGGCCGCAGGGCCGCCGGCTCAGTGTACCTGGTCTCTCCACAGTGAGACGAGACCGCTAGATGATACGCGCGCGCCCGGGGCGCCCGCAACCCTCCGCCGCGGCCTGCCGGCCGCCCCGTCGGGTGCGGGAGGCCGTCCTAGAGTTTGGCCGCCACCGCCTCCGCCACCTCGAGCGTGCTGTTGCTCCCGCCCATGTCGTACGTCCGCACTTTCCCCTCCTTGACCACCGCCGCGATCGCCCGCTCCAGCTTGTCGGCCGTCGCCGTCTCGCCCAGCCAGTCGAGCATCAGCTTCACCGACAGGAGCATCGCCATCGGGTTCACCTTGTACTGCCCCGCATACTTCGGCGCCGACCCGTGCGTCGGCTCGAACACCGCGAAATCATCGCCGATATTTCCGCTGGCCGCGAACCCCAGCCCGCCGACCAATTGCGCGCACAGGTCGCTGACAATGTCGCCGAACAGGTTCGTGGTGACGATCACCCCGTAGTCGAGCGGGTTCTTGATCAGCCACATGCACATGGCGTCGATATTCGTTTCCCACAGCTCGATCCCCGGGTACCCCTTGGCCACCTCGCGCGCCGTCCGTACCATCAGCCCTGAGGTCTCCCGGATTACGTTCGGCTTCTCGACCACCGTCACCGACTTCCGCCCGCACTTCTTGGCGTACTCGAAAGCGTCGGTCACGATGTTCCGGCACCCCTCGCGGGTGTTGATCCGCAGCGACACGGCGATATCCTTGCCGGCGTGCCGGTCGAACTTCGCCATGCTCTTGTTGTGCTTCTTGATCGCCGCCCGCACCTCGTCCGGCAGCGGGTGGAATTCCACGCCGGCGTACAGGTCTTCCGTGTTCTCCCGGAACACGATGAGATCGATCCCCTCCTTGTAGTTGAGCGGGTTGCCGGCGTACCCCTTGCACGGTCGCAGATTGGTCCGCAGGTTGAACTCCTGGCGCAGACGCACGATCGGCGACGAGTACACGTGCCCCTTCCCCCTCAACGATGGACTCAGTTCCTGCTCCGCCTCATCGCGCGGCTTGGAGGTGATCGCCCCGAACAGCGCGCACTGACACTCCTTCAACACTTTGATCGTCCGGTCCGGAAGCGGGTTGGCCTCCGTCCGCCAGAATTCCCACCCGATGTCGGCGTGCGGGTATTCCGCATCGAGCTTCATCCGGTCCAAGACGATCCGCGCCGCCTCCATCACGTCATTGCCGACGCCGTCTCCCGGCATCCAGGCGATCTTGTACTTAGCCATACTCTCCTGTCCCTGATCCTTTCTCTACAACGTAAGCCTCAGATTGAACATATGCGTCGTGCCGAGATCATTCCGATATGGTACGAATGCGTAGTCGATCGTGACGTTGCGCTGCACGAACGAGGCCCCCGCCGTGAAACCCTTGCTGTCGTAGCCCGCCATGTACCCCGTCCGGAACTGCAGCAGCTCGTGCGCCCGCACCTCGACTCCGAAATGCCCGTGGGCGGCGTCGTCGAGGTACACGAAATCGGCCGCCCCCGCCACGCGGTCGTAGACGTAGGCGCCGCCCACCCGCCAGGTCGTCGGGAGGCTGATCGGACGCGAGGCGTCCTCTCCGGCGACCTGCAGCGTGAGGTCGGAACCCAGCCCGGTCACCGCCGCCCCGAACGTGAGATCCGGGCGCACCCTCACCGTCGCCCCCAGATCGGCCGCGAACGCCCACCCGTTGGCCTGGTCGATCTTCTCCATGAACCATCCGAACGACGCCCCGACCGTCACCCGCTCGGTCGCCTCGTACGCCGCGCCCGCTTTCAGCGACATGTCCTGCGCGTCGAACCGCCCCTCCGGCTCGGTCGTCGGCGCCGTCCGCCGCTCGAGATCGTCCACCGAGGCGTAGCGGACCGCGGCGTGCACCGACAACTTCGGCCGCACCAGGGCTGTCAGGAAACCGCTCTCCAGCCGGATCCTCTCCCAGTACGACACGTGGCCGAGCGACACCGCGAGCGCCTCCGCGACATGCCCGGCCGCGGGATTGTACGGGACGGCATCGGCCGACCCGAGCATGGCCGCGAACGCCCCCCCCATCCCGGCCGGCCGCGCCCCCGGTTCCACCTTCATCAGCGCCAACCCGTCCTGCGCCCCCGCCCCCGGGCCGCCCAGCGCCAGGGCCGCCGCCGCCAGCATCGCCAGTCTTTTTATCATGCGCTAGAACATCACGTCGAACGAAAAAATGTGTTCCGATCCCTCGTCCACCCGGTCGGTGGCGAAGGCGTAATCAATCATTAACAACTGGTTCTTGAACTTGAATATATACCCCGTCCCGGCGGTGAACCGCCCGGCCGACAGCCCGCTCCGAATGCTGAACTCCGGCGTCACGAGGAACTCCGCCCCGCCGTAAAACCGCGGGTCCTGCTCGACATTCTTGTACAGATCGGCGGCCGCCAGCAGACGCCGCTCGAAGAACCGCGCCGAGACCCCCAGCGCCGCCTCGACCGGAATCGCATCCTCCTGCTCGACCCCCGGCGCGTCCGACCCGGTTTCCGCGTAGTAATCCCCCGAGTTCCAGCGGTACTTCGCCGCGAGATTCTTGATCACCACTCCGACCCGGATATCCTGGACCGCCATCTGCGCCCGGCGCTCCCGGTCGAACATGTTCGTGACATTGAACATCGCCCCGGCGTCGATCCCCACCGAAAACGCCTTCATCTCCGCGAACGTCGAGTGCAGGTACGAGGCCCGGACCCCCAGCGCAAAATACTCTTCGAACGCCTTGGCGAAGAGCGCTGAAAACGCATGGCTGTTCAGGCTCAGCTCCCCGCCCGTCGGCTTTCCCTCCGAGGTGCGCGTCTCGACGCTCCCCGACCCGAAATAGAGCCAGGTGAACCCGACCGCCGACCGCTCCCGCGTCGGCATGAGAAAGGTCGCGTACCCGAGCTTGCGGTCGAGGTCCATCGCCCGGTAGGAGGTCGCGAACAGCTTCTTCGGGGCGCCGGCCATACCCGCCGGGTTGTACAGGGGGCTGGCGCCGCCCTCGGCCACGGCCACGAACGCTCCGCCCATGCCCGCCGGCCGCGCCCCGATCGGAATCTGGAAATGCGCCCCGGCGTAGCCGCCGTCGCCGTCCGCCGCAATGGCCCCGCCCGCGGCCGCCGCCAGGGCCAGCGCCGCGATTACTCTCGTGAACCCGTTCCTCATGGTATCACCGCCAGTTTGCCCCACCGGACCTCGCCCGTGGAATACTCAACCTTGAAATAGTACACCCCCACCGCCACCTCGTCCCCCTTCCCGTTCCTCCCGTCCCAGGTCGGGACCCCGGAATTGCGCCCCTGGTACACGCCCGGGGCGAACTCCCGGCCGTCGATCACCCGCCGCACGAGATTCATCGCCGCATCATAAATCTCCAGCGTCACCCGCGCCGGCTCCTCCACACTGAACCGGAACTGGGCGACCTGCCCGCCCGATTGCCGGATCGGCACCGGGAACGCGTACACCTCGTCCGCCGCCGTCGACGAGTCGACATAGAACACCGCTCCCTCGGCGACCAGACCATCCAAACGCACCTTGACCGTGGCCTGCCCCGTCCCCACCCACAGGAAACTGTCGATCGCCTCCACCGCGTAGACCGGCTCCCCCGGATCCACCAGGTACACGCCATCGTCGTTCTTCAGGGGGATCGTGTCCCACACCGTCAGGTCCGACTCGCGCGCCATCAGCAGCCCGGCCGTATCGGCGGCCGCGAACACGAGGGTGTCGACGAACGCAAAATTCCACACGAAATACCGGCTCGCGTAGACCGGCCGCCACTGGAACGCGTACACCCCCGGCGTCCCGCTCTCCACCCATTCTCCGACCGATATCCCCTGCGTTTCCAGATCGCCCGTCGCCGGCTGGCAGGCCGCCCACACCCGCACGTAGGGGTGGCCCGCGCGCTCCTGCAGTGCCAGCGTCGGAATGAACCCGCCCATGAGATTCCACGACTCGAAAGCGCCGCTCACTCCCGAATTCTGCGGTTCGTGGTTGAGTGCGAAATCCGGTGCCAGCGAATCGACATTCGGCCGCACGATCAGCCACCGCTTCGCATCGCCGTACGGCAGCGTCGCCCGCAGCCCCTCCGTGATCGCAAACCCGTAGCTCGCCCCCGCCAGCGCCGTGTCCCCCGCCACAGCCAGCACCGTCACCGTATCTTCATCAAACTCATCGACCGTCGTGCTGTCCCGCACGTGGTAGACGTTCGTGAACGCCAGATCTCCGGTCGCCACCCGCACGCCCGCCGTCCCGGCCGCGATCACTGTGTCCCGCACGAACGCCAGATCATGCGTCAACGCCCCCGCGAGGTACGGCCGCGGCTGGTACTCGTACCCCGGTTCGAACATGAAGAGAGTGTCTCCCGGGCTGAGTGGATCCTCCATCCGAATCCCTCGGAAAATCGCCGGCGAGCCGCTGTCCGTCACCGGGCGGTTGATCGTCCAGACCGCCACCGAATCGACACCCCCCAGACCGTCCGTGAACTCCTGCGTCTTCACCTCGACCACCCGCGTCCCGCTGCCCACGCCGGCACCGCCGACGCTCCGGTTCGGGCGCTCGGCGAAGCGATAGAACTCCGTCGCCGCAGCCGCAAATTCCCCCGCCCCATCCAGGAAGAGCACGGCCATCCCCGAATCCGTCCCCACCCGCAGCGTGTCGCCGTGGGCGTCAAGCCCCCACACCGTGTTCCACCCGTTCGCCTCCGAGGGACGCGTCGAATCCACCCACAGCGGCGTCCAGGTCGCCCCCGTGTCCCGCGACACGAACAACCCCGCCCGTTCCGCCGCAACATACAGCCGGTCCCCCATCCGCGCCAGGTCGTGAATTACGTGGTACTCGGCCGAATAGGGGACGAATGATTCCACCGCGACAAACGTCTCGCCACCATCGTCGGAATACGCCAGCCCGGTCGAAGCCCCGTCCCGGCTCTCCCGCGTTCCCACGAACAGCCGCCCCGCGAAATGATCGAGCATTGTCACGTATGGCCCCGGCAGCCCGTCGCCCGTGTCCATCGACCGGTACGGCTGCCCCTGGATCGAGCCCCGCGTCAGCCCCCGGTCCCCGCCGACAAAGACATAGGTGCTCTCCCCCGGCACGCACTCCGGGCACAGCACCATCGCCGTCGTCGCATTCGAGTTCGGCTTGTCGGCGGCCGGAGCGTAGACGTACTGGAGCACCCCCTGCGCCGTCCCCGCCCACACGTACATCGAATCGCCGTGGGTCGTGTCCGCGGCCACCGAAAACGTGCGGGACCGGTAGGCAAGCGGCGGCGGCGATGTTGACTCATACGTCTGGTAGAAGTTGATCGAATCCGACCGGGAGAAGAAGATCCGCCGCCAGGCCTCCCCGCCGCTCCGCGACCCCACCAGCCCGCCGGCGAAATTCGCCATGAACACCCACTCGTCCCCCTGCGCCCGGCCGACCGCCAGGTCAAATATCGTTTTCGCCGGCCCAAACGCGTACGGCACCGTCGCCCCCGGCCGTTTCAGGTCGACCGTGGGAAAGGTCTCCCCGTTGTCGTTCGTGTACTGCAGCGTGTCCGAATAAGTCACCGTCCCGACCCCGGCGATCGCCTCTGTCCACGCCGTCCCCACCCACAGCCGGTCGCCCGAGGAAAACAGCGCCGACACGTCGTCCTGCCGCAGCCCGTTCCCCTTGCGGTACAAAAGCCACGTCTTGCCGCTGTCGAGGCTGAAATTCAGCCCCGCCGGCGTCCCCAGCCAGATCCCCCCGGCGTGCGCGACAATGTCGATCGCCGTGTTGCTCGCCGCTGTCGTGTCCGGATCGCCGGTGAGTTCGTATGTTTTCCGGAGCGCCCCGTGTGACGGCGTGGCCGCCGCCAGAAGCGCCGCGACCACCGTCAGCCCCGCCAGATGGTAGAGTTTGCCCAAAACGCACCCCTTCAAACAAAAAAGCCGCGACCAGCCGCTGACACGGCTTCTACGGCGATGATGAGACTCTGTGATTTCAGCAAGGTATACCAACCAAACAGCCTGGCCCGTTCTTCTCGCGCAGTCAGGCTCGAACATACACCATTGTTCGGTCAATAGCAATCTTTTTCGGTCGGCGTACCTCCTGCTGTCTCCCCTTAAACCCCAATGAATCCAACGAGTTCCAGCTAGTCGACCGGAATCAGGCGCTTTTCCACGGCCACCGCCTGGGTGATCGAGTCGATGAAGAAATAGTGCTCCCGGTGAAACGGCACGAACAACAGCCGAAGTCCCGTAAACCCCGTACCTGCCTCCGGCAGCGCCAGCGTGCTCGACTGGCCCAGAAGCTCCCGCGCCGCCATCGCCCGCGCCAGCACCAGCGCCTCCGCCGGCCCCACACCGACCGGCGCCAGCCGCTCCGTCTCTTCCCCGAGGTCCCGCCCCCCGAACTTCCCCGCCGCCGTCGTCATCCGCCGCCCCAGCCGATAGGCGGCTTCGAAATTGTCCACCCGAAACGCCGGCACCGCCAGCACCCCCGATTGCCCCATCCCCCCCGCAAGGATCTTAAGCCTCCCCGCCAGTTCCGACGTCATCGTCACCAGCCAGAACGGCAGGAGCACATCCTCCGGCCCGGCCGGCTGGTCGGCCGCGGCCACCTCCCCTGAAAACAGCGGGTGCTCTTCCACTGTCGTCCGCACGCCGCACTGCCGGCAGACGTAGAGGTACGACTGCTCCTCCGGGAGGCCGTGCCCGCAGTTGCCGCACCGGTGCATCCCCACTACCAGCGGTCCGAACTCCAGCGGCGCCGCTTCGGAAACCGCCTCGGCCTCCGGTGCTCCCTCGAGCGGCGGCGCTGTCTCCCCCGCCGGCTGTCCCGTCACGCCGTCCACGATCCACCGCCGATACCCCGCACCGCCGGTCTCCTCCACGATCCAGTACGGGAAATACACGATCGTCCCCCGCGGCCGGAACATCTCCGTCCGGTTCTGCCCGAACTCTGCGGTCTCGATCCGGCCGACGTTGGCGACCGTCCGCAGCGCCGTCTGCCGCGCCCGCGCCCAGCTCACCGTCGCCGGCAGCGCCCGGTACCCCTCCTGGATCTCCTCCTCCGCAAACGGCGCCCCCTTGACGTAGGTCGCCCGTAACCCCGCCGAGTACGGCACCCCCGCGATCGGCGCACCCGCCGGAAACGTGATCTGGTAGGGGGAGAGCGATACCTCCGTCCGCCGAACCGTCCGGTCGGACTCGTACGAGGAGGGCTGTCCGTCCTCCGGCACCTCCTCGACCACCCGGACCCGGTTGCGCGTCTTGAGCAGGATGGCGTCGATCTTCCAGTAGGGATAGTAGATCTTCTTGAAGCGCAGCCCTCCGCCGGTGAGCGGCTCGCCCCGCGCCTTGAGGTGCCGGTCGAGGCCGAACCGCACCTCGTACTCCTGCACCCGGCCCGCGACTACGAACGCCGCCGGCCGATCGTTCGAGCCGTCTCCGGCGCCCGCCGTCCCCGCCCGCGCGCCTCCCCCCGGCCGCTCGACCTTCAGGAGCGATGCGCAGTAAGGGCACCGGAGCACCCAGAAATCCTCGCCCAGCTCGAGTTCTCCGCCGCACCCGGGACACCCGACCGCGATAAAGAACCCCTGGGTGTGCCCCGCTGTTTTGGCTGTCGCACTCATCTTTCCGGTCCTGTCGGTTGCCGGTCCACCGGCGGCGGATCAGGCGTCCGCAGACGCCCGACCCCGCGCCGCCGGGCCGCCCGCTAGTCTTCCTTCACCGGCTTTCCGCAGTCGCCGCAGAACTTCGACCCCGGGATCAGCTTCGCACTGCAGTGCGGGCAGATCGCCGGCGCATCGAGCTTCTTGCCGCAGGCGAAACAGAACCTCGCCTCGGTCGGAAGCTGCACGCCGCATTCGGGGCAGCTGTTCTGCGCGACCATCTGGTGCCCGCAGCGGTAGCAGTACCGTGACTGCTCCGGCGTGTCGGTGTGGCATTTCGGACAGGTCACGGTGGCCACCGGCTCGCGCCGCAGTTCCGTCTGCTCCGGCGCAAACACCTTCTGTATCATCCCCGGCATCATGACCCCCACCCCGGCCGCCATCCCCATCCCGGCCCCGGCCGCTCCCGCCGCCCCGGTCGAGCCCAGCCCCCGCGCCATCTCAAATTTCAGGAACCGGTCGAGATTCCCCACCGCCTCCATCCCCGACCGCTGGTCGATCATCTTCGACACCTCGTCCGGCGGCGTGATCGAGGCGATGAAAAAATCAACCAGCCGAAGCCCGTACTTCTCGAACTCGACCTTCACGATCTGCTTGAACTCCTCCGCCAGCTCCGTATACACCGCCGGGAGATCCAGCACGCTGGCGAGCTTCTCCCCGAGCAGGTCGTTCATGCGCGCGATGATGACGTCGCGGAGGTAGTCCTGGATATCGCCCGTCCCGTAGAGCGCCTGCCGCCCGACGATCGAATTGAGGAACAGCGAGGGGTTCTCGATCTGCATTGTGAAGGCCCCGTGCCCGCGGAGCCGGATCAGCCCCAGCTCCTTGTCCCGGAACGTCACCGGGTGTTTCGTCCCCCATTTCAGGTTGGTGAACACTTTCAGGTTGACGAAATACACTTCGGCCCGGAAGGGGGAGTTGAACCCGAAGGGAAACGCCGCCAGCCGCGTGAGGATCGGGATGTTAAGCGTGGTCAGCGTGTGCCGGCCGGTGGCGAACTGGTCGGCTGCGTGCCCGTCCTTGAAGAAAATCGCCATCTGGCTGTCGCGCACGATTAGCTGCGCCCCGAGCTTGAAATCGGCCGATCCCTCGTTGGGGATTCGATGGATCATCTCGTCCCCCGAGACATCCATCCACTCGATCACCTCAAGTAGTAACGCCATTGGCACTCCAGTCTCTTCGCTATTGGCCCTTGTTTTCCTTTGCTCTCATCTCCGATCTTTCGACTAACTGACCCTCCCCCCGCCGGACCCTCGTCCTTCCCCGCCCCGTCTATTCGTTCCTCCCCGTCCTGTCGATGCCGCTCCCCCTTGTCATTCCCGCCCCCAGCTACCGTCAGACCCTCGTCCACCCCGCCCCCGATGATCACCCCCCCTTGTCTTTCCCGCTCCCCCTTGTCATTTCCGCTCCCCCTTGTCATTCCCGCGAAGGCGGGAATCCAGCCTCCTCCCCTATCTTCGTCCTAGATCGACTATCGCCCCGCGAAGCTTGACCGTCCGGTTCGGCGCCCCGCCGCCCGGAGAGGTGGGTGGTGCCTGTGTGCCAACGAGGGTTGTCGGGCCCCGGCGGTGATTCATCAGCGTAAGCCGCCATCGCGATGTGCTTTAATCGCAGATAGCGACGCTCTCACAGCTTGGCGGACGGAATCTCCGCTGGCTGAACCAGCGAATTGCCTAAATTACCCGTGGGTTCTTGGGCAGGCTCAGAGACACGAGACGCTGCATTGGGGAGGGGTAAAGAGGTCTCCACTGTCAGGTGGCGACGGAGTTCGCAAACGGTCACAACGAAGTGCATAGGAGGGAAGTTCTTCATGCACACAGATGCCAATCGAGAGCATCCGTTCGACGTGAAGCCCCTGCGGAAGCCAGGGGTGTTTGAGCGAATGCTGGGAAAGAGCCCTGAGGATAACGGCCTCATCGAGCTTCTAAATGCCCTTGGCGAGTCCGCAAACGTTCACGAAGTCCCCGAAACACTGATCAGTCGCCTGAATGAGAAGTACCGCTGTGACATCCAGGTCGAGTTCGCTTCCGACCTACAGGAACGTTATCGGGGCTTTCTCGCATGGTGCCTCAAAGACCGCAAGATCGACGGTAGCGAGGCTGACGATCTCGCCCACCTGCGTGTACTTTTTGGCATTTCTGACCGCCTGCACCAGAGAATATATCAAGAAACCGCAGAGGCGGTCTACGACCGAGCGATTTCGGAGATCCTCGCAGACGACTGCGTTACCGAAGATGAGAAGAGTTTCTTGAAAACTCTTGCGGCGGACATGAGACTTCCAGTCGATATTGAGCATCGTCTCTACCAGTCAAGGATGGAGTCTTTCCTCACGTCCAGAGTTCAAGAGGCTGTGGAAGATCGGATCTTGTCGCCAGATGAGGAAGAGGAACTCCACATACTGGCCGACAAATTGGGCATTCCCTTTCCGGAGAAGGCATGTGACGCAGATACGCTATCCCGTTGCCGACTCCTATGGAGGATTGCGTTCGGCGATCCTCCATCCGTTCTTGTCTCAATTCGATTGCAGCGAAAGGAGCGGTGCTATTTCTCAGGACCCGTCGACTGGTACTAAACTCGTCGTATGCGCCGAATCCGGTATGGGGGACCGGCTATTCGACTCAAGATCTGCAAGGGAGTTTACTGGCGGATGGCAGACTATGCAATCCAACCTGTCACCGAAGATGTCTTGACGCACATCGACTCCGGGGTCATTTATCTAGCGAACCAGAGACTGCTGTTCACTGGCACAGAGAAGAACGCATCTCTACGACTATCAAAACTGCTCGACATTACCCCGTACAAGAACGGAGTGGTGCTTCTGAAAGAGAGCGGGAGAAGCCCATTCCTGCACTTCACCGACAACATTGACATATTCTCTGCATGTTTGGCCCGAGCAATGCAGGATATCGCCTGAGCGGGCATTAAAGCCAATCAAATGGAACGGGACGACTTCCGGCGGCCAGACCGGTTTCACCGCAGGCCTCCTCCGCTGCGCGTTCAACCCTCCTATCACCATGGCGGTCCGCCCCCTCCGTTACGCCCCCCGCCCGGCCACCCGCACCATTTGCCGGATCGCCCCCAAGTGGTACGCCGTGTGCGCCACGATCGCCAGCGCCCCATTGACCGCCCGCTCGTCGCGGAAATCCCCCAGCAGCGCACCGACCGCCTCGTACTCCTCCTGGAGGCGCCGCCGAAGATTCAGCCACTCCACCGGCGTCACCGCCGTCACCCGCCAGCTCCTCTTCCAGTCGAACTTCTCCTCCTTCCCCTGCACGTACGCCCGTGTCGCCTCGAGGTAGAACCGTATATGCTCGACCTGCCCGGCGATCGTTGTCCCCGCCCCCGTCCCGCCCCCCGCCCCCACGTCCTCCGGCGCAATCGAGATCGCCGGCATCGCCGCCGAGGCCTGCGCGGCATCGACCTTCTCCAGCGTCTCCAGCAGCGATGATCCTCCGTCCAGATAGATCCCCTCCACCTTCTCGAACGTCTCCCTCAAGAGCGTCCGCAGCGTCGTCCGCAGCCCCTCCCCGCCGGTCTCGTTGGCCATAGACATTCCTCTCGCTTCCGTATGGGTCTTCGCTTGGGTGCTCCATCTTACTCCGGCTCGGCCGCCACGTCAATCACATTTCGCGACCCGCACCCGCCGGGCATCCGGTTTCGCCTCGGCCCCCGCGATTCGCCGAGCCGATCCTCCGGCCGGTGACCCGGGGAGCGCGCCCCCGGCTCCCGCCGGTATGCCTCGGTCAGACTACTTGTTATCCTGATATCCTTCCCCGCCTGCGAGACCGTCCCATCAGGACCAAAGCGGTCCTGACCCAATTATCCTGTTTCGCAGGGTTGTGCGGCGGGTGTCTCGACCGCCCGCGGCGCTCCCGAAACCCGCCCCGATTGAACGCTGACCCCCGGCCCCGCGTACAATTATCAGCCGCCGGGCCGCCAAAAGAGAGGTTGACTCGCCGCCTCCGCCCGGCGTTATATTAGGCCATCAACCTGTTGCTGTGGGGATCCGGAAAATATGAACCGCGTTACACTCCTTCTGCCCGTCGTTGCCGCTGTCGCCTTGCTGGCCTGGGTCATCCCCGGCTGCGATGACCTCACCACCGAAACGGTCAACAACTTCATCGCCGGCCACCCGAGCGCCGAATTCGCTGTTACCCCCGATTCCGGCTGTGAGCCGCTCGCCGTCACGCTCGACGATCAGTCGGTCGGTCCGCGCGACGTCGCCGTCTGGTACTTCTATCGCGGCTCCTCGATCGACCCTGTCGACTCCATCGTGATGAACCGCCGGCCCGGCGATTCCGCCATTCTCAACGCCGACACCGCCTATACTTTCGCCGAACCCGGCGTGTACGCCGTGCGCCTCACCGTCAACAACACCGCCACCGAAGGCGTAGACTCCGAACAGAAAAAGAGGGCTGTCATCGTCGGCACCTCGGTGCTCGATTTCGGCGCCTCGGACACCGTCGTTTGCTCCGGCGCCCCCGTTACTTTCAGCCCCAACATCTACGACTGGGGCGCGGTCAACACCTGGAACTGGAGTTTCGGCGACGGCTCCTCGTCGGCCGATTCTGTCCCCACCCACGTCTACCTCTCCCCCGGTACGTACAACGTCTCAGTCACGGTCGCGGGCCCCTGCGGCTCGAAAGTCATCACCGACACCGCCCTCATCAACGTCTTCGCCTCCCCCCAGCTCGTCGTCGAGACCGACACGGCCGAGGGTTGCCTGCCGCTGGCCGTGTCGTTCATGAACCGCACCATCCTCAATCCCGCCGACAGCCTCGTGCGCGACTCCGTCACCTGGAACGTCGGCGCCGGCTCTCCCGGCCCGCAGGACAGCATCCGCGTCACCTACCGCACGCCGGGGACATACGACGCCGTGCTGACTTACTACCTGAAAGCCACCCGCGCCGGCCGCATCTACTCGCTGGTCAAGGCCGACACGCTCGCAGGACTCATCACCGTGTGGGATTCCACCTCCGCCGACTTCGAGGCCGTCAACAGCCCCCTCGGCTGCTGGCGCTCCTGGTCGCAGTTCCAAATCCTCTTCACTCCGACCTACGCCGGTGACTTCGACTCCCTCATCTGGCACTTCGGCGACACCTCCCTCACCGGCGACTCCCTCGTCTTTATCGATTCCGCCCTCGGCGAGACGCCCGTCAACCCGATCCACGCCTACACCTACCCCGGGTACTTCACCGTCCGCCTCGATGCCTATGGACCGTGCGGCCACGACGTCAGCACCCGCCTCCATTACGTCGCTCTCTTCAATCCGATCCAACCCGACAGCGTCGCCTTCTCCATCGATCCTCCGGCCGGCGACACCTCCATGACCTTCACCTTCCAGAACCTCACCAACGGTATGGTCGACGACGTCAGTTGGAACTTCGGTGACGGCGACGGGGCGATCGGCAACGATGTATCACACAAGTTTGTGATTCCCGGCGCCTACAAAGTCCGCATGACCGTGAGCAACGCCTGCGGCGCGGTCACCGACACCGTGGAGGTGGTCGTCGACTCCATTCCCACCGCACCCACTGGCGGCGGATGACGCCCCCGGGCCGCCGAGTCGGCCCCCCGGATCTCTTGTAGGTCAGGACCCTTGCGGTCCTGACATCTTTCACCATCTATGGAAACCGCCCCCCGGATCCCTCGTAGGTCAGGACCCTGGTGGTCCTGACATTTTTGCCACCGACGCAAACACCCCCGTCAGGACCATAATAATCCTGGCACGCACATCGCGCAAACCGCCGCCCCCGCAGCCAAACACAAAAAGGACGCCGACCCGTTGGGATCGGCGTCCTCTGCTTCACCCCGGCGCGGGCCGCGGGGTCTATCTGCGAAGTTCCGCCTGGAACCTCTTCGTCAGCGCCGGCACGATCTCGAACGCGTCACCCACGATGCCGTAGTTGGCGACGTTGAATATCGGCGCATCCTTGTCCTTGTTGATCGCCACGATCGTCCCGGCCGAGCGCATCCCGACCAGGTGCTGGATCGCCCCCGAGATCCCCACCGCCACATACAGCTTCGGGTTTACCGTCTTTCCCGTCTGCCCCACCTGGTGGCTGTAGGCGATCCACCCCGCATCGACAATCGCGCGCGAGGCCCCCAGCGCCGCCCCCATCGCATCCGCCAGCTCCTGCATCATCGGGATATGCTCCGGCCCCTTGATCCCCCGCCCCGCCGACACGATCACATCCGCCTCAGTCAGCGTCACCTTCCCCCCCGACTCGCTCTTGACCTCGCGGATGGTCGTCCCGGCCGGCCCGATGTTGACAGTCTCCGCGGCCACTTCTCCCGACCCACTCTTGGACTCGGGGTAGATCTTCGGCCGGATCGTCACAAACAGCGGCCCGCCCTGCTGGGCGGCGTTTCTCTTGATGGTCGACAGCACCGCCCCGCCGAAATGGGGCCGCACCGCCGTCACCGTCCCGTTCTCGGCGCTGATTTTGACCGCATCCGACACCATCGCCCCGCCGTTTTTGGCCGCCAGCCGCGCAAACAGCGCTTTGCCGTAGAACGTCGCCGGCCCCATCACGATATCCGGCGTGTGCCGGGCGATCAGCTCGGACAGGGCGGCCGTGTAGAGCTGGTCGTTGAAATGGCGAAGGTGCGAATCGCTGACTGCGATTACCTTGCCGCCGTTGGCCGCGCCCCCGCGGCCGGCGATTTCCTGCGCCATCGGCTCGGCGTTTTCGGCCATGATGACCGAGTTGATTTGGCCGCCGAGGCCTTTGGCGGCTTCGATGAGCTCATAGGTAGCCGACGCAACCTTATTGTCTTTCTGGAGCGCTACAACCAATACCTTCATGCCGACTCCTCTAAGTTAGCCAAGTCACTGGAGGGAATATATGGGGCGGCAATTTCGAGAGCAACTCTTTTGCACGGCGGGGCAACTGAACCGAGGGGCGATTGGCACCGCGGCTGGCATGCGTGCCGCAATCTCAAACGGCCGACCGGAATCATTCTCGCCGGCCGAAAAAACTTGCCTCCACCGCACCCACCCCCATACTTGTCGATTGGCGAGTACCGAAAGCGACGAGTCTTGGTTTGGGTCCGGCACAGATGAAACAGCTTCCCTCTACAGCGGTGCAGCGGTCGTGGTATGCGGCGCCCATTTCTCGGTTTTTGACTTCCTCCGAGGACCGGGTTCTCGCGGAGCTCCTACGCAACTCCACTTTCACTATCCTGCAGGAGCAGCGTGATGCCTGGCTGGCCGAACTGGCTATCCTTCGCCGTGCCCTCCCCGACCGCTCCGGCATGCTCCATCTCGAGTTCTCCATCCCCCGAATGGGCAGCCGCGCCGATGCGGTTGTGCTGATCGACGGGATCGTGTTCGTTATGGAGTTCAAGATCGGCGCGAAAGTGTACTCCCCTGCGGACATCGACCAGGCGTGTGACTACGCCGTCGACCTGAAGTACTTCCACGAAGGCAGCCATGGCCTCGCCGTGATCCCCATCCTCGTTGCGTCCGAGGCGTCCCAAGCGGTTACCGACATTCGCCCCCACGCGCGGGTACCCGGGCTTTACGAACCGGTTTGCACCAACGCATCGGGGCTTCAGCCTCTCGTTCATCGGCTGCTCGAAACGGTCCCCACGGCATCGGTGGATCCGGCCGCCTGGGGCGCGAGTCGTTATCGGCCGACGCCCACGATTATCGAGGCCGCCCGGGCGCTCTATGCCGGCCACCACGTCGCCGAGATCTCTCGTCACGATGCCGGAGCCATTAACCTGGGTGAGACCTCCGACCGGTTGCTCGCCATTATCGAAGAGACTCGGTCCCGAAAGCAGAAAGCCATCTGTTTCGTCACCGGCGTCCCCGGCGCCGGCAAGACCCTGGTGGGCCTCAACATCGCGACGAAATACAACGACCCGGGCAGTGAACTCCACAGTACCTACCTATCCGGCAATGGCCCGCTCGTTGCCATTCTCCGCGAGGCCCTCGCCCGTGACATGGTGCGCCGTGAGAAGATGCAGGGACGGAAATTGCGGAAAACGGAAGCGACGACAAGGGTCAAGGCCTTCATTCAGAACGTCCACCACTTCCGCGATGAGTACATCCGGGATCAGCGCGCCCCCGTCGATCATGTCGCCTTGTTCGATGAGGCGCAGCGGGCCTGGGACCGCCTGCAGACTGCCGCGTTCATGAAGAAGCGCTCCAAACAGGCCGGCTTCCCCTACTCCGAGCCGGAATTTCTCATCTCCTGCATGGATCGCCGCGACGATTGGGCCGTTATCGTCTGCCTTGTCGGCGGCGGTCAGGAAATCCACCGCGGGGAGGCCGGCATCGGCGAGTGGATTCAGGCGGTCCGGCGCTCCTTCGATCATTGGCATCTCCACATCTCCGACAGTCTCTTCGACACCGAGTACGCCGCCGGGCGTGTTCTCGAAGACATCAAGGGGCGCGCGCGTGTGAACTTCGTCCCGGACCTCCACCTGGGTGTCTCCATCCGGTCCTTCCGGTCCGAGAAAGTCTCGGCTTTCGTGAAACAGATACTTGACTGTGAGGCGGCGGCCGCCCGCGGTTTGCTCCACGACTTCATCGACCAGTATCCGATCCGCCTCACCCGCGACCTCGACCGCGCCAAGCAGTGGTTGCGCGATCAGGCGGTCGGCAATGAACGCTACGGCATCGTCGTGTCCTCTCAGGCCGAACGCCTGAAACCGCTCGCCATGGATGTACGCACACCCGTCAACCCGGTGAAGTGGTTCCTCGATGGCAAAGACGACGTGCGTTCCTCGTACTACCTCGAAGATGTAGCGACGGAGTTTCACGTCCAGGGACTCGAGCTCGATTGGACTTGCGTCTCCTGGGACGGGGATTTCCGGTACGACAATCGGAGGTGGCAGCATTTCTCGTTCCGCGGCACCACGTGGCAGCGAGTCAAGCAGGAGCAGCGCAAGGTCTACCTCAAAAATGCCTACCGCGTCCTCCTCACCCGCGCCCGACAGGGCATGGTGATCTTCGTCCCCCGAGGCTCCGGCCATGACCCGACCAGAGATCCTCGCTTCTACGACAGCACGTACCGGTACCTTCAGGAGATCGGACTGCCGGAGTTATAGAACTCCGCCAACCGTCATCCACCGCTTATCCCGGCTCGGGTCGCATCACTGGCCCGCACGCGTCGTCGGTCGGGGCACGCCGTTGACCCGGGGACATCGTCGGTCGGGGCACGCCGTTGACCGGCGAACGTCGTTGGCTGCAGAGCCCCGATGATCGCGGAATATCCTTGGTTGGCGAACCCCGTTGACCCGGCGACATCGTCGGTCGGGGCACGCCGTTGACCGGCGAACGTCGTTGGCTGCAGAGCCCCGATGATCGCGGAATATCCTTGGTTGGCGAACCCCGTTGACCCGGCGACATCGTCGGTCGGGGCACGCCGT
>JAGNLV010000001.1:1155549-1331434 GCA_017999435.1 Candidatus Zixiibacteriota bacterium
CGCCGTCGCTGTCGAAGTCGCCCACGGCCACGTCCTTGATCAGGCCGGCCACCGAGTAGTACCAGAGCTTCTTGCCGTCGTCCGCGCCGAGCACCTCGACCCGGTCCCAGGCGGAGCAGACGATGTCGAGCGCGCCGTCACCGGTCACGTCGCCGAAGGCCAGTTCCTGCGGGAAGCTGGTGAGCGGCTCGGAGGTGAACATGAGGCTCGCCGTCGGACCATCGAACGCATACACGTGGTAGGCGCCGAGGTAGTTTCCGACGACCAGGTCCTGGTCGCCGTTGCCGTCGAGATCCCACGAGAAGAGGGTGACGAGACCGTTGACGTGCTCGACGCTGAAGATCTGGTAGTCCCAGATGAGTCCACCGGAGGCGGCCGAGCGCAGGAAGACCCAACCCTGGTCGAGCTCGTCCATGGCGCCGATCGCGAGATCGAGCGTCCCGTCGGCGTCGAAGTCGCCGTAGAGCACGCGCGTCGGCACGTAGGCGACCGGCAGGTCCCAGATCACGGAGCCGTCGATCCCGTCGCGCACCCCGATGTGGTTGGTGTAGCCGGCGAGGTATTCGTGGGCGTAGGCGACGTCGTCGATCCCGTCGCCGTTGACGTCGGCGGCGGCCACGTCGTTGATCCAGAGGGAGCCGATGGTGACGCTCCAGAGGTAGGAACCATCGACACCGGCGATGGCGTAGATGTTGTCGTCAAACGACCCGGCGACGACGTCGGCAAACGCGTCACCGTCGAAATCTCCGACGGCGACGCAGGAGACGGTGTTGTTCACGGGGTAGGTCCAGAGGGGGGCGCCGTTCTCGCCATTGATGGCGTGGACGCGGCCGTCGGGGGTGTTCGAGGCGTTGTACGAGGCGCCCGCGATGACGTCCATCACGCCGTCGTTGTTGACGTCGCCGATGGTCATCGAGCGCACCGCATCCTGAAGCGGATACCGCCAGAGGGTATCGCCGGTGGCGCCGTCGACGGCGAAGACGTTGTGCGGGTCGCCGTAGTAGTCGGTGTTCTGTTCGCCGGCGATGATGTCGGGGATACCGTCGCCGTTCAGATCAGCGGTCTCGATGTGTTCGACCCGCCACTGGGTGTCGAAGGTGAAGATCGGTTGGGCGGAGAACGCTTTCGAGCCGCGTTCGGCCGAGCCGACCCCGGCGGCCGCCGCCGGGGGACCGAGCGGGGCTGCCGGCAGTACGGCGACGAGCAGGGCCGCCACGATCGCCGCGCGCCGCGGTGAGCAGCAAGGATACATGGTGAGTCCCTTTCTCCATCAGGTCTATGTCAGCGCCGGCCGCCGCGAATGACGGTGCGGCCGCCGGCGGATGTGCCGGTCACTCGCGGCACCCCGGCCCGGAGTCGCCGGGCGAGCGCGCCGCCGGGCACTCGGTCGGCGGCGGGCCGCCCTGGAAGAGGTAGCCGATCAGCGTCGTAATGTCGACCACGCCGATTGCGCCCGAAGAATCGAAATCCCCTTCCTGGTAGCACGGTAACGGGGCGCCGGGACGAAACACGAACGCAATCAGGCCGGTGAGATCCGCCACCGTCGGCGCTCCCAACCCGTTGCTGTCGTAGTTGACGTCGCCGCGCCGCCCGATACAGCAGGGCAGGCCGGAGTCGTACACCCTGATGGTCCGGACGGAACTGATGACGGAGGGGTGGGGCGGGATCGGATCGGTGGCGCGAAAGCGCAGGTAGTAGAACACGGGGCCGCAGGGACTCCCCTGCACGCGGTTGGGCACGAAAGTGAGGACCCCCGCCCCGTTGCCGGAATCGACCATCGTCATGTTGCGCGCGAGCGTGTCGGTCCCGTCGAGGTACGCGGTGAGCACGGACGGCACCGAATCGGGATCGAACGCCAGGACGCGCACACGGGCCGTGTCTTCCTCGAAGATCACATCATTGCCCGGCAGCAGCATGATGACCGGCGGATGGTTGCGGGCGACCACCGCGAGGTCGACCGCGGCCGAATCGATCAGGTCGACGTTGGCCGCGTAGAAAGTGACCCGGTACTCCCCGACCATGCCGTCGGCCGGCTTGAATCGGAAAATCTTGTGATCGCCGGCGGTCGCGCCGGGGTAGTCGGTGAGCGAGGCGGTCGGCGGGAGCGCGCTCGCCGAGATCACCGGGATGTCGCCGGTGGAAGTCGCCGCCGTCAGTTCGAATACCAGGCTGTCTTCCTCAGCGACGGTAAACGGCCCCTCCCCCGCCGAGAGCGAGAGCACCGGCGGGCCGAGGCCGCTGTTGCGGTTCTGCACGTAGATGCGCACGGGCGCGGTGGCGACCGTGAGCGCCGGGTCGACCGCGTCGCGAATCGTGAAACTGACCAGATAGTAGGTCGGCGCCAGGTTTCCCTGGAAATAACTCGGAAGGAAAGTCAGGAGGCCGGCGCCGTTGCCGCTGTCGACGAACGACATGTTCGCCGCCAGCGTATCGGCATAGTGAAGGTGGGCTGCGATCGAGGGGATGGTTCCGTTCGGATCAGCCGCGGCGATCGGGATGCGGAGGGTGTCTCCCTCGAAGATCATCCGGTCGCTGCTGTCATAGGAGTAGGTCGGGGGGAAGTTGGCGTCCCGAACATAGATCTCGAGATTCAGGGAGTCGCAGCGGGCCGAGTCGAGTGCATCGTGGGTGAGAATCGACACCGCGCGATAGCCGGTATCGGCGGCCGAGGGCGTCCACTCGAACAGGACGCCGCCGCCGCCAAGGGCGATGAGCACCGCACCGGGCGGAAGATTGGGCGACGAGAAAGTCGGCTCGTCGCCATCGGGATCGATCGCCCAAAGGTACCGGCGGATGGGAGAGAGCACCGGCCCGCCGACCGGCTCGGGGTAGTACTGCCAGTATGGAAAGCGGTTGGCGCCCGGGGGGACGGCCAGCAGGCGCAGCGTCCGCGAGACGGGGGCGCCGCGGCCGAAGGCGGTCAGGGTGTAGGTCGTCGGCGCGCCCTCCACCACCTCAAACGGCTCGGTCTGAACGCTGCCCGGGTGCATGCCGACCGCCGGCGCCAGCACGATGCTGTCAGCGTTGCGCACCGACCAGACGGCCTGCACGGTGTCCCCCTGCCAGGCCGAGCGCGGGTCGATGCCGAAGTACTCGATGCGCGGAGGACCGGCCGGGTCGGGGTCGGTGAAGAAGTACGCCGTGCTCGGCCGGGGAAATCCTTCGGCCATGCCCGAGGGCCCGCCGGACCGCTCCACGAAGTCGGTCCCCCGGCAGATCGCCGTGGAGTCGGGCGGCGCGCTTGAAGAGTCGACCAAGTAGACCGTGCGCCGCGGAAATCTAATGAGCGAGTATTCCGCGAACAGGGCCTCCTGCTGAACGACGAAAGGAATGCGGAGGATGACGCCACGGCCGGCCGGAATGGTGTCGTTGGAGTTCAGAAACGGCAGGAAGACGACGGCGATGGCGCCGGAGTCAATCTCGGCCTCGGACAAACTCGCCGCCAGGTTGACCGAGCCGGCGAAGCGGCCGGCCGGTTCGACGACCAGTTGATCGCTGCCGGGGGCCGCGAAGAGGGGCCGGAGAATTGTCGAGTCAAACTGAATGACCATCCGGAAGGCGATCAGGGTGGAGTCGGTGATGGCCCAGACGGGGGCCCAGATGGTGTCGCCGGGCAGGCCGACGATCGTCTGGAGGCCGACCTCGTCGCGGGAGAAGGGGACGGAATCGCAGTTCTGCGCCCGAACCTGCTCGGCCGGGCCGAGCAAGGACAACCCCAGCACCAGCCACGACGCGATGCGGAGCCTGTGCACCTTACCTCCTTCACTGACGTAATGGACCAAGGCGACCCTACAAACGCGGGAACGACTGTTTCATGGGCGCCGACTTCCGCATGGACCCGAAGACCCCTTGGTGTGCCCGCCGGTGAAGCCCGGCTCGCCGCGAGCCGGCCGGCGCGGGCCAGTCGGCGGACGCAATTATAGTATAGGCGGGAAGTTGCGGTCTGTCAATGCGTTTTCGCCGGCCGACGACGTGCGGGAAAACGGGGGCTGGCGTAATTCCGGCCGGTCCATATATTTATGCGGACTTTGGCCGTGTGGGCGGCTAAAGCAAGTTCGGTGCGCAACCGATAACCCTAATACGTATGGAAGAGGATTTCCTCATACAGGACATCAAGCGCGCGGAAGCTCACAAAGAGGCCGAGCGGGTGCGCCGCTACCGGGCCCCGCGCCCGGTCTGGCGCGAGTACCTTGACACCGCCATCCTCGCCTTCCTGGCCGCCGTCCTTCTGCGGATGTTCGTGGTCTCGGCCTACCGGGTCAGCTCCTCCTCGATGGAGGGGACGTTGTACGAAGGGGATTACATCTTCGTCAACAAGCTGGCCTACAAGTATGGCGGAGCGCCGAAGGTCGGCGACATCATCGTCTTCGCCTACCCCAACAATCCCACCAAGGATTACATCAAGCGCATTGTGGCGCTGCCGGGGCAGGAAGTCGTGGTGGGCGACAAGGTTCTGTATGTGGACGGCGCGGTGGCCGAGATTCCGGCCCACGCCCAGCACACGGATCAGCGGATACTGCCCGCCGATCTGTCGTTCCGCGACAATTTCGGGCCCTACGTGGTGCCGGAGAACCAGTACTTCGTCATGGGGGACAACCGTGACGACAGCCGGGACAGCCGGTTCTGGGGGGGCGTGCCCGCCCAGAATGTCAAGGGAAAGGCGGTGTTCGTGTACTGGTCGTGGCAGCCGGACGACGGGGCGCCGGGATTCTCATTTCCCTACGTGATCGATGCGGTCCAGTGGATCGGGTATGTTGTCTTCAACTTCCCGTCCCACGTTCGCTGGGACCGTGTCGGACTGGCGCTCTGAGGCATGCCGTTCGGCCTGTACGTACATTTCCCCTTTTGCCGCAACACGTGCTCCTACTGCGACTTTTACAAAGAGAAGCACCAGGCCGCCCTGGAACGCGAGTTCTACCACGCGCTGCGCATTGAAACGGAACTCGCCGCCGAGCACCCGGCGGTGCAGCGCAGCCAGGTCACGACCATCTTTATCGGCGGTGGCACGCCCAATATCTCCGATCCGGATCTCCTGACCGACTGGCTCGGCCACCTGCGGCGGCATATCGATGTCGCCGACGAAATCGAGTTTACCATCGAGTGCAACCCCGAGGCGGTGACGCGGGAGCAGCTCGAGCGGCTCAAAGGGCTGGGCGTGAACCGGCCGGTGTTCGGAGTGCAGTCGTTCAACACGCGGCTACTGAAACTGCTCGACCGGCGCCACCACCCGCACGACAGCTACCGGGCGATTTACTACGCCAACGCGCTGGGGTTCCGCGCCTGGGGAGTTGATTTCATCTTCGGACTCCCCGGCCAGACCAGCAAGATGCTGGCGGCCGATCTCGACCAACTGCTCGATTTCGAACCCCCCCACGTGTCGTACTACCAGCTCACGGTGGAAGAGGGGACGCCCCTGTGGCGGCGGGTGAAGGCGGGGAAACTGCGGATGCCCGACCAGGAACTGTTGCTGGCGCTTTACCGCGGGGGCGTGGAACAGATGGCGGACCTCGGGTACCTGCGGTACGAGGTCTCCTCGTTCGCCCGACCGGGGTTCGAGTGCCGGCACAACCTCGGCTACTGGGAGGGGGCGGAGTACCTCGGGCTGGGGCCCTCGGCCCATTCCTACCTCGACAACACCCGGTTCGCCAACTGGCCGAACGTGCGCGAGTACATCAAGGCGCTCCAGGCCGGCATTCTCCCCCGCACGGTTGACGAGTCGGGGGCGCCGGAGCGGATGACCGAGGCGATCATGCTCGGTCTGCGCACGGCCCGCGGGATCAGCCGCTCCGCCTTCGCCGAACGCTTCGGCCAGCCTATCGAATCGCGGCTCGATACGGAGCAGTACGCGCTCCTGGTCGAGTCGGGGCATCTGATTCCCGAACGGGGGATGCTGCGTCTGTCGGAAGAGGGCATTCACCTCGCCGACGAAATCACCCGACGGCTGCTGAAGTGACGGCGTCGCGCCGGGCCGCCTCCCCCCCGGTCGGCCGACAAAGGGGTTGCCGCGGGTAATCCAACGGATCTATATTATTCGGATGGACTCGGACCGGTACAGCATATATATGCGGCTGGCGCTGCGCGAGGCGGAGCAGGCTTTCGAGGAGGGGGAGGTGCCGGTGGGCGCGGTGGTGGTGCAGGGGGACCGCGTGATCGGCCGGGGGGCCAACCGCACCGTCCATCTGCATGACGCCACGGCGCACGCGGAGATGATTGCGCTGACGGCGGCGGCCAACGCGCTCGGCGACTGGCGCCTCGAAGGCTGCGAGCTGTACTGCACGCTCGAGCCGTGCGCCATGTGCGCCGGGGCCGCCGTACTGTCCCGGATCGAACGAATCGTGTTCGGATCGCGCGACCCCAAATTCGGCGCCTGCGGTTCGATTTTCCTGATCCCCGGCGATCCCCGGCTGAACCACCGGGCGGAAATTGTCGAAGGCGTCCTGGCCGACGCGGCCGCGGAACTGATGCGGGCGTTTTTCCAGCGCCTCCGCCAAGCCAAGGGAGAAGAAGTGACGTGAAACCGCTGAGCGAGACGCAGGAGCGGACGTGGATGGTCATTCGGGTGGTCGCGGCAGCGGTCGGGATTGTCGCGCCGGCGTTCTTCTTCGCCATTGCCGCGCTCGTCCACCCGGATTCGTCGCCGCTCGGCGAAAACGGCGCGGGGGCGATTGACGTCGCGTTCTACCTCCTGCTGATCCTGGGGATCGTCGATCCGCTGCTGGCGCTGCTGATCGAGCGGCCCCTGCTGGCCGACTGGCGCCGCCGGCCCGGCCGGCGCACGGCCGACCGGATGTTCTTCCATCTCGCCGTCCTCCGCATGGCCTTCGTCGAGGCAACGTTCCTCTACGGGTTTGTCGTGTACCTTCTGACCTGGGATCTGATGCGGATGCTCATTTTCTACCTGGTCGGACTCGTGTGGCTCGGCCTCTATTGGCCGCGGCGGGAGAAATACGAACAGTTTATCGAAGGGGCGGAGCGGTTATGAGAGACGAAGGGAACGAAGATCGGTACGATCTGGCGCGCATGATCGCCGGGTCGCTCTACCAGGGGCTGTTCATCAACATCCTGCTGCCCGCCGGGCTGCTGCTGGCGGCCTATGTCATCGAGCAGCGCGGCGGCCTGGGCAACGCGCTCGGGGCGGCCGCCAACCCGCTCTTCTATGTCCTGGCGGTGGTGAGCGTCGCCGAGGGGGCCGCCGCCGTCCTGTGGCGGTCGAAGACACTGGCTTTGCCCATGGTGCGGCGGATCGAGACGCTCGAGGAGGATATCCGCGGCGAACTCCGGGTGCGCCTGCGGCCGGTTTTCCTGCTCATCGCCGGCATCGCCCTCAACGGGTTCGCCTATTTCCTGCTCACCGGGCGGTTCCGCGAGGGGCTGGTGTTCGTGGTCCTCTCGTTTCTCGCGTTCCAGATAGTCCGGCCGAGGTACGGCATGGTGCGCGGCCTGATCAAACAGCAGGAGGACCTGGCCGCCCGGGGACTCCTGCGCACCCAGCGCCGCCCCGGCGAGCTGACGTAGGGCGGCCGGCCGAGGGCCGCGCCCGATTTCCGGCGTCCGGGGTCTCCCCCGCCCCGCCGATAAGCGGCCCCCCCGGGACAAACAGCGCGGCCCGCCGGATACGCCTGCGGGCCGCCTTTTCATTTGCCGTCGGGCTGCGCCGGCTCAGGCGGCGCTTTTCTGTTTCCCCTTGTCCTTCACCGACACGCCCACCCGGTACAGCATGTACATGAGCGCCCCGAACGGGATCAGCGAGAACCAGTCCGCCTCCGAGAGGTAGTGCGACCACCCGGAGCCGTTGATCGCCTTGTCCAGTCCGAAGCCGGTGAGGCCGGCGACGACGATGCCCATGATGGCGGCGCCGGCGATGAATCCGGACGACATGAGCACGCCCGGCGAGAACTCCGCCTCCGCGGAATTGCTCTTGCGCTTGCGGTCGACAATGCCGCGGATGAGACCGCCCGCCATGATCGGTGCCGAACTCGACAGCGGGAGATAGAGGCCGACCGCGAAGGGAAGGGACGAGATCCCCACCAGCTCCATCATGAGCGCCAAGAACACGCCGATCAGCACCAGCCCCCAGGGAAGTTTCTGCGTGAGGATGCCGTCGATGATGAGACTGAAGAGCCGCGCCTTGGGCGAATCGAGCTTCGTCACCTGCTTGCCGTCGACCTCCGACACGACGCCCGCGATGCCGGGATCGACGAGGTAGGCGATCCGCCCCGAATCGTCGACCAGGTACTTGCCGATCAGGACGGTCCCGACCGGCTCGTTGACATAGTGCACGCGGTACATCGCGCCGTCCGGACCCTGCTGCGTCTCGGCGCCGGGAGCGGCGGCCGCGAGGTAGTCGGGGTGGCGGGCGGGGGTCACGGTCGTGTAGGCGTTGTTGAGGGCGATGACGATGAGCCCGATGACCAGGGCGCTGGAGATGACGCCGATCATGATGGCGATCTGCTGGAGCCGGGGCGTGGCCCCGACGAGGAAGCCGGTTTTGAGATCCTGGCTGATTGTGCCGCCGTTCGAGGCGGCGATGCAGACGATCGCCGCCGTCGAGAGAGCCATCGCCCGGTACGACACGCCCGTCCATCCGACGGCCAGGAAGAGCAGGCAGGTGATCAGGAGGGTGGCCACGGTCATACCCGAGATCGGGTTCGAGGAGGAGCCGATTTCGCCGGTGATGCGGCTGGAGACGGTGACGAAGAAGAACCCGAAGAGGACGATCAGGACGGCCGAGATGACGTTGATGTGGAGGATGGGGGAGAGCCAGATGGCGAGGACCAGGCCGATTGATCCAAAGACCACGACCGAGAGCGGGAGGTCGCGCTCGGTGCGGAGCACCGCCTCCTGCGCCCCCTTCCCCGCGCGGGAGTCCAGGAACGTGCGGAAGCCGCGGCGGAACGCGGCGATGATGGTGGGGAAGGACCGGATGAGGCTGATGATGCCGCCGGTGGCGACTGCACCGGCCCCGATGTAGAGCACGTAGGCGTTGCGCACCTCGTTCGGCGACATGTCGCGGATGAGGGTCGTGGCCGGGAACATCGGCGCCGTGAGGTTCTCGCCGAAAATCGTGATCGCGGGGATGAGAATGAGGTACGACAGCAGGCCGCCCGCCATCATGTTCGCGGAGACCCGGCGGCCGATGATGTAGCCGACGCCGAGGAGCTCGGGCGTGATCTCCGCCGCCACCGAGGCTCCCTTAAAGAACCCCAGCATGCGGTTGGGAATCTCCGCCCACAGCTTCATGCCCGCGTTCAAAAACTTGTACGCGGCGCCCAGCCCGAAACCGAGAAAGACGGTCTTGGCATTGGTGCCGCCCTGCTCGCCCACGATGAGCACGTCGGCGCAGGCAGTCCCCTCCGGATAGGTGAGCCGGCCGTGTTCCTTGACGATCAGCCCCTGGCGCAGCGGGATCATCATGAGGACGCCGAGGATCCCGCCCAGGAGTGCCATCCAGCAGATGCTCAGCAGCTCCATGTCCTGGCCGAGCAGCAGGAAGACCGGCATGGTGGTGGCCACACCGAAAGCGATCGATTCCCCGGCCGACCCGGTCGTCTGCACGATGTTGTTCTCCAGAATGGTCGCGCGGCCGAGCACGCGGAAGAGCGTGATCGAGAGCACGGCGATGGGGATTGAGGCGCTCACGGTCATGCCGACCTTCAGAGCCAGGTAGACCGACGAGGCGGCGAAGACGATGCCGAGGATCGCCCCGAGAGCGACCGCGCGAAAGGTGAACTCGCGGAGACTGCGGTCGGGCGGGACGAAGGGACTGAAGTGCGGGTCTTTCATCTTTGCTCTCCTGCAAGGGCACGCTGGTGGTTCCGGTATGTATACGCAATGGTCTGCGGCGGGGCAATCGGTTAATTGCGGCGCCCCGCGGCGGCGCCCGCTCCTCCACGGCCGGACACCCCGGGCCGGCTCCGCGTAATGTTCTCGGCGAGCCCCCGCGCAACGTCTTCGGCCGACCCTCGCGCAACGCCTTCGGCCGACCCTCGCGCGACACGCCCGGCTGGTTAGTGCTGAACAGGCTTCGCCGGCGCTGGTTGGAAGCGCCGGGTGGCCTGAGCCGGGATGCGGCTGCTCTGGGCCGAGGCGGGCGGAAATTGGACTTTACAAACGGTGGCGGAAGATTAAATTGGATAGTCGCGGCGACCGGGGCTTTCGGCCCCGGCGCCTGCGAAGACACGGAGAGGTGGCTGAGTGGTCGAAAGCGGCGGTCTCGAAAACCGTTGTACCCTCGGGTACCCTGGGTTCGAATCCCAGCCTCTCCGCCATTTTGTGTGAGGGCGCGGAGGTTGCGGCGGGGGAAAGCGGGAGGTCCAGTGCGCATTCAGGCAATTTGACCGGGAGAAGGCGGCAAACTTCCACCGTATTGTCGCCACCGGCCGGCAAATGAGAAAAGGGCGGCCGGCGGCCGCCCCTTTCGTTTGCCGTTTCCGTGTCCAGCAGCTACTTCAACAAGAGCATCTTCTTCGTGTCGCGGAATGTCCCCGCTTCCAGGCGGTAGAAATACACGCCGCTCGCGACCCGGCTCCCGTCGGAGTTGGTGCTGTTCCACTCGACCGATTGATACCCCGCCTCCATCTGGCGGTCAACCAGCGTCGTCACCGTCTGGCCGAGAATGTTGATCACCTCGAGCCGGACGTGGGTCGCCACCGGGAGCGCAAACTGGATCACGGTCGTGGGGTTGAACGGGTTCGGGTAGTTCTGCGCCAGCTCAAACCGCCGCGGCAGATTCGGCGAACTGGACTTGCCGCCGATCCGGGCGATCATCGACTGGTGCGACATATCGGCCACGAGGCCATCGACCAGCGTCACCTCGCCCGGAACCGTGAACAGCGTCGTCGATCCCTGCGGCAGGTGAACCTCGCCTTGGAGATCGAGCAGGCCGACACGAGTGAGCCCATCGACCGTGCCGTGAACCAGCTCAAGGCCGGTTTCGGTGGTGTTGGCGATGCTGTCCGGGTGATCCGCCTGCAGTGTGATCTGCACGCCCATGAGCGGCTCGGAGGCTTCGAGAATGACCGTCGTCGCGGCGCCATCGAACTCGGTGCGCAGCGAGGCGATCGGTTCCGGGGCCGCCCGGCGGGCCGACTTGACAACCCCGCAGGCCAAGGGAGTCTGGCAGTCGCGGAATATTATGCATATGAGCATGGTTGCATCGCCCACTGTAACCCCACCATCAGCGTTCACATCGGCTTCGTCGAGACACTGCGGCGCCGCACCGCCCCTGAAGAGGTAGGCTATGAGAGAGGTAAGATCGAGGATAGTGAGCTCGGGTGGCCAATCGTGAGTGAAATCGCCCCGCATCACACAGCACGGCGGCTCCTCGCCAATGATGATCTGGCCCGGGCTGAACGCCGGAACCGTCGTATCGCCGGTCGCCAGTACGAAGCGGTAGCGCAGGGTATCATCATCCGGCGCCACGTAAGTGGTCGTATCGATCAGGACCTTTTCGTCGTAGGCGAAGTCTCGCACCGTGAAGTGGATATCCGCCACCTTGCAGGTCTGCGGCACCATCATCGAATCCGTCGAATCCGGCATCGGCGGCGGCTGGATATCCCGATCAACGATGATGATCTGCTGGTCCGGGATGATCCAGGCGGTGTCGA
The DNA here is from genome assembly GCA_017999435.1 of Candidatus Zixiibacteriota bacterium. Lineage (NCBI taxonomy): Bacteria > Pseudomonadati > Candidatus Zixiibacteriota > Candidatus Zixiibacteriota bacterium. The sequence goes on from JAGNLV010000001.1 coordinate 1,167,156, forward strand.
CAATAGCGTGGCTGAAACTGACCGAGTCGACCACCACGGCCGCAGACTGGGTCGTGAAGTAGCGCAGGGGGATGGTGAAATCCCTCAGCGTGTCATTGGTGTGCAGGTAAACCGGCACAGTTACGGTGCGCCCCGGCTGCGTGTACTGCGTTCCGACTGTGACTCCGGACTCGACAAACAGCGCCAGCGGGATCGTTTGGATGTGACGGCCGGCGATGTCCCGAAACACCAGCGTGGCGCGGTAGATACCGGGGGCCCACGACCCCGGATCCCCCTTGAGCGCAACCCGGACCGAATCAGGGTTTGTGCCGCTCAGCTTGTCGATCTCGAGCCACTCCACATCGAAGTGCGGTTCCACCGTCCAGTTAAGCATACCGTCGCCGCAGGACGAGTTCACGTGAATCCACTGCGCCGGCGGCATGACGGTCGAGGTATCAGTGGTCGTGAACTCCATGTCGGTCTGGTCGATGTTCATGGGGATATCGATCGTCACGTTGATCGCGACATCGGCGGTGTCCGCGCCATAGCTGTTCTCCGCGATCACCCTGACCGTGTGCGTCCCCTCCGACGGCGGCGTGAAGTAGAGGGTGTCGTTGGCCCAGGTGGCGCCATTGGAGACGGTGACGTTATCCTGTAGATGGATGAGCAGTGGAAACTTCACCTCGGTTGGAAGTTGACAGCCGACCGATGTAAACGATGACGGGTTCTGAATCCATGGGAACCCATACCAACCGCACGCACCCGGGCCGCCGTGGGCACCAAGATCATTGCGAGCACCACCGAGTGATGGCCCGAAGCACACGTCATCATAGGCGGGATCAGGGTTCCCGGCATCGATACAGAGAGAGGGGAATAGAATGGTCAGATCCTCCTCGGCGCAGCCCGACGGGCTTAGGAACACCGGTCCCACATCAATGTTTCCCGTTCCGGGATAACCGCCTTGAACATCGCTAAAAGTAACGGCCACGTTGCCGGATATTTCAGGGTTAGTACCGTTATTGAAGAAGAAGATCGAGTTCATGGCGGCTATGGAGTCGCCGGTGCGGTACAACGCATTCTCAGTATTATTGGCGAATGTGCTATTCTCGATATTAGCGTCGGCCCCTGCAGAATATACACCTGCACCCCACGCGCGATACCCGTTGGCGCTGTATACAGTATTGCACGCAACCACCGTATTGGCGATTGTCAGTTCCCCGTTCTCATGACAGACTCCGCCGCCGTAGCTCATTGCGTTTCTGGCACCCGTAGACGCGTCGACGCGGCTATAGACATAGTTGCCGGAAAATACCGAGTTGGTAATGATTGTTCTCCCACTTAAGTACGCCCCCCCACCCCAAGCATTCACGCCGCATCCAAACGTACAGCTGACGCGTCCGTACAAGTCATTGTTGAATATCTGGCATCGCGTGATCCGGATGAGTCCACTTGCAGTAGAGGCATAGATCGCACCGCCATAGACACTTCCCACCTGGCTGTTGCCTGGGTTGCCCCCGTTGTATTCGAATCTGCAGTCATCTACGATTAGATGCCCGCCCGTGGAGTGGCTTATGATACCGCCGCCGCTCATCCTAGCCGTGTTCGAGTCCACAATACATTCCTGCATGAGCAGGCTGCCTGTCCCCAATTCCGCCCAAATCCCGCCGCCATGGGTAGACGGCGAGCTGTTTCCCACAAACCGACAAGCCCTCAGGCGCAACGTGTCGACGCTCAGCCGGCGATCCAGGTATATGGCACCACCGCCGGTCGGCGACGAGCACCCTCGTATCTCTGTGTTCTCGATTACTTGCTCCGTGTTGATCAGGCGCATGCCGCTGTTCTGGGCACCCACGATCTGGCAATACCTCAGCTGCGAACCGGGCATGGTCGCCTCGAATAGCATCCCTTGCCATCTCTGTGTGCCCGCGCCGGCGAAGAGAATGGTGTCACTGGCTGTGCCAACGGCGGTGAGAATGCCGGTGACTTCCAGTTCGAAGTCGCCATAGAACAGGACCTCGACACCAGGCTGAATCGTGAGGCTGGCCACCGCCAGATTTCCCACAACACAGTAGGGCGACTCCGCCTTGGTCCATATGGCACCCGCCATCGTCCCCTTCTTCGTCGTCACTCCTGGGAACTGCACGATCAGGTCGCATGTATCCGCCCCATATGTGTTGGTTGCGATCACGCGGATGGTGTCTTTGACCGGCATGGTCAGAGTCACCTGGATCGTGTCGTTCGCCCATGTTCCACCGGAGACCGAGGTAGCTCCCGTAATGGGCAACTCAATCACCGCGGTTGGGATGTCGTCAAGCGTCAGATCGATAGGCCCTGGCGGGCAGGTGATGACCGGCGGATCCTGCGCCCAGACGACTTGAGATCCGCCCATCGCCGATGCCAGCAGCACGCTCATCATCAGGATGCCCCGGACAAAGCCGAGGCGGCCCTGCTTCTTCATACACTCCTCCTTGGACCGAAACAGCCGAGGCTGTTCATGATATGATGTGGAATCGCTATCCCCACGTTGAGAACGAGGAACCTGACGTTCGCTAACGCAAATTACCGATCTGAGATCCATTGTCAACACCTCCTTGCCGGAAAATGATTTCTTGCTCGGGATATCGTTCCACCCGCAACCGATCGTGGCGGCGTCGCACCGTGCGAAGGGATTCTGTCGAAATCCGGACCATTGTGGTTCTCCAATTCTGTTTACCGGCCTGTGGTTGATAGGCGAACCACATTGGCGGTCGTTTGTCACGGCCGACCGGAAAAGAACCATTTGCGGGCTACAGACTGGCGATCACGGCCGGCCGAGTCGCCGGCGGATCCGGCGGCTCGACCACGAGAATCGAGACTAGATCTGTCACGGATCCCCTGGCATTGGACACGGTGACCCTGATGTGCGCGACGGCGGCATGCCCTGGAGCGGTCCAGCGCACGCACGCGCTGTCGGCGAAATCAAAGCCGCCGGCATCGGCTTCCCAGTGGATGACAACTCCGGCCTTCCCCATTCGCGCGGTCGCACAGAACAGCAGGAGTTCTCCGCCGGCCGGAACCGAATTGAGGTCGGCTCGGATGGTCCCGCTGTTGGCCGGGATCTCGGCCGGCGTCTCCGGCTGGATAGCCCGGTGATCGCTGCAACCGAAGAATGCCGCCGCGCTGACAGCAGCCAGAACGGCAGCGTGCGTTGTTCGCGAATAGCTGGTCATGGGATCCTCCTTGTCTCTGCGGGTGGGTAGTCACCGGCTTTGATCCTACAGGCGAACGGCGGGGGAAAGGGTTTGCGGGAGAATGTCGGTCGCGCGGGATCAGTTTCCGTTTGGGCGGTTGCGCGCGGGAGCAGAGAGCGACATCGCCCAATAGAACGCCCCGGAGACCTTTTCGGTCCTCGGGGCGTTGCGAGACCCTCCCCTGACAGGCGGCATGGCGACCCCTGTTTTGGTCTAGCGGCTCGGACCGGCCGCTGCCTCGGCCAGCGCGAAACTTTCGATCTGCCGCACCAGGTTGTTGACGGCCGCCCGCAGCGATGCCAAGGCAAGTTCCTGCTTGCGCTTGGCCGTGTCGAATCCGGGCATGGAGCGATGTCCATTGTCCTGCGACTCCGCTGTGCCGGCCCACAGAATCTGCCCCGTCTTCGTGTCCAGCAAACGCAGGGTGAGCAATGCATGACCATCGACATCCCGCCTGCCGGTGCTTTCAAGCAGCGATCCCAGAAGCCCCCCGGACATTGCCGCCAAACTGATCGCGAGCGGGTTGATCTTGGTTTCCGTGATCGTGAAGCCGTCCTGGAACGGCATCTCGACCGTGGATTCCTCGGTCTCGGTGGTCAGGAGTGCCGCTGCGAACCCCAAACCTGCGGCCAGCCCGGCAGTCGTCAGTAATTGTGTGCCCGGATGTTGATCGTAGTACCCGACAAAGTGGTCCACTGATCCGGTGAGAACGGCATCGATCCCCGCGCCATTCAGCGAATCCAGAACCGCCGGGGTGAGAGCGGCTGTCCGGTAGGGAAAGAGCTCCACTCTGTCGAATGACCGGGCCCAGGTCAGGTGATCAGCCACCACCCGGCTGATCTCCCACGCCACAGTGCCCCGGAAGTCTTTGTCCTTCGTCCGGTCGCCGCAGTCTTGAAGCCCCGCACGCTCGCATCCATCCTGGCTCCGCTCAGCAATCTCCCGGGTATCATCGAAGAGCGCGACCGCGACGGCCATCGGTTGCGGGTCGGCCGCCCTGGGTGTGTTTGCTTCCGACATGCGGTAGTCAATTCGGTAGCCGCACCCGGCAGCGGAGAGCGACAGCGTCGCAGTCAAGACCACCGCCGTGATCTGAGTCAGGCTTCTTGCGTTCATGAGAGTTCACTTTCCTCCACAAATGATCGCCCCGGGCCTCCGCCCGGGGCGTGCGGTTCGTGCGTTCAGAAGCTCAGGGTAAACCCGACTTTCACGCCCAGGTCCGAGAAATCCGGCCTGCGGCCGTCGGACCCGATCGTCTCCGCCGGGTTCAGTCCCAGGTAGAGCCCGAGTCGCGACGCTCCGGCATCGTCCGACACGGCGCTTTCGCCTCCGGACGATTGCCCGGCGGCGTCGCCCTCTCCCTCCGTCTCTTCTGCGGGCTCTTCCCGGCCGGTCGAGCTGCTGTCGGCGGGAACCACGTCTTTGTCCTTGCCGCCGCTGTGTTTGACGAGAGCGATGATTCCGACCACCGCCAGCGCCCCCGCCGCGACGGCGAGGTAGGTGCCGACCGGTGTATCGGTGCCGGGGAGCTCATCGCTGTGATCGTGGTATCTGGCGGAAGCGCTTGACGGAATCAGGATGTACGCCGCAAGAGATGCCAGCGTCAGCGCCGCCGCGAGTTTCGGGAAGTGGGTGGGTGTCATGTCTGTGTACCTCCGTTGGAAAGGGTCCCTTGATCGGCAATCCGTCATTTCTTCTCCTCCGGCGAGCGGCCCGACAAAACGTTTGCGGAAGAATCGACTAACGTGTAGATTTCCGCCGTGGCAGGGACAAACCAGGACATCGACGTGATCGACGGCTATCTCTGCGGGGATGCCACGAGCTGCCAAGTCATCGGACGCTACATTAATGCCGCGCTGGGTCCGTTCCGGGAGCGGCTCGGGTATCAGGTTGACGACGTTCGCTCCGATGTAGAAGATGAACTCCGTACGGCGCTGGGGGAGCGACAGTTCCGCGGCGAGGCGCAACTCAAGACATTCGTGAGCCGCGTGGTCAGCCACACCGCGATCGACTATATCCGCTACAATCGCCGCTTTGCCGATGGCGACCCGGAGGAGGCGATCAGACTCCTGCCCGACAAACTTCCCGATCCCGAACGGGAGCTGGAGCGCAACCAGTTGCTGCGCCTGCTGTGGCGGGTGGTGCGGCGGCTGCCCCGGGATTGCGTGAAGATCCTTCGGATGCACGAACGGGATGGTCTGACGTGCGCAATGATCGGCCAAGTCATTGGGAAAAAAGAGGATCGGGTCCGGCGGCGCATGTGGGAGTGTCGCCGCGAGGCCGAGCGAATCCGAGAGGAATTGCTGCGACCCGACAAACGTTTGTGAGCCTGCTTCGCCGGTAGTTCGAGCGTTATGGCGAAGGAGAATATACATGGACGACCTTGGTAACTACGACGACCGGATTGGCAGATACATTCACGGCCGCCTGACCGAAGCGGAGCGGGTGGAGTTCGAGGAAGCTCTGGGCCGGGATCCGTCCCTGGTGGAGGAAGTCGGCCGGGCGCGCCTGCTCGCGGCGGGACTGGCGGTTCAGGCGCACGTCACCGGCGACCACCCGGAACCGTTAGACATTACGGCCTTTGCCCTGGAGCCATCGGAGTTGGACAGCGGTCTCCGCAGCCGCATCGAGGCGCACCTGCGGGACTGTCCGGAGTGCCGCGTGGAAGTGGAGCTGTGTCGGCAAAGCGCCCAGGCGATGGTCGACCGCCCTGTGCCCGCATCGGCAATCCGGCCGAGGTGGTGGGCGTGGCTGGCCGGCGCCCAGCCGCGACTCGCTGTCGCCACCGTGGCCGCGGCGGCGCTGGTGTTGTTCACCGGGCTCTTTCTCGGCAGGACGTTCTTCGCGTCAGCCCCGCCCACGGCCCGGATCGAGCTCTCCGCGGCGTCCGAGCGCGGCGAGCAGACTAAAAACCTCGTCAGGATCGGCGCCGGCAGCGAACTGGTTTCGCTTGAGTTTCTGGTGCCGTCGCGCGAGGGCCGCCGTTATGACCTCGTATTGGCCGATGGCGCACAGAATGAGATTCTCACCCTGCACAACCAGCTCCACCGTATTCCGTTCTCGCTGGCCGTTCCGGCCGCGTATCTGGCCGCCGGATCCTATGAAATACTGGTTATTGAACAGGTCGATGCATCACAACCCATGGACACGCTTGCACCCGATACCTTCCGCATCCGTTTCGAAACCGCGCCGGCTCGATGAGGGAACCGTAAGCCGAGCGGTCGTGGCTTGCGCGTGTCTGATCCTCTTCACCGCCGCGGTTCTTACCTCGCGGAATGCGGACGACCAGCCGGCCGCGCCCGAGCCGCCGAGACTGGCGGCAATTGCCGCGGCCCGGGACAGCGCCGCTTTCGACAGCGCACTCGCCGTTGATGCCGCCGGTGTCCGACGATACCTGAAGACGGCTGTTACAGACCTCACGCGGCGCGCTGCCGAGGGAGCCGATGCCGCCGGCGGCGGCGAGAGTCTGGGTGTCAACTGGCTGGTGGATCGCTACACGGGAGTCACTTCTGTCGGCGACCTGTCTCGACAACGGGACCTGCTGTATGCCTGGGGTCCGGCTCAGGCAGCCGCGAAGACCACGTGCGATTCTCTCTTCCGCCGGGGCAACCGGGTCTTCCAGCGCGAGCGCGATGACGGCCGGGCGGGAGCGGGGGCGCGGTTTCTGTCCCTGCTCGACACGCTGGCGGCCCGATACGCGGCTCTCGGCGATGGTCCCGGGCGGGCAGCCGTGTGGTCGTATCGAGCCGGCATCCTTGAGCAGGGCGGCGACCTTGCCGTCGCGATCGCAGCGGCCGACAGCGCCCGCGCGCTGGCCGAAGCCTTTGACGCACCCGATCTCCTGGGCGACGTCCATTTGCGCCGGAGCGAAATCGCTCTCGTGCGGCAGGCCGACTACCTCGCCGCCGGCCTGCACCACCGGCAGGCTGTCGAGGCCTTTCGGCGCATCGGCGATCAACGCCGGATTCTGACCGCCGCGCTGCAGCAGTTCTATGCCCTCCACCAGCTGAATCGGACCGAGGAGGCCCTGAGAGCCGTTCGCGAGGCCATGCAGTCGGCCCGGCATCTCAACGACCGGCGGAGCGAATCATACTGCGCCCACGTCATCAGCGAGTGTCTGTTCGACCTTGGCGACTTCGACTCGGCACTTACCTACAACGACCGCTGCACATCGCTGCGGCTCCCCGTCGATATCGCTCTCCCCCGCCCAAGCGCTCTGAGCGACCTCGGCTACGCGCTCGCCACCCGGGGGCTGGTTCTGCATGCGCTTGGACGGACCTCCGACGCCCGGTATTTCTACGAGTGGGCCGATTCGCTCTTCTCGAAGGCCGTCGATACCCTGGGGCTGTTCCTCAGCGGCGGCCGGCTGGGGAACCTGTTGCTCGACGAAGGCCGCTGGGAGGACGCCGAAGGCGTGTTCCTTCCCATCCTGGCCAGGGCCGGGAAGTTCGAGACGCGGCTGGCGGCCGCTTACGGCCTGGGAGTCGCAGAGTACCGGCGAGGACGACCCCAGGAAGCACGCATCTATCTCCGGGAATGCGTGAGGCAGTGCGAGCAGATGCGCGGGCGGCTGCCCAGTCCGGACCTTCAGTTGGGAATGCTCGCCGACAAGGCCGGCTTCTACGATCTGCTGGTCGTGACATTCCTGGAGGAGTACATGGCCGGCGGGAGCAGCGCCAGCCTGGACTCGGCGCTGGCGTACCTCGACCTTGCCCAGGCGCGCTCGCTGGTCGAAAGCGCCGGGGAGGCAGTCGGCAGCCCTTGTCCCGAGGAGAACCGGCTTCTCTCTCGCCTTTCCGACCTGCAGTTCAGCCTGCTGGTGGACCGCGATGATCCGGCCGGGCTCGGGAGGTCCCAGCGGGCTCTCGAGGATTCGCTCTTCGCCGCGCGGGTCGAATGCGCCGCCGTCAGCCCGTCCGACAGCCACCCCCCGGCCCTGCCGACCAGTCGAACCCTCTGCTCAACGGTTTTGCCCCGCGATCTGGTGCTCTGCTGGGTGCTGTCGCCGGCGGGGACGTTCGCTATCGCTCTATCGGCCGACACAGTCGTCGTGCGGCCGCTGGCGGCATCGCGCGACGAAATCGCCGAACTTGTCCGGGAGTTCGTCGCCGCCGTGGCGGCCTATCCAACAGCCCGAGACTTCCCGGAAAGCCCGTACCACGCTCCCGGGCGGAAGCTCTACGACATCCTGCTGAAGCCCTTCGTCAACGAACAGGACACGACCCGCCTGACAGTTATCGCCCCGGGTGCGCTCGCCGGCCTGCCGGTGGGCGCACTGGTTGATGCGCACGGCCGCTTCGTGGTGGAGAGCCGGGAAGTTGTGTACGCGCCCGCTCTGTCGATGTTGGCTCGGCACCCTGAGGAAGCGGAGCGGTCCGATCCCCGCCGCATGCTGGCTTTCGGCGACGCCCGGTACGACGACAACTCGGTTCTGTCCGGACTTCCCTTCTCATCCGAGGAGCTTGACCGCATCAGCCGGGTGTACGGCGCGAACGCCTCGGTCTATGCGGACTCGGCGGCCACCGAGGCGAATGTGCGGCGCACCGCCGATAGCTGGACGGGGATTCTGCACTTAGCAGTTCATGGGTTGGTCGATCCCGACGACTGGTCGCGTTCGGCCCTGAGCTTTTCGTTCGACTCCGACGGCCGGGGATCGGGCCTGCTTCACGCCTCGGAGATCGCTCACCTGAATATTCCTGCGGCCCTCGTGTTTCTTTCCGCTTGTGAGAGCGGCTCCGGGAGGCAGATTGCGGGCGAAGGCGTAATGAGCCTGGCGCGATCATTCCTGGCGGCCGGCGCCGGCTCCGTGATATCGACCCTCTGGCGCGTCGATGACCGGGCCTCTGCGGAATTCGTCGGGCAGTTCTACGACCGAACGGCCGCCGCGGCGCCGCCCGCGGAAGCGATCGCCGAGGCGCAACGCCTGATGATCCATTCCGATCGCCCGCTCTACCGCCATCCGTATTTCTGGGCTTCCTACGTGCTTACCCAGACGGGCGCTCGGAAGACCAAGTAAGAACAGTGCGCGGAGTCGCTCCGGGTGACCTTGCCCGGCCTCCGGCAGACCTGCATGGTCGGCGGCTCTCTGCGGGGGCACATTCAGGACCCGTCTTATGACTCGCAGGACGGCCGTGTGGAGGTCGGCTCGCCCCGCAGCACTCCCGGAGCGGCCCAAAAACCCTTGCGATTTGACTCGCCCGGCGCTATCTTCGAACCCGGTGGCGGCGCTAAGCACAGCCGATCTGGAAGAGGTTCGGTTGGGGAGACAACACGGCGTTGTGACACGGCGATTGAAGGCTATCACCGATGAGCGGAGTGGGACGACGGGGCGGCGAGCTTTTCATTGTCGAAAACGGCGATTCCGACCGGAAAGCCTGGCAGTGTCTCCACGACTGGGCCGAGACAGCTGACAAGCTCGATAGTGCGACGGGGTACTGTGAGATCGGCGCTCTCCCTGGACGGTATCGAATGCTACCCGAATGTCGAGGTCACGCCGAGCGTGACCGTCTCCCTCATGGCCGAGATCGACAGAGTGATCGAGGCCCGCGGCGGCTTGCCGGGGGCGTTTAAGGCGGACTAGCGGGGCCGCACACTATCGGACTGGAACGCGGGCATTCTCCGGACAGCAGGGGGAGACACAACGATGAGCAGCGCCCCGCTCCGGCGGGCGAACAACCGAACCTGTGACAAGGGGACCGGGACATATGAGCGAGCATTTTCTCTCCGCCCTGCGGGCGCAGCTGCGCGCGCACGGGCAGGCGCCCCTGCGCGTCATCGGCATCGACCTGGGCACCACCAACTGCACGGTCGCGGAGATTGTCGCCGACGGCGCGGCTGAGGATTTCGAGCCGCGGTGTATCGAGATCGAGCAGGAGACGCCGTTCCAGGGTGAGTACACGCACATCCTGATACCCTCGATCGTCGCGCTCCACGGCGGCCGCGAGTATGTCGGCGAGGGGGCCAAAAGGCTGCGGGCCGGCCTCGCCGGCCCGGAGACCGGCCTGGAGCGCAATCGGACGATATTCTGGGAAGTGAAGAACGAGATGGGGATCCAGCGCACCTACGCGCGCGCGCCGGAGGGGTATCGCGGCGCGGCCGAAGTGAGCGGTCGGATTCTGCGGTTTCTGGCCAACAGGTACCGGGCGGACCACGGGGAGCCGCGCAAGGCGGTGGTGACGGTGCCGGCTTCGTTCCAACAGCCGCAGCGAGAGGATACGCTCCGGGCGGCCAAGCTGGCGTCGATGGAACTGGCCGGGGGCGACCTGCTCGATGAGCCGCTGGCCGCCTTTGTCGACTTCTGGATGCGCGGGGAATTGGCGAAGGCTCTTCCGCGCGGAGAGGGCAATGTCCTCGTGTTCGATTTCGGCGGGGGCACTTGCGACACGGCCGTGGTGAAGGTCCACGCGGGGGACGCCGCGGGCCACCTGAGGGCCTCCCCGCTCTCAGTGTCGCGCTACTACCGCCTCGGCGGCGGCGACATCGACCTGGCGATCTTCTACGAAGTCCTCCTCCCGCAAATAATGGAGCAGAACGGATTGAGCGAGCGCGACCTGGATTTCGGCGTGAAGAAAAACCAGCTCGAACCCGCGTTCCTCGGCATTGCCGAGTCGCTCAAAGTAGGTCTATGCACGCAGGTGCGGCGTCTCAGGGAGCTGGCGCGGGGCGCCGAACTCCCGATCGAGCCGGTCCAGAAATTGCCGGCGACGGAGCGCTGCCGGCTCACCAACGGCCGGGAGATCACTCTGCAGTCCCCCGCCCTGACACTTCCGCAGTTTGAGGCTGTGCTGGAGCCGTTTCTGGACCGCACCTTCGTGTTCCATCGCGAGACGGAGTACCGGTTGACCTGTTCGATCTTCGCGCCGCTTGAGGATGCCCTCGACCGGGCGGAGCTCGACGCGCGGGAGATTGATTGCTGCCTGCTGGTGGGGGGCAGCTCGCTGATCCCGCAAGTGGCCGATGCCCTCCGCAGTTACTTTGAACCCGAGAAAGTCGTCCTGTACTCGCACCCGGATCAGGTGCAGTCGGCGGTGGCGCGGGGCGCCGCCGCGCAGGCGCTCTCGCTGGCCGTCCTCGGCCGGGGGGTGCTGCAGCCGGCCTCGCCCACGGGCGTGTGCATCCGAACAACCGCCGGGAAGATGCAGTTGATTCCGCCTCACAGCCCCCTGCCGTACCCGGCGGCAGGCGAATGGGCGATGAATACCAACCTGGCTCTGCCCAAGCGGCTGAGCCAGACTGAACGCGTAGTCCGGATCGAACTCATCGGGACCGATGATTCGCTCATCCAACGCTGGACCTGGTTGGTGCCCCCGGCAGCCGCTCCCGGCGAACCGTTGACCCTCCAGTACTGCATGGACGAGAATCAGGTGATCCGGTACCGGTTGGACTTGGAATCGGGAACCGGTCGGGAGGGTCTCACCGGGAGCACCGAGAACCCGATCCATAACGTGGTCAACCCCGACCTCAAGCGAATCAGGATTCTCGAACTTGAGGAGTGCCTCCGGACCTCGCTACCCGCCGGAGAGCAACAGGAGGAAATGGTGGTCGAAATCGCCAACTTGAGCCGGGAGCTTCGCCAGTATGACAAGGCACGCTACCTGCTGGAGAGAGTTCTCCGCACCCGGGGCGGCGGCGACATCGGGGTTCTCAATTACCTGGGCATAGTGTGCGGCGAGCAGGGTGACCGCCAGGCGGAGGAGAAGTACTACAGAGAAGCCGCCCGGCTTGGTTCCGATGCCGCTCAATTCAATCTCGCCTACTTCTACCGCGACCACGGTTCGCTGGCGAAAGCCGCCGAGGCGATTGAACGCCTGGTCGAGCGGTTCCCCAAGGGTCCGTATTTGGTGCTCAAGGCCGACATTGCCGAACGGGAGGAGCGGATTTACGAGAGCAAGCGCGCTTTGGAGATGGCCAGGAAGGCGTTTGGGCCGGTGAAATCGCTGAGCGACTGGGAACTGAGTTGGTACGAGCACGGCGCCAAACTTGCCGGCGACGAGGCGGCGCAGGAGATGGTTCGGGCGGAGAGGAAACGGCGGCGGCGCTCAAACGCCCCCGAACCGAGCGGACTCCTTCCAGAAATGAGGGAGGCCTAGTTTGTGCCATGGGCGTCTGGCTGGTACCTGAAAGCGAACTGACACCCGATCAGATTCGAGCGGTCCAATTGCCGACCGACGGCCACAAGGTTGTTTCCGGTCCCCCGGGATCGGGCAAGACCCTGGTGCTTGTTCATCGCGCGCGGTATCTCCTCGACTCAAAGGGAATCACCGGCGGGCAGCTCCGCCTGTTTGTCTATACCCGCACCCTTCGCGACTACATCCAGTCGGCCCTCAAACTGCTGGGTATTGCCGACGAATGCGTGCTCACTTTTGACGCGTGGTGTCGATCCTTCTATCTTTCGTGCGTGGGCAACCCACCCCCTAGGGATGAGGTTAATGGCCAGCTTGACTTCAGGGAGATCCGACGTGCTGTTCTCAGAGCGCTCGAGACTGCACCGGTAGCACCGGTTTACGATTATGTGCTGGTCGACGAGGGTCACGATCTCGACGAGATTTCCTACAAGATCCTCGTCCGGATCGCCCGCCACATCACTGTCTGTATGGACAGGAAACAGCAGATCTATGACGATGGTGCGGCCGAGGAACGGGTGCTTCACATACTCGGGCTGCCCAAGCGCAGCGTTGCTCTCCTTGAGGCGTATCGCTGCTGCCCCTACATCACCCGCCTGGCCGCGACCCTCCTGGACCGCCAGGAGCGACAGCCGTATTTGGGGCAAATGCGGACCGAGCAGGTGGAGAGGGAGAAGCCGCTGCTGTTCATCGCCAATGCACAGGAAGCGGAGCTTCACGAGCTCGCGCGGCAGATCAGGGAGCGCCAGAGGGTACAGGGCAGGAATGACGGCGGTGGCGGGAGCATCGCTATCCTGTTTCCCCAAAAGCGCATGGTCTTCGGATATGCGAACGCGCTGGCCGATCTCGGCGTACAGGTTGAAGTGCACCTGGACCGGCCCGCCCAGCAGGCCAGATATGAAATGGTTGATTTCCGGAACAATCTCCCCAAGATACTGACTTACCACCAAGCGAAGGGGCTCACATTTGATTCGGTGTTTATGCCGCGCCTGGTCGGTTACGCGTTCAAACGAGTATCTGAACCGCGCTTGCGCCGGCTGCTGTTCGTCGGAATCACACGGGCCAAGAGCTGGGTTTATATGAGCACGGAGGACTCGCGGATGCTCCCATGCCTCAACGCGATCTGCGATGAGTCCGGAGACTTTCTGGCTGTCCGATATTCCGGCGGGAATGACGGGCCGAAGCCGGACACTGACAGCGGTGAGGAAGACGGGTTGGCGAACCTCTTCACCTGAGTGACTCTCGGCACGGCCGACAACCGGCTCGGGCGGTGGAGACGCGCCGGCGCCGGAGTGCTTCCGCTTCCTTGACGGCCTCGGATTCCGCACGGTTGTGTGAGGCGACCCTTTCGCCGGGCCGGCTTTCGGCGCCGCGCGCGTGGGCTGCGTCATCTGCGTCAGGCCTGACGCACCCTGTGACGCACCTGCGCGCCGGTAACTCGTTTCCCCTCAACACGATTTTTGCCGCTGCGTCGCGCTGCGTCACGAACTGCGTCACAAGACAGATCCATCCGGCCGTTCACACTCTTCGCACGGCGCCTCTCTTTCGCGATAACTCACCTACACAGAATGCGATAGCGAATTCGTGACAGCGCCGCCCGCCGATTGGCACGCCGGTTGATATAACTGAGCGCAGCAGGCGCGCACACGAGCCGCAGCTTCAACATCACCTCCCGGCTGCCTCGCTGTGTCGACGCCTGGCTGACCATACTTAACGCGAAAGGTCTCCGTCGCCGGGCGGGCTTCCAAGCGAGCCCGACTCAATCCGGAACCCGCCCGGCCCGGGACCTTAACCGCCGGCGGAGGATACGTTCCGGCCGGGTGTTTCGGCCGATGCGTCATCTGATGGCGCGCCGCGGTCAGCGCTCCCGCGGGAGCGCGGCAACCTGGTGCTCACAGGCAGACAAACCCCTTTGGGAGAGAGGGGGTAAGGCTCACATGAGGAGGAACACAAACCTAGATTGAAAGCGATGGAGGGCCAATGAGACCGGACGGGTCGCATGGGGAGAGGCGACCGGTCGGGAGCGCGGGGCGGCAGGCACAGCACTTCGCGCAGCCGCCATCGGCTCCGCCGAATCAGCCAGTATCTCACGCGAGAGCCACTGGGAGTGTTCCCTCTCATTTGAGCGCGTGTAATCCTCGTGCGGCCGGGGCGGGCTCTCGGCGGCAGTGCGCCCACACCAACCGCCGACGCCCCCCCGGCCCGAGGAAAAAAGGAGGAACGAGGTCGTTCACTGGAAACGGAATCAGCAAGAGACGATCGCCAGGGCGGCGCTGACTGAGTCGCGGGCCTCAGCCTGACCTTGCGTTCACTCCCCTCGACCGCCGGCGCGGAGGCATAGCCACATGAGTCAAGGGATGAACGCGACGACGCGAGGGATGCGGGTCCGCGGGCCAAGGCCGGTTGACTCGGTGCCCGGCCGAAGTTCCGTCGTGCAGCGGAGGCTTGATCACCTTTAACCCGAGGTTTATCAAGGCACTGAACGAGGTGGTTAAGTCGGCTGTTGCTCTTTATGCTAGTGCCGGCGTTGTCGGCCTTTGTGGTGCCGCTGCCGGCGACGGCGGAAGGCCCGTTTGATCCACACATCGACAGCCGGCCAGGCTGTCACGGCTGTTTCACCGAGACCGGGTGCATCTTTTTCGCCTTCTTCTGCAGCGGGTTGGTTATGATCATCGACTGGGCCCATGTGAGCCTGATGGCGTACTAACCTGAGGCGGGTTCGGATGGAACGGGGAAGCATGAACTACTGGCTGATCGGCTATGAACAGAAGCGGTCCTACCAGGGCAACCTGCTGAGGGCGCTGCTGAGCACGGCGCTTCTGTTTATCGGCCTCGGTGTGCTGATCCGGTTCGCGGAACCGGGTGCGGAACGCCGGGTGTCCTGGTCCGACCGTCTGTTGGGCGGGGTTGCGGCCGAGACGGCGGCGATCCAGCCGACGGGCCGGGGCGGCGGAGCCGGCGGCGGGCAGGGCGCCTCCCACGCGGCACCCTTCCTGCGGGGCTACGTCGGCCCGGTTGTGATCATCCGGGACGCCCCGAGCACGATCCGACCGGCGGTAGCGGTGCTGCCCGGACCATCCGAACCCGATCCTTTGCCGTCGCCGGTGCCGGGCGAACCGGGCTGGGGAGGCGACTTCGCCGGCCAGGGGGACAATCCGTTTGGCCTGCCGGCGAGCGAACCCTACCTCCCCCCGGTCGGCAACGGCTTCGACGGCTTCGACGGCTTGGGCGGTGACGGGCTGAACTGGGCGCCGGCGATCCGGATTCGACCGGCGGGCTGGCCCATGGACGCCGATAACGTGCCCCGTGTCGACTCCGGCGTCGTCTGGCTGACGCTGACGATCCATGCCGACGGGCGGCTGAGCTTCGTGGTCGATTCGGCGTACCCGGAGGCACGCGGATTCGTGCCGAATGTCGAGTGGGCCCTGATACAGAGCCGGGTGGAACCGGCGCTCCAGGCGGGGGAGCCGGTGGCGACGACCTTCGCCATGACCTACATCGTGCGCCGGGGCGGGGTGGAAAGCGTTGTTCACAGCAAGACCGGCTACGTGCGGGGGTTTGTGGCGGAGTGAAAAAATACCGGCCTGTAACCGGCCGACCTGTTGCGTCTACAAAAACGCCCGGTGAGTCACTTCACCGGGCGTTCGTTCTCCTGATTGACGGGCAATTCGCGCTGTTGCCTCAGGCCGCGGGTTCACGTCGGCCGGGAGCCTGCCGGCCCGGGTTTCTTCCCGCACCGCCGGTGAACGCCGCGCGGGCGGCCGCCGGTGCGAACCGGCGCTAGTCGGCGGTCGGCGACACCACCGAGGTGGAGTCCGGGCAGTCGACGATCCAGATTCCGCGCAGCGGCAGGGCGGGCGGAGTCGGAGCGCTGAGATTGCCGAAGATCCCGGCCATGCATCCCTCGCGCCGCGGCTCGCCGCCCATCTCATAGAACACGAAACGGCCGCGAAACCACCCGTGGCCGGCCCCGCAGGTCGGACACATCCGCGGGTCGTCGTACTGCCAGATGCCGCTCACCTCGCCGATGACGACATCGAGCAGCACGCCGCTGATCGAGCCCGCGTAGACGCGGTCCCCCTCCGGGGTCTTGCGATAGACTGCAGACATGACACCGATCGGGGTGTTGGTGCGGTCATACCAGAGGCCGCTGAAATACCCGCTGTCGCCCGTGTTGCTCTGCAGCGTCCATTCGCCGGAGATGAAACCGCGGGGGCAGGCGTGGTGCCAGATCCGGCGGGCCTTGACGGCAACGACATGGGTGTGGCCCACGATGTAGAAAGCGGTGAAGCGGGTCAGTTGGTCGCGGGTGAGCGCAAGCTCGCACAGCGGGGTTTTGAACCGGACCCTGGCGTTCGCGGCGGCGTCGCTCTCAGGGTCGAGAAACACCAGGAACGACAGCCCATCGAGATCCCCCTCGGTGAACGACGTCCACAGGGCGGTTGGGGAACTTGCGGACGGCAGCACTGAATCCTGGCCGGGCTCGAAATCAATCACGGCGACGACGTCAAGCAGGCCAGCGGCGTTTTCGATCGCCAGCGATCCCGACCAGTCGGTGGGCGGAACAACCGCCGCGGGCCCAAGCGGGAATTCTCCCCACACGAAAGTGACAGCGTAGGCATCCCAGGCCGTCCAGGGAAGAGCGCCCGGCCCCGTGAATTCGGGATAGCGCAGCGCGGCCGACGCGACATCGCCCTGGTCCGCCGCATGGCGGTCGAGGACGGCGGCGACCGCTCCCGGCATCTCGCCCGGCCGCATGGCCGACTGGTCCGGCGCCGACGGACGCTGCCCATCCCGGCTGCACCCGGCCGCGCTCAGGGCCGCGAGCACCACAAACAGGAGCACACGTTTCATGATGGTCACTCCCTCCGGTTACGATTAGTTCAGCGCGACTGCGAACTTGACCATGTCGGACTCCCGGTGAACCCGGTCGTCGGACCCTCCGGTCGACGACGGGGGAGGTAAATCGACATTACCTGTCCACAAAATAGCGGTCCCGGCAATGTCGGACAAGCGATAAACGCGCCGCCGCGCGCGATGAGGGTGACAGAGACCGTCGGAGCGCGGTGGCGAGAGCGAAATTTGAGTGAAACTGCCGACTTTGTGGTATTTCGGTTGCCCTCAATTTGCGCCGGTCGGAGGAATGCCCGGTTTGTCTTGACACGGTAGATCAGAGTGTCTATCTTGCAACTAGTTAAAGAGGATGCAATCAACATGTGGTGGCATTCCGGCCGCACTTCATCGACCCGCCCGCTCGGGTTGGCTTCTTCCCTCGCCGGCCCCCTTCGGGAGACCAGCGGCGGGGGTGAGATGCGCCCGGCGGACCATACCCGACGGAACCCAGCATTGTCGACGTGGAGCCGTGCGCATGCGACGACCGGAGAATCCGGCCGTTGCGACGGCCGCTTTTGCGTGCCCGTGCTTGTGAACCAGTTCACAAGCTTCGGAGCGACTCGTCGACCCGCGGGGACCGGAGCGCGGGGCGGTCCGGCGGACTGAGGCGCCGGTCGAAATGACGCCATGAGTGAACCGCCGCCCGCGGCCCGGCCTTCGAACCGACCCCGCCGCGCCGCAGCGGACCAGAGGAGACCGAACGATATGGAAAAGTGGCAAGGTTGGGACAAGATTCGCTACGAGTCGGAGCTTGACCACCACTTCGCCGACGAAATCGCCTCGATTCCGGGCGGCGACAAGCTCTTCCGCTGTATCCAGTGCGGAACATGCAGCGGCATGTGCCCGCTGAGTTCCTACATGGATTACACCCCCCGTCAGATTGTCGCGATGATCCGTGCGGGCTTTCGCGGCGAGGTGCTGTCGAGTTACACGACCTGGCTGTGCGCCTCGTGTTACGCCTGTACGGTCGAATGTCCTCAGGAGATCAAGATCACCGAGATTATGTATGCGGCCAAGCGGCTGGCGATTCGCGGCGGCATGCACCCGAAGCGTTTTCCCAGCCAGGTGCTCGCGACCGAGTTTTTCCGCGGGGTGGAGCGCAAGGGCCGCAGCAACGAGGGGCCGCTGCTGGTGCGGCTCTTTCTGAGGACCAACCCGTTCAAGATGTTCGGCAACACCGGGCTCGGGCTCGGCCTGTTCCGGCGGGGACGCCTCTCGCCCAAGCTTGAGTCGATCAAGCGAACCGGCGAGCTCCACACCATGCTCGCCGCGATTGAGCAGGAGCGCATGGTCCGCCGGACGGAGACAACGGAGGCGACCGCATGAAATACCTCTACTACCCCGGGTGCTCGCTGAAGAGCACCGGCAAGTCCTACGAGGAATCGATCCTCGCCGTGTTCTCCGCTCTGGGGCGGCCGCTCGAGGAGCTGGACGACTGGAACTGCTGCGGGGCGACGGCGTACATGTCGATTTCGGAGATGAAGGCCTTTGCGCTCTCGGCGCGCAATTTCGCGATCGCCGAGCGCCAGGGAGACAGCGACACGCATCTCGTCGTGCCCTGCGCGGCCTGCTACCTCGGCCTGAACAAGGCCCACCGCTATCTCGACGAGCACCCCGACATACGCAAGACCATCCAGAGCGCGCTCGCCGCCGCCGGCCTGAGCTACGAGAACGGGATCAAGGTGCGCCACCCGCTCGACGTGCTCGCCAACGATGTCGGATTGGAGGCGATCAAGGGAGCGGTGACCCGGCCGCTGGCCGGGCTGAAGGTGGCCTGCTACTACGGGTGCCAGCTCGTGCGGCCTTATGCCGACTTCGACGACGCCCATGAGCCGATGGTGATGGACCGGCTTATCACGGCGCTCGGCGGCACGCCCGTGGCTTGGCCGCTGAAGACGCGCTGCTGCGGCGGCTCGCTCACCGGCACGGTGCCGGAGGTCGGACTGCGGCTGAGCTACGTTCTGCTGCGCGAGGCGCAGAAGCGCGGCTGCGACGTGATTGCCACCGCCTGCCCGCTCTGCCAGTTCAACCTCGAGTGCTACCAGCCGAAGATGAGCCGGATGTACGAATCGCGGGTGAACGTCCCGGTCGTCTACTTCTCGCAGCTCATGGGGACGGCGTTCGGGCTCGACCGGCGCCCGCTCGGGCTGCAGCGGCTGTTTGTCCCGTTTGCGTACCGCGAACCCGCGGCCGCGGTGGAAGGAGGCGCCCATGTCGGCTGACCAGTCCTCGAACGGCACGCCCAAAGTCGGCGTCTACGTCTGCCACTGCGGGATCAACATCGCCCACACGGTGGACGTGAAAGCCTGTACCGATTTCGCCGCCTCGCTCCCGTACGTCACGGTGGCGAAGGAGTACAAGTTCATGTGCTCGGACCCGGGGCAGGAGATCATCCAGCAGGATATCCGCGAGGGCAAGGTGAACCGGGTGGTGGTGGCCTCGTGCTCGCCGCTCATGCACGAGAACACTTTCCGCAAGGCGACGGCGGTGGGGGGCGGCAACGCCTTCATGTTCCAGATGGCCAACATCCGCGAACACGTGAGCTGGGTGACGCTGGATACGGCGATGGCGACGGAGAAGGCGAAAGCGCTCATCGCGGGGGCGGTCACCCGCATCGTCCGCCACGTCCCGCTCCAGCGCAACCGCGTGCCCGTGCACCCCGACGTGATGATCGTCGGCGGCGGCATCGCCGGCATCCACGCCGCGCTCACGATGGCGGACGCGGGCAAGAAGGTCTACCTCGTCGAACGCGAGCCCACTATCGGCGGCCACATGGCCAAATTCGACAAGACCTTCCCCACCCTCGACTGCTCCGCCTGCATCCTCACCCCCAAGATGTCGGCCGTCCGGTCGCACCCCAACATCACCCTCTGGACCTACGCGGAGGTGGCCGGGGTCGAGGGATTCGTGGGGAATTTCAAAGTGAAAGTGCGGCGCAAACCGCGCTACGTGATCGAGGAGCAGTGCGTCGGCTGCCTCGACTGCATTGACGCCTGCATCTACAAGACGGCCAAGGTGCCCGACGAATTCAACGTCGGGCTGAGCAAGCGCAAGCCGGTGTACATTCCCTTTCCCCAGGCCACCCCGCTTGTCGCCGTGATCGATCCGGAAACCTGCATCGAGTTCAAGACCCACCGGTGCAAAAAGAGCTGCCTGGAGGTCTGTCAGAAGAACGCGATTGATTTCAGCCAGACGGAGAAGATCGAGGAGGTGCCGGTCGGGGCGATCATTCTCGCGACCGGGTTCAAGACCTTCGACGCCCGGCGGATCGCCCGCTATGGCTACGGCAAGTACCCGAACGTCTACTCCAGCCTCGAGATCGAGCGGATGGTCAACGCGGCCGGGCCGACCGGCGGCGAGGTGACCATGCCGGACGGCGCCAAACCGAAAGCGGTCGGCATCGTCCACTGCGTCGGTAGCCGCGACGCCCACACCAACCGCTACTGCTCGCGGGTGTGCTGCATGTACTCGCTCAAGCTCGCCCACCTGATCAAGGAGCGGACGGGCGCCGAGGTCTACAACTTCTACATCGACATGCGGACGCCCGGCAAGGGGTACGAGGAGTTCTACGACCGTCTCCTGCAGGAGAACGTCCACTTCATCCGCGGCCGGGTGGCCGAGATCTCGGACTGGGCGATGAGCGCCGAGGAGGAGGGGAAGCTCACGATCCGGGTGGAGGACACGCTGGTCGGGGCGGTGCGGCGGATCCCGGTCGACATGGTCGTTCTGTCGGTCGGGCTGGAGCCTCAGGCGGACGCCGACGAGGTGCGGCGGCAGTTCAACATCAGCTGCAGCACGGAGGGGTGGTTCCTCGAGCGCCATCCCAAGCTGGCGCCGGTGTCGACGTTCACCGACGGGATCTTTCTCGCGGGAGCCTGCCAGGGTCCCAAGGACATCCCCGACTGCGTCGCCCAGGCGGGCGCCGCGGCGGCCGAGGCCCTGGCGCTCATCGACCGCGGCCACGTCGAACTGGAACCGAACACCGCCTACTCGCAGGAAGAACTCTGCTCGGGGTGCCACACCTGCATCGCCCTGTGTCCCTACAGCGCGATCGTGTTCGACAAGGCGAAGAACGCCGCGATCGTCAACGGCGCGCTCTGCAAGGGGTGCGGCACGTGTGTGGCCGCCTGTCCCTCGGGCGCCCTCCAGCAGAACCTCTTCACCGACGAGCAGATTTTCGACGAAATCAAGGGAGTGCTGAGCTATGTCTAAGACCGAATCGAGCCGGAAGGAATTCGAACCGCGGATTGTCGCGTTCTTCTGCAACTGGTGCACGTATACGGCGGCCGATCTCGCCGGCACGGCCCGCATGAAGTACGCCGGGAATGTCCGCGTGATTCGCACCATGTGCTCCGGACGCCTCGATCCGCAGTTTGTCTTCGCCGCGCTGCGGCAGGGGGCGGACGCGGTTCTCATCGGCGGCTGCCACCCCGGCGACTGCCACTACCAGGAGGGGAACTACAAGGCGCTCCGGCGGGTCGTCCTCATGAAGCAGTTCCTCGCGGCCATGGGAATCGAGCCGGAGCGCGTCCGCCTGGAGTGGATCGCCGCCTCCGAGGGGGACAAGGTCCAGCGGGTGATCAACGAGATGACCGAGGCGGTCCGGGCGCTCGGTCCGCTTCGCCTTGAACAGCGGACCCTGCTCCACGCGGCGGAACTGCCCGCCGGGCAGGCCGGGCGCACCGCGGAGCCGGCCGGGGCGGAAGGAGGACGGCGATGAGCAAGCCGAAAGTCGCGTTCTACTGGTGCGCCAGTTGCGGCGGCTGCGAAGAAGCGGTCGTCGACCTCGACGAGGCCATTCTCAAGGTCGTCGAGGCCGTCGACATCGTCTTCTGGCCGGTCGCCCTCGATTTCAAGCGCACCGACGTTGAGGCGCTGCCCGACGGGTCGATCGCGGTCAGTTTCATCAACGGCGCCGTGCGCAGCTCCGAGCAGTTCGAGATGGTCGAAATGCTGCGGCGCAAATCGCAACTGGTGGTTGCGTTCGGAAGCTGCGCGCACCTCGGCGGCGTGCCGGGACTCGGCAATCTGTACCGGCGCGAAGAGCTGACCGCCACCGCCTACCGCGAGGTGCCGAGCGTGAACGGCGGCAACGGCGTCGAGCCCGCGGTGTCCTCGACGGTGCCGGAGGGAACGCTCACTCTGCCCGAGCTCTGGAAGACGGTCAAGACGCTCGACCAGACGATCGCCGTGGACTACTTTCTCCCCGGCTGTCCGCCGCCGGTGAAGCTGATTCTCGGCGCGGTGGAAGCGATCCTCGCGGGGAAGCTCCCGGCCAAGGGGAGCACGCTCGCGCCGGACATGGCGCTGTGCGACGAGTGTCCCCGCAAGGAGACCAAGCCGGAGAAACTGACGGTGAAGGAGTTCCACCGTCCGCACGAGATTCTCATCGATCCCGAGCAGTGCCTGCTCGCCCAGGGGCTCCTGTGCCTCGGGCCGGTCACGCGCCAGGGCTGCGGCGGCGCCTGCACCAAGGTCAGCATGCCCTGCACCGGCTGCCTCGGGCCGACCAGCCGGATCACCGATTTCGGCGCCAAGGCGATGTCGGCGATGGCCTCCATCATCGAGGCGAAAGACGACGCCGGCATCGAAGCGACGCTCGCCAGGATCGTCGACCCCGCCGGCACTTTCTTCCGCTACAGCCTGCCGGCCTCGCTCCTCCACCGGAAGTATGAACCCGAAACCACGCGGGGGATGAAATGACGACGACACGACGGGTGACAATAGACCCGATCACGCGGCTCGAGGGGCACGGCAAGATCGACATTCTCCTGAACGACCGGGGGGACGTCGACCATGCCTATTTCCAGGTGCCCGAACTGCGCGGGTTCGAGCGGTTCGCCCACGGGCGTCCGGCCGAAGACATGCCGCAGATCACCTCCCGCATCTGCGGCGTCTGCCCGACCGCCCACCACATGGCCTCCACGCGGACGCTCGACGACCTGTACAAGGTGGAGCCGCCCCCGGCCGCCCACAAGGTGCGCGAGCTGCTCTATAACATTTTCTTCGTCGAGGACCACGCCCTGCACTTCTTCTACCTCGCGGGGCCGGATTTCGTGGTCGGGCCCACCGCCCCCAAGGCCGAGCGCAACATCATCGGCCTGCTCGGGAAAGTGGGGATCGAAGCGGGCAAGAAGGTGATCGGGATGCGGCGGGACCTGCGGGAGCTGATGGTGCTGGCGATGGGGAAAGCCGCCCACCCGGCCTTCGGTCTGCCTGGCGGCATCTCCCGGCCGATCCCGCCGGAGCACCAGAAGGCGTTCATCGAGGTGTGCGAGCGGGCGGTGGAATTCGCCCAGTTCAGCCTGAAGGTGTTCGATGACGTCGTGCTGGCGAACAAGACGTACGTCGACTACATCACCTCCGACACCTACACTCACCGGACCCACTACATGGGCCTGGTCGACGCCCACAACCGCCCCAACTACTACCGCGGCGAACTGCGGGTGGTCGGTCCCGACGGCCGCGAGGTGTGCAAGTTCCCGGTGGCCAAATACCTCGACCACATCGCCGAACACGTCGAGCCGTGGAGCTTCATGAAGTTCTCCTACCTGAAAGATGTCGGGTGGAAGGGGTTCGTGGACGGTCCCGACAGCGGCATCATCGCGGTGGCTCCGCTGGCCCGGCTCAACGCCGCCGAGGGGATGCCGACGCCGCTGGCGCAGAAAGCCTTCGAGCGGTTCTACCAGACGTTCGGCGGGCGGCCGGTGCACCACACGCTCGCCAATCACTGGGCCCGCCTGATCGAGCTGCTGTGCGCCGCCGAGCGGGCGCGCGAGCTGTCCCGCGACCCCGAGATCGTGAGCAAGGATGTGCGGGTGCTCCCGACCAAGACGCCGAGCGAGGGGATCGGCGTGGTCGAAGCGCCGCGCGGCACCCTCATTCACCACTACCGGACCGACGAGCGGGGCGTGATCAAAATGGCCAACCTCATCGTGGCGACCCAGAACAATGCCGCCCGGATCTCCCTGTCGGTGGACAAGGCCGCGCGCGGCGTGATCTCCGGCGGCCGCATCGACGACGGCGTCCTCAACCTCGTCGAGATGGCCTTCCGGGCCTACGATCCGTGCAACGGCTGCGCCACCCACACCCTTCCGGGGTCGATGCCGCTCGTCGTGCGCGTGTACGACGCCGCCCACAACCAGGTTCAGGAGATTCGGCGCGACTGATGATGAAACCGGTTGTCATGGGCATGGGGAACGAGCTGTTCGGCGACGACGGGTTCGGCATCATCGCCGCCCGCCGTCTGGCCCCCCTGGCGGGCGAGGCCGCCGATGTGATCGAGTGCGGCGCCGCCGGTCTGGCGCTGCTGGACCCGCTCATCGGGCGTCCCCGGGCCGTGATAATCGATGCGATTTGCACGGGGCGGCAGGCCCCGGGCACGATATATCGGGTCAGTCCGGCAGACTTGCGGGACATAACCAACCTCTCACCGCATTATGCCGGACTGCCCGAGGTCATTCGCATGGCGCAGCGGCTGGAGCTGCCGATACCCGACACGATCGATATCATCGCGATCGAGGCGGCGGACATCACGACCATGGGCGCCGGTCTGAGCCCCGCGGTCGCGGCAGCTCTCGAACCGGTCGTCGCCCTGGCGGTCGAGCTCCTGTTGGGCGGGCGGCGGACGGGCAGCCCGGCGGCGGACGCGCAGGGGATCTCCGCGGCCGGCACACACGTCTGAAACCCGCGCCCGCGCGGCGGGGCGGGCGGCGGTTTTTTTTATTTTCCGCTTGACACGGCGGCGGGGAACATGTACCGTTAAGCTCCAGAATGTATTATTTCCGCACAGATCAAAGCGTTTCCTCATCGGCGGCCGGGGCGCGCTTGCGCCCGGTCCGCGACCGCAGCCTATGCGCCTGCCGCTGAAGAGACCGGACCGGCGCCCGACGGGCCGCCCTGCGGCAAGGGCGCGCGAGGCGGTCCAATGACCGCCGCCCGCGCCGCGGGGGTTTTCTTTCCCGCACGCCAACTATCGGCCACCCGGCTTTCCGGGCGGCCTTTTTTTATCACCGCCGTATGCCATGGAGGCCCGTATGCGTCACCACGCTGTCCTGCAGGGCACGTATGCCCAGACCACGCTTCTGCGTTCCGCGCTTTTGAAGGCCGCCCGCGCCTGGTTCGAGCGCGAGCACTTTCTTGAGATCTGCGTCCCCCACATCACCGGCGCCACCGGCTCGTGCGAGTGGTTCCCCAACGCCATGCCGGTCACCATGTACGATCCCGCGGGCGCCGAGACGCCGATGTTTCTCCGCCAGACCGGCCAGCTCTACCTCGAGGCGTTCACCCAGGCCCACAACCGCGTC
The DNA here is from genome assembly GCA_017999435.1 of Candidatus Zixiibacteriota bacterium. Taxonomy (NCBI): domain Bacteria; kingdom Pseudomonadati; phylum Candidatus Zixiibacteriota; species Candidatus Zixiibacteriota bacterium. The sequence continues at coordinate 1,192,686 of JAGNLV010000001.1, forward strand.
TATACGATCGGACCGTCGTTCCGCCAGGAGCGCAAAGTGACCGACCGCCACCTGTGCGAGTTCACCCTCATCGAGTTCGAGGGGCGCGACTTTGAGCTGGACGGTCTGATGAACCACATCGAAGGTTTGGTCAAGACGATGTACCGGGCCGCTCGCAGGGTCATGCCGACCGACCGGCTCACCCGCTACATCCGGTCTCCCTTCAACCGCATCACCTACCGTGAGGCGGTTCGGCTCCTTTGCGCCCGCGGCCACGGGCTGACTTACGGCGACGACCTCGGGAGCGCCGAGGAGAAGGCGCTGTGCGCCCACCTCGGCGGTCTGCCGACCTTCGTCACCCACTACCCGGCCGATCCCAGGCCGCGGCCCGGCGGCGTGATCAAGTTCTTTTCGATGAAGCGGCGGGAGGGCGAGACGCTCTGCTGCGACCTGCTTCTCCCCTTCGTCGGCGAGTCCGTCGGCGGGGCCGTGCGCGAGGGATGCGCCGAGACCTGCCGCCGGCAGTTCCGCGAATCGTACATGTACGACCACATCGTCGGCGCCGGGATCGACCCGCGGCAGTTCGACTGGTACTTCGAGGTGCTCTCGCACGGCACCGGCCAGAGCGCCGGGTGCGGCATCGGATTCGAACGCGTCGTGCAGTCGATTCTGGCCACCCGCCAGCAGGAGGTGACCATCAAGGGGGCGGTGGAACTCCCCCGCTCGCCCGATTTTCTTGTCCCCTGACGACCGTCCTGCTGACGGCCCGCGCCGGGGAGGCGGCCGGCTATTCGCAGATCGGCGGCGGACCGCCGGCGAACAGGTACGCCACGATGTACGTGACGTCGCTGATTTTCACCTGCCCGTCCCCGTTCATATCGGCGGAGGAGGGGAAAGCGGCTCCCGGACCGCCCCGGAACTTGAAGTTCACAAAGAACGTCAGGTCGGAGACCTTGATGCTGCCGTCGCCGGTCACATCGCCGCAGTAGTAGTAGGTGACGGCCGGGCGGGAGTGCAGTTCGGTGACGAAATCATAGTAGGCCCCCACGGTCACGGTGAGGGTATCGTCGGGGGCGCCGTAGAGGGGGGCGGTCAGGACACACGCGAAGGTTCCGTCGCCGTTGTCGGCGACCGCGCTCAGAACCGCCTGGCCCGTCGTGCCCACCCGCACCGAGTCGATCCGGACCGGGGGCGCCCCGGCCCAGTTGCGCGGAGCAATGGTGATGACCGTCGACGCCTGCCCGTCGCCGTCGAGCGCAGTCTTCCCGATCACCACCGTCGAGGAATCCGGGTGGGCAGCCTGGCGCAGACGCCAGGTGTCGAACTGGGCGTGCAGAACATCGATCGGGTCGGTCGATCCGGTAGTGGTGGGGACGATCTCCTGGAGGAAAGGCGTGCCGCCGTCGCCCGGCCGCACGACCTTGATGAATGCCGAGATCGCCGACTTGCCGGCGAAGATGCAGCGGTTGTCCGCCCCCGGCCGTTTGGCCGCCTCCATCGCCGCCATCAGTTTCGCCTCCAGCGGGCCGTCAGTTCCCAGAAACGCCGTCTCCATGTCGGCGATCACCTCCGGCCCGAGGAGGATGTTCCCCTGGACAGCGTAGCCGGGGCCGGTGAGGTGACCGGCCCAGTCGCTGGTAGCGCTGCCGGTGTAGGCGGCCGAGGCGCCGGATCCGGCCAGGGTGACGACGCCGTACTGGCGGTATTCGGGCGTCCCTTCGACATCGTTCTGAACGAGCAGGAGGATAATCGAATCGGGCGTCAATCCCTGGGCGAGCAACTGGTGGGCGTAGTTCTTGTTGCCCTGCAGCCAGTAGGCCTGGGTGTGGACCGCGCCGATCGATTCGATGATGTCATCGATGATGAAGCAGTTGTCGATGCAGGAGGCTCCGGCGCCGCCAATGACGCCGTTGACGGTATCGACGGCCACGATTGAAAACGTCGCTTCCGCCGGGGCGGCGGCTCCCGCGACGAGGGCTGCAACCGCCCACGCGGCCGACACCAGTCTCCGATTCATACGCACTCCTGGGCAAGCGGACGGTGATGGGACCTTTTCTCCAATATGCGCGGATTTCGCGATTCGTCAAGGCCTCTTCTTGCCGCGCGCGTTCCCCCGGCGTATATTGGCGGAAAAGGTCGGGTGACCGAGGGATCTTCATGGAGCGACGCGAGTTCCTCAAGCGAACGGGCCGGGCGATGGTGCTGGCGGCCGCCTCGGGCGGCATCGGCGTCCTCTTCCACAACCGCAACGCCGCGGGTTACAGACCGCTCGCGGTGTTCGACCGCCGGTTCACGGTTTTCGGCGACCCGGCCTGCCCCGCGGTCGCTTTTGCCCGCCACCCCGACCCCGAGCACGCCCTGGACGCCGCCCTGGCCGCGGTCGGCGGGATCGGCCGTTTCGTCAAGCCGGGAGAGACCGTCACCCTCAAGCCGAACGTCGGGTGGGACCGCACCCCGGAGCAGGCAGCCAACACCAGCCCGGCGCTGGTGGCGGCGATGGTCCGTCGGTGCCTGGGCGCGGGGGCGGCGGCGGTCGTCGTCACCGACATGTCGTGCAACGATCCCCGGCGGTGTTTTCTCCGTTCGGGCGTGCGCGATGCCGCGGCGCAGGCCGGGGCCCGCGTTACCATCCCCGCCGCCGGCGACTTCGTCGAGGTGGATCTCGACGGCGAGCTGCTCACCGCCTGGCCGGTCCTCCGGGCGCTCCTGCACACCGACCGCCTCATCAACATGCCCATCGTGAAGCACCACTCCCTCACCGCCTGTACGATCGGGCTGAAAAACCTCTACGGGATTCTGGGCGGGATGCGCCACCGCCTCCACCAGCAAATCGACCAGTCGCTGGTGGATCTCACCCGATTCTGCACGCCGACTCTGACGGTGATCGACGCCACCCGCGTGCTGCTGCGCAACGGGCCGCAGGGGGGATCGACCGATGACGTGGCGGTTGAGAACGCCGTTCTCTGCGCGACCGATCCGGTGGCGGGCGACGCCCGCGGCTGCGAACTGCTCGGGCTGACGGCCGACCGTGTCCCCCACCTGCTCCGGGCGGAGGCGGCCGGGCTCGGGCGCATCGACTACCGGAATGCCGGTTACCGGGACGTGACGGCATGACGATCGCGGCCGTCCGCCACCTCCGCCGCGCCAGCCAGGCGCTCTTCTTCGCGGCGTTTTTCTGGCTCATTCTCAAGACCACGTTCGAGGCGGATTTCCGGGCGACGGGCGGCGGGGAGATCCGTCTGCCCTACCCCGTCTCGATCGGGCTGGAGCTCGATCCGCTGGTCGGCCTGGCCAACCTGCTGGCCAACGGGACGGTCTACTCCGGGCTGCTGCTCGGGCTGGTGGTGTTGCTTCCGACGATCTTCTTCGGCCGCTTCTTCTGCGGCTGGGTCTGCCCGCTCGGGTCGCTCAACCACTGGCTGTCCGAGGTGCGCTCCGAGCGCGCGGCGAACCGGGGGGCCCGGAAGATCGAGGCCAACCGGTACCGCGGCTACCAGCGCATCAAGTACTATCTCCTGCTGGTTTTTCTGGGCGCGGCGCTCGCGGGCGTACTCCAGATCGGTCTGCTTGATCCGATCGCCCTGCTGGCCCGCTCGCTCGGCACGGTGGTTCTGCCGGCGCTGCACGTGGCGGCCGAGGGCGTACGGGACGCGGTCGCGGCTGTCGGCTTCGCGCCGCTGACGAACGCGGCGCAGCGAGTCTACGATACGCTGGGGCCGCTGGTGCTGCCCTTCCGCCCCCAGTTTTTCCATGCCCTCCTGACGATCGGGGCGCTGTTTGTGGCGATCCTGTGGCTCAACCGGCTCTTCACGCGCTTCTGGTGCCGGGGAATCTGCCCGCTCGGTGCGCTGCTCGGGCTGTTCTCGCGCTTGGCCGTTTTCGGCCTGGAAAAAAACGCCGCCTCGTGCGACCACTGCAACAAGTGCCTGCTCCACTGCCAGGGGGCGGACAACCCGGATGTCGGGAGCGCCTGGCGGCAGGAAGAGTGCGTGCTGTGCCTGAACTGCCAGGCAGCCTGTCCGCACGGGTCGCTCCGCTTCCGGTTCTTTCCCCGGCTGGAGGGGACGCGCGACAACCCGGCGCCCGTCCGGACGCCGCACCTCACGCGGCGCAAAGTGCTCGGGTCGCTCGCCGGCGGGCTCGCCCTGTTCCCGCTCTTCCGCGCCGGCGACGCCTTCTCGGCCAATCCCAACCCCCTCCTCATCCGTCCCCCCGGCGCCCCGCCCGAGGACGACTTCCTCGCCCGCTGCATCCGTTGCGGCCAGTGCATGCGCGTCTGTCCCAACAACGCCCTCCACCCGACTCTCCTCGAGAGCGGTTTCGAGGGGTTGTGGACGCCGGTCCTGATCCCGCGCATCGGCTACTGCGAGCCGAGCTGCACCCTGTGCGGCCAGGTCTGCCCGACCGGCGCCATCGAAGAGCTCACCCTCAGCGAGAAAGTGGGCGACCGGGCGACCCCGGGCGTCCATATCGGCACCGCTTTTGTCGACCGCGGCCGGTGCCTGCCCTGGGCCATGGCCATTCCCTGCATCGTGTGCGAGGAGTGGTGCCCGGTGTCGCCCAAAGCGATCTATCTCCGGGAGGAGATTGCCTACGACCGGAACGGGGACGCAGTGAATGTCAAGCGGCCCTTTGTTGATCCCGCGATCTGCAACGGCTGCGGGGCGTGCGAATTCGCCTGCCCGGTGGCGGATCAGGCGGCGATTCGGGTGAGCTCGGTGGGGGAATCGCGCTCGAGAGAAAACCGCATTCTGCTGGACCGTCGCCCCGCCCGCCGGGAGCCGTCCGGACCGCGCGCCAACTGACGCATTCGCGGCGGCCCCCTCCCATGTCGGCCCGGCGGAGAGTCTTCGCTAGCGGCTTGCCCAGAACACGCTGAGCGCCTCGATCATCGGCCGGCCCTCTTCCCCCCACAGGTCGGGGGGCTGGACTTTCCACCCGCAATGCGGATCACCCTTGCCGATGCAGGTCGGTTCCATCGCCAGCACCGGCCAGCCGCAGAAGGCCGAGCACCAGCCCGTGGCGTAGCCGGTCAGAGTCCAGCAGACCGACTGCGGGCTCGGCGGGTTGAAAGCCAGGTGCTGCTCCGCCTCCCAGGAGTTGGTCCAGATGCCGGCGAATTGGAATTCCCGGCTGTGCCTATCGAAGCGGATCTCGGTCGGGGCGGCCTTCACAATCCCCTCGTAGGTGTGCAGCACCGGTCCGGCGCACAGGAGGTCCATCTCATCGGCGAACTCGAAGTTGTGCCGGATCTGCATGAAGTCGGAGTAGCCGTGCTGGTAGCCGAACCGCAGGAGAAAGTCGCGGGCCTGCGCCCAGCCGAGAGTGTCGAGGAGGTTCTGGCGGAGCATGCCGATCGCGTTGGCGTCGAGGATCAGGACGCGGCTGTCGCGAAAGAGGGTGCGCCCGGTGTCGGGATGGAAGCTCAGTTCGCGGGAAAGGTCGAACCCGGCCTCGCCCGCGGGCGGCGCGCCGGCGGCCGCGCGGCGGAGGCGTTCCCCCCGCACAGTGACCCAGCCCTCCCGCCGGCCCGCCTCCTGGGGCCGTCGGCCGCGGGCGGCCGGCCGGTTTCTTTTGGTCGAAACGATGTCCACGCCTCTCTTATCGGCTCCCGATAGGCCGAATTTGACTCCGGCCCCGACGGAACTTGCCTGACGCTCCATTTCTGTGTAATCTTGGCTCCGGAAAGGACGTTATGAACAACAGCGATCAACTCTTCACCGCCGATCTGCACTGTGACACGATTCACCGGATCCTCCAGGGCGCCGATTTCTCCCGGCGCAATGAGATCGGACACCTCGATCTTCCCCGCCTGATCGAAGGCGGAATCGATCTGCAGGTATTCGCCTGTTTCACGGAGTCGTTCATCGAGGCGAAGGACCGGGTCCCGCTGGTCCACCGGATGCTCGACGGGCTGCACCGCACCGTGGAGGCCCATGGGGAGAAGGTCGCCCTCGCCCGGACCTCATCCGAGGCCGCGCGCAACCGCGCCGCGGGCAAAATCAGCGCCGTCTTCTCGATTGAAAACGGACTGGTGCTCAACGACAACCTGGACACTCTCCGGCAGTTCTATGAGCGGGGCGTCCGAAGCCTGACCCTGACCCACAACGTCTCGAGCGCGTGGTGCATTTCCTCGGCCGATGAGCACCCGGCGTTCGACGGTCTGACTGCTTTCGGACGGGAGGTGGTGCGGATGATGGACGAACTCGGCATGATCGTCGACCTCTCCCACGCGGCCCCGTCGGCGGTGGCGGCCGTACTGGAGATCGCCACCCGGCCGGTGATCGCCTCCCACTCGTGCGTCCGCGCTCTCTGCGACCACCACCGGAATCTCACCGACGAGCAAATCCGGGGAATCGCCGCGACCGGCGGCATGGTCGGCATCAACTTCCTCTGCGATTTTCTCTCCCCAGCCTGCCGCGACGCTTCCGCCGCCTACATCAACGCCCACTATGATCTGGGCAGGAGATACTGGCTGCTGTTCACGGCCGAGTGCGGCGCCGAGGAGTACGCGGCCCGGCGGGCGGAGCTGCAGCCGTTTCTTGCGGGCTGGGAGCAGGTCGTGCGGGCCACGGGGGTCGATGTGGGGGTGGTGGCCGACCACATCGACTACATTGTCCGCCTGGTCGGCCCGGACCATGTCGGCCTGGGGTCGGACTTCGACGGGATCACGTTTGCCCCGGCCGGCCTTGAGGATTGTGCGAAAATGCCGCGTCTGGCCGACGAACTGCGGGGGCGGGGATATTGCCGGGAAGACCTAGCTAAGATCATGGGGGGCAATTTCCTCCGCGTTTTCCGCGAAGTCTGCGGCTGACCCGACCGGAACCCCCGGCCCCCCTTTTCGGTTGAACACCACGGCGGCCCGCGTTATATTAAGGGCAAGTCGGGATCCGCGCCGACGACCTGGTCTTCTCACCGGCAACCGTCACGTGTACCGCGGGTTTACAGATTTCAAAACCGTTCGATAATGTATAGGAACAAGGCACTTGCCGGCGGATCGCGGCCGGCGTCGTCGGACCACCATCGGAGGATTGCCGTGTCTCTTCATCGATCCGCTCGCCGCGCGGCTCTGCCGCTCTTTTTCGGACTGCTTCTCGCCGCTCCCTATGTTTCCGCACAAATCAGCGAAGGGGGAACGCCTCCAAGCCGGATGGTCCGCGCCGGCGCTCTTGCCGCCGCAACCTCCCTCCCCACCGTGGATACCGGACCCGTCGATGTCCCGGCCCTGCTGGCGGAGGATGCGGCCGAACAGGACAAGGGCGTCCCGTTCCGTTTCGGCTACCCCTTCGAGACGGTCTGCGACCTGACCAATTCCGGGCAGTGGGACACGCTCTCCGACGGCGGCCGGCTCTGGCGGCTCCGCATCGTCGCTCCCGGCGCGTACTCGATCAATTTGGTGTATCGGAAATTCTGGCTGCCGCCGGGCGCAAAGTTCTTCGTGTACAGCGAGGACTACCGATACGTCATCGGCGCCTTCACCGAACGCAACAATAAGGAGTACGGCGAGTTCGCCACCCAGCCGGTTCCCGGATCGGTGAGCATCCTTGAATACTACGAACCCCCGAACGCCCCTGAGCCGGGGATCATCAGCCTCCAGCGGATCGTCCACGCCTACCGGGATATCTTCGCGACGGCGACGATGAAAGAGGCGGCCGGATTCGGCGGGTCCGGTTCATGCAACAACAACGTCAACTGCCCGGAGGGGGATCTGTGGCAGGACGACAAACGGGCGGTGGCGATGATCCTGACTTCCGGCGGCTACCGGATCTGCACCGGCGCGCTGGTCAACAACGTGCGCGAGGATCTCACCCCATACTTCCTCACCGCCAACCACTGCCTCGGCGGCGAGAGCACGTGGATCTTCATGTTCAACTACGAGAGCCCCTCCTGCGCCAACATCGACGGCCCCACCTGGATGACCGTGCAGGGATCGGTCCGCCGCGCGAACTACTCCAGTTCCGACTTCGCGCTCCTGGAGCTGCTCGAACAGCCGCCCGATTCCTACAACGTGTACTACGCCGGATGGTCGGCCGTCGACGTGGCGGCGCAGAGCGCGGTCGGCATTCACCACCCCTCCGGCGACATCAAGAAAATATCGTTCGACTACGACGCGGTGGTGAGCGCCAACTACGCGGGCAGCACCGGGGGGACGCACTGGCGGATATTGCAGTGGGACGACGGCACGACCGAGCCGGGTTCCTCCGGTTCCCCCCTGTTTGATTCGCTGACCCACCGCATCGTCGGCCAGCTCCACGGCGGCACAGCCTCGTGCGCCAGTCTGACCTCCGACTACTACGGCAAGGTGGCGCGGTCCTGGACGGGCGGGGGGACCTCGACGTCGCGCCTGAGCGACTGGCTCGATCCCGACAACACGGGGACGCTGGCGGTCGACGGTCTTGACCCGGCCGGCGTCGCTTTCACGGCCGATCCGCAGCTCGGCGATGCGCCGCTGGCGGTGCAGTTCACCGGGACGTCGCTTTTGGATGTCGACACGTGGGCCTGGTCGTTCGGCGACGGGGACTCGGCCTTCGTCCAGTCGCCCGGCCACGTGTACGCGGCGCCCGGGCTGTACGACGTGTCGCTGCAGGTGACGGCGGGCGCCGAGAGCGCGCGCCGCGAACGCGCCGACTACATCGCCGTCCTCGCCGATACGCTCCGCGCGGATGACCGGTCGGTCCCGCGGTTCTCCGAGGTCGAATTGGCGGTCTTTGCCGCGAATAACCTTCCCCTCTCCGAGATCCGCATCCCCGTTACTTTCGCGGGGACGCTCGACCTGACTCTGGACTCGCTGACCACCTCGGGCTGCCGGACCGACTACTTCGCCGTCCGCGGGTTCATCGACCTCAACAATTCGCTCAAGCAGGGAACCGTTCAGCTCGTGAGCGCCCCCTCCGGTTCCTCGCCGCTTCCGCCCGGCAGCGGCCCGGTAGTGAGACTCTGGTTCACCACGGCCGGGGCGGCCTCGGGCGACTCGGCGGTCGTCTCGTTCAACGGCTACGGCTCGTTCACCCCCCGCTTCGTCAGCAGCATCGCCGCCTACGCGCCCAAGACCGTCTCGCCGGTCCTCGTCTACCAGAATTGCTGCGTCGGGACCCGCGGCGACGTCGACAACAGCGGCTCCCTCAACGTCACCGATCTCACCTTCCTGATCTCGTATCTGTTCCGCGGGGGGCCCGAGCCGGCGTGTTACGAAGCGGGCGATGTCGATCTGTCCGGGATCGTGGCGGTCGCCGATGTGACTTACCTGATTGCCCACCTGTTCCGCGGCGGGTCCGCGCCGTACCCGTGCTCATCGTGAGGTGGGCGCCGCCGGTCCCGTGTCTGCGCGCGGCGGGTGCTGAAGCCGGCCTAGAGCGGCCGGGACCGAAGCCAGGTGTCCACCTGGCGCAGCGCTTCGCGGTCCCCCGGCCAGTAGAGCAGCCGATCAGCCAGAAGGAGCGGGCACCACAGGTAGCGGTCGTGCTCGGCGGGATCGAGGACCGGCTCCGCCCCATCGTCGACCCGGGCCGCGAAGGTGTGCAGCGGCATGGTCTCATCGGCGCCCGGAGCGGCGCCGAGCTTGCGGTCGTGGAAGGCCGGGATGCGGTAGGCGTAGTTGATTGATTCGACGGCGGCCGTCTGAAACCCGGTCTCTTCGCGCAACTCGCGGCGGGCCGCGGTCAGGAGATCCTCATCGTCCTCCACTCCGCCCGAAATCGGCTGCCAGAACCCGCGGAGCTCGGGAATGCGGCGGAGCATGAGATATTCCCGTCCCCGGGCGGTCTGGCGATAGACGAAAATGAGGACTTGAATGGGCCGGCGCACGGTGCTCAGCCCCCCAGCCGCTCGTCGCCCAGCTTCGCCTCATGCACGCGCTCGTAGATCGACCCTTTCGGAGTCAGCGTCGACCGGAACAGCACGAGACGGTCGAGGCGCACGGCGAGCGGCGTGAAGCGGTACGATTCCATGAAGGCCGCCAGTTGCTCCATCCCGCGCGGGTCTTTGACCCGGCCGAGCGTCAGGTGCGGCTGGAAGCCTTTCTTTTCCGGCTCGAAACGCAGTTGCCGCACTGCGAGCTCCACCTGCCGCGCCATCTGCGCCATCCGCTCGACCGGCTCGGCGGCGGCCAGTCCGGCCCAGATCACGCGCGGCTTGCGGAGATTGGGAAAACCGCCGAGACGGTCGATCAGGACGTCGGCCGGGGCGAAGGCCGGCGCGATGCTGTCGATCAGACTCCGCAGCTTCGGCACCCGCGCCTCGTCCGTCTCGCCGAGAAACCGCACGGTTAAATGGATGTTCTCCGGCGCCACCCAGCGGACCGGCCCCCCTTTTGCGCGCAGGAGCACGATCACGCGGCCGAGTTCCTCCGCGACCGCCTCCGCCGGCGGCAAAGCGATAAACAACCGCATCAGGTAATATCCAGGATGTTGCGCCGCAGCATCTCCAGCGCCGTGTAGGCCGCCCGGTCGCGGATGCTCTCCCGCAGCGTGCCCAGGCTGAACGTTTTCGCGTAGGTTTCGTGGAGGGAGGCGAGGCCGATCCAGACGGTCCCCACGGGTTTGTCCGGCGTGGCGCCCCCGGGCCCGGCGATGCCTGTGACCGCCAGGGCGTAGTCGGCGCCGAAACGCCGGCGGCACCCCTCGGCCATCGCCTCCGCGCACTCCCGGCTCACCGCGCCGAACTGCGCGATGATGTCCCGGTCCACTCCGAGCAGTTCCGTCTTGGCCTCGTTGGAGTAGGCCACCACGCCGCCGAGGAAGTAACGCGAGGCGCCGGGGACCGAGGTGATGAGCATGCCGAGCTCGCCGCCGGTGCAGGATTCCGCCACGGCGAGGGACTTGTCGTTGTCGACCAGGAGCTGTCCCACCACTCCCTCGAGGGTGTCGTCGCCGCGGCCGAAAATGTACTTCCCCACCGTCGATTCGAGATACCGGACCACCGCCTGCGCCTTCTCCTGCGCCTCCTCGCGGGTAGCGGCGGCCGCCAGGACGCGCAGTTCGATGGCCGACGGGGCGGGCAGGTAGGCGAGTTTCACCCCCGGCTCCAGCTTCAACCCCGGGGCGATCAACTCCGCGAGCTTGGACTCGACCGCTCCCGTCGTCCGCAGACTCACAACCTCGAGCACCTGCCCGATGTTGAGGCGCTGGAGGTACGGGATGATCTCATCGGTCATGATCTGCTTCATTTCGTACGGGACGCCCGGCAGGGCCAGGAACACCGTCCCGCCCTCGGCGATTCCGATTCCGACCGCCGAGCCGTACTTGTTCGGGAAAACGGTCGCCCCCTGCGGGAGGAGCGCCTGGTTCTGGTTGATGGCGGGCATCTCGATACCGCGCGCCGCGTAGCGCTTCTTCAGCTCTTCGAGCAGCTCCTCATGGAAAATGAGGTTGCGTTTGAAGACGCGGACAATGGCCTTCTTGGTGATGTCGTCGTCGGTCGGCCCGAGCCCGCCGGTGACAATCACGACCTGGGCCCGTTTGAGGGCCAGGCGGAACACCTCCTCCATCATTTCGAGCGAATCGCCGACCGAGCTTCGGTACCGGACCTCGAGCCCGATCCGGGTCAACTGCTGGGCGATGAACGCCGAGTTGGTGTCGATCCGGTGGCCGGTGATGAGCTCGTCGCCGACCGTGATGATTTCCGCGCACATGGGCATCGCCGCCATCCTCCGGCCTCAGGCGCCCGCAGAGCGGGCGATGAGGCGGACCACAATCTGGGTCAGGATGTTCGCCTGCACGCCGGCCACGACGTCATCCATGGTCACTCCCCACCCGCGCGGGAGCCGCTCGGCCTGCGCCGCCGGCGGGATCTTGACCACGTCGAAAGCCCGGAACGCCGCAAACCCGATGAGGTAGTTCACCAGCGAGTACGGCACGAACAGCAGGGTCAGGAACATGCCCGCCCATTCGTCGATCACAATCTTCTTCGCATCGTGGCCGTAGAAGCGCTCCGCCTCCCCGGCGGCCCAGACGGAGACGAAGACGGTCAGGACGGCCACAATCCCGAGCGCCGCCTGGTTGCCCGCCAGGAGAAACCAGGCGATGAGCCAGGGGGGAATCGACCCGGTGGTGCCGGGGACAATCGGCGAGGCGCCGCTGTACAGCCCGCCGGCGATGAGTTGGACCAGGCCGCGCTTCATTCGCCGCCCCTCACTTGAGCACCGTCTTGATCATGTAGTAGTATTTCCTGATATAGTCGATTCCCGTCCAGACCGTCACCGCGGCCGTAATCCACAGGAGGATATTAAAATAAAAGGGGTAATCAAACTGAAAATACGGCCGCGCCGGACTGTCAAAGTGCTCGAGCGTGAGAATCAGGTTGATGTACGCCAGCACCAGCCCGACCACCGAGAGCTGCAGAAAAGTCTTCACCTTCGCCCACCAGGTCGGAGGGATGACCACCCCCCGGTAGGCCGCCAGCATGCGCAGCCCGGTGATGAGGAACTCGCGCCCCACGATGAGGATCACCGGCAGCGGCGAGACCACGTCGAGCGCGATAAACGTAATCAGCGCGCTGGAAACGAGCACCTTGTCCGCCAGCGGATCCATGAACTTCCCGAAACCCGTAATGATGCCGTACTTCCGGGCGTAGTAGCCATCGGCGAAATCGGTCAGCGCCGCCACCACGAACAACACGAGCGCCGTGAGTTTCATCCAGTAGCTGTCGAGCAGGAAGAAGTACATGAAGATCGGGGCGATGATGACCCGAAGGAGCGTCAGGCGGTTGGGCATGTTCATTTGCAGCAAAGGTAGGCCGGGGGATGCGGGGTGTCAAATGGGTTTCGGCTCGGGGCGCGCCGACGGATCTGCCTGCGGTCGAGGGGGACGACCGTCTGATCGGCGACGGTTCGGTTACTAAGACGGGGATCGTTGGGAGAGCAGGATTGCGGGGGCGCTTGGGGAAGCACTTGCACGGCTCAAAAAAAAACCCAAGCAGGGGACGAATCCTGCCTGGGTGGACGATATTAGGTAATCCACAGAAAGAGTAACACTTTCCGATTGCACCAGTAAATTAACCCAGGGGGGGCGACTTGTCAAGGGAAAACTGCAGAAAATCCGGCAAAAAATCGATGTTTCTCCCGACGGCACATCGGCTTTGTCCACACGTTTTGTGACGATCCTGTGGTTATCCTGTTGATAACCGGTGAAGTCCCCCGTAAGAGCAGGACCTACAAGAGATTAGCTGTTGTTGAAAATTCAACGCCGGTTTCCCGCGGCGCCGTTAAGAACGGATGTCCGCGTACTGTCCCATGAAACAATAGCTTACCGAACTCGATTTCTTCAACGATGGAAAGTCGTGGACGGCGCGTGTCTCCCCCGGCAACCGGTTCTGCTGCGCAGCCGCTTGCCCGCCAAAGAAATATGAATTACCCAATAAAAACACCATTTTTTGTGGCTTGACAAAAGCCGACCCCTATATCTTGTGGCCACCTAATTACAGACAGCGACCTGATTCGCCTGTAACGATGACAGCGAAACACACAGCAAGTGGGGCAGACTGCTACTCAAACGCCATCCGGATGTGATCTCCGATTACCGCATGGACGCGCCCCGATGAGCCGCGAGCAGAGATCTGCAGGAGGTATGCTTTGAAAATACAGCGGTATTTCACGCGGGACGGTGAGTCGCCGTACAGCCGCATTCCCTTTGCGAAACGATCCTCGCGGATCGTCAACCCCGACGGCTCGGTGGTCTTCGAGCTGAAGGATATCCACGTTCCGGAGGCGTGGTCGCAGGTGGCCGTGGATATTCTCGCCCAGAAGTATTTCCGCAAAGCCGGCGTCCCGCTCCGGGACGAGGACGGCCGGCCGGTTCTCGACGAGAAGGGGCAGCCGAAGACGGGCGGCGAGACCGATTCCCGCCAGGTGTTCCACCGCCTGGCCGGCTGCTGGCGGTACTGGGGAGAGCGCTACGGTTACTTTTCGGGGGAGGCCGATGCGCGGGCGTTCGCCGAGGAGCTGTCGTACATGCTGGCCGCGCAGATCGCGGCGCCGAATTCGCCGCAGTGGTTCAACACCGGTCTCAACTGGGCCTACAACATTACGGGCCCGGCCCAGGGGCACTACTATGTCGATGAAGAGACCCACACGCTGACCGAGACCAAGAGCGCCTACGAGCGCCCGCAGCCGCACGCCTGCTTCATCCAGTCGATCAACGACGATCTGGTGAATGAAGGGGGGATCATGGATCTGTGGGTGCGCGAGGCGCGTCTGTTCAAATACGGTTCGGGCACGGGCACGAATTTCTCGCGCCTCCGCTCGCTCGGCGAGCCGCTCTCCGGCGGCGGGTGCTCCTCGGGGCTCATGTCGTTTCTGAAGATCGGCGACCGGGCGGCCGGCGCCATCAAGTCCGGCGGCACCACGCGGCGGGCCGCCAAGATGGTCACCCTTAACCTCGACCACCCCGACATCCAGGCCTTCATCGCCTGGAAAGTCACCGAGGAGCAGAAGGTCGCGACCATGGTGGCGGGGTCGAGAATTATCCGCGACCAGCTCCGGGCGATCGCCCGGGCCGCTCGCGGGGCCGGTTCGAACGGCGCCGCCGCGTGCGAGACCGACCCCGAGAAGAACGCGGCGCTCAAAGAGGCGTTGCGCACCGCCCGCCGCTTCGCCGTGCCGCAGGCCTACATCAAGAAAGTCCTCGACCTGCTGCGGCAGGGGATCAGCGACATCGACTTCATCGAGCTCGACACCAACTGGGAGGGGGAGGCCTACGCCACGGTCTCCGGCCAGAACTCGAACAACTCGGTCCGCATCCCCAACCGCTTCTTCGAGAAACTCAAAGAAGGAGGGAACTGGGAGCTGATCCGGCGCACCGACAACCAGACGGCGCGCACCGTCCCGGCCGCCGAGCTCTGGGAGGAGATCTGCTACGCCGCGTGGTCGTGCGCCGACCCGGGGGTGCAGTTCGACACGACCATCAACGAGTGGCACACCTGCCCGGAAGACGGCCGGATCAACGCCTCCAATCCCTGCTCGGAGTACATGTTCCTGGACGACACCGCGTGCAACCTGGCCTCGATCAACCTCGTGAAATTCGTCCGGGATGACGGCTCGTTCGATATCGAGGGCTTTTTCCACGCCGTGCGGCTGTGGACGGTGGTGCTGGAGATATCGGTGCTCATGGCCTCGTACCCGTCGCGGCCGATCGCCCAGCGGAGCTATGAATTCCGCACGCTCGGCCTGGGCTACGCCAATCTCGGCACCCTGCTCATGCGGCTGGGCATCCCCTACGATTCGCCCGAGGCGTACACCTGGTGCGGGGTGATCACGGCCATGCTGACCGGGCAGGCCTATGTGACGTCGGCCGAGATGGCCCGGGAGCTCGGCCCCTTCCCCGGCTTCTGGCGCAACCGCGAGCATATGCTGCGGGTGATCCGCAACCACCGGCGGGCGGCCTACAACGCCGACAAGGCGGAGTACGAGGGTTTGACGATCAAGCCGATCGGCATCAACGGCACCTATGTGCCGGAGGAGCTGGTGCACGCGGCCCGCCGCGTCTGGGACCGGGCGCTGGAGATGGGCGAAACGCACGGCTACCGCAACGCCCAGGTGTCGGTGATCGCGCCGACCGGGACGATCGGCCTGGTCATGGACTGTGACACGACCGGGATCGAGCCGGATTTCGCGCTCGTGAAATTCAAGAAGTTGGCCGGCGGCGGCTATTTCAAGATCATCAACAACTCGGTCCCCATCGCCCTGCACCGGCTGGGCTACACGGAGCGCCAGATCGCCGACATCATCAATTACGCGACCGGCCACAAGACTCTCAAGGGGGCGCCCTTCATCAACCACGAGTCGCTCCAGGCCAAGGGGTTCGGTGACCGGGAGATCGAGAAAATCGAGGAGGGGCTGGGGGACGTATTCGACATCTCCTTTGCCTTCAACAAGCACACCCTGGGCGAGGATTTCCTGCGCGAGACGCTCAACCTGCCCCCCGAACACTACAACGACTTCAGCTTCAACCTGCTGCGCGACCTCGGCTTCACCCGCGAGCAGATCGACGCCGCCAACGAGTACTGTTGCGGCACGATGACGCTCGAGGGGGCGCCGCAACTCGACGAGAAACACCTCCCCATCTTCGACTGCGCCAACCGGTGCGGCAAGAAAGGGAAACGCTACATCAGCTTCGAGGCGCACATCCGGATGATGGCGGCCGCCCAGCCGTTCATCTCCGGCGCCATCTCCAAGACGATCAACATGCCGGCCGAGGCCGCCCTCGAGGACGTCAAGCGAGCCTACCGGCTGGCGTGGGAGACGATGAACAAGGCGATCGCGATTTACCGCGACGGCTCCAAACTCAGCCAGCCGCTCTCGGCCTCGCTGCTCGGGGAGGACGAGGAGGAGGAGGCGCCGCAACTGGCAGTGGAGATTCTCGCCGAGCAGGCGGCGCGCAAGCTGGTCTACCGCTACATCGCCAAGCGCCGCAAACTCCCCAACCGCCGCGCCGGGTACACGCAGAAAGCGGTGGTGGGCGGCCACAAGATCTACCTGCGCACGGGCGAGTACGCCGACGGGACGCTCGGCGAGATTTTTGTCGACATGCACCGCGAAGGGGCCGCCTTCCGCTCCCTCATGAACAGCTTCGCTATCGCCGTCTCCCTCGGGCTGCAGCACGGCGTGCCGCTCGAGGAGTTCGTCGAAGCCTTCCTCTTCTCGCGGTTCGAACCCAACGGGTTCGTGCGCGGCAACCACGCGATCAAGCGCGCCACCTCGATCATCGACTATATTTTCCGCGAACTGGCCATCACCTATCTCGGGCGCACCGACCTCGCCCAGGTATCCGACGACGATCTTCGCCACGATGCGATCGGCGTGCCGGCCGACGAGACCGCCGAGTTCATCGAGGAGAAGGCGGTCGACTACGGGGCGAGCGGCTCGCGCAAGTCGGACGACATCCACTCCGACCACATAGAGATCGATCTCGGCGGCAACGGCCACGGGAACGGCAATGGCCACAAGCCGGACAATCACAGCGCAACCGGAGGGAACGGCAATGGTAAATCGCTGGCGGGTGCGGCTGCAGCGGCGCACCCAGCAGAAGAGACGGTGCTTGAGTATGTCGCCCCGGCAGGTGGAACGCCTGCGGGGGGAACCCAGGCCCAGAGACTTCAGCGCGAAATCCGCGCAGCGCGCCTTAAGGGTTACGAAGGCGATATGTGCGCTGAGTGCGGCCAGTTCACCATGGTCCGCAACGGCACCTGTCTCAAGTGCGATACCTGCGGCGCCACGAGCGGCTGCTCCTGAGGAGTAGGCCGCGCCGGGCTTCGGCCCGCGTCCGAGAAAAGTGTCCCGTGGACCTGATGGATCAGGGATCCTTTCAGGGATGAAAGCAGCGGCGGCCCGGGCCCCTCGCCCGGGCGCCGCTGAGAAATCGCACACATCGCACCTCTTGCCAGAGGCCGACCATACACACGCGCCCTGCGCTTTCCTGGTTCCCTGCCCGCCGGGCGCATATTTTTCTGCCACTTTGACGTTCCCCCGCTCCCCGTTCCTCCGTATATTACTCACAGACGGCGGGGGCGGCGGTGATCTCCCCCCGCCGGGGCAGCGCAGTGCGCGCGCCATCGAAAACCTTCACCGATCGGAGGTTCTCATGAAGACCTATGTCGTGGTGTCGAAGATTTCCCAGCACGGGCCGAGCCTGGTGGAAGTCGCCGCCAAGATGCAGTCGCTGGATGCGTCGGGGCGCCAATGGATACAGGATGTCCAGCAGCACTGCCCCGAGGTCCGTTTCCTCGCCCACTACGCTCTCCTCGGACCGTACGATTTCCTTGATATTTACGAGGCGCCCGACGAGGAGAGCGCGGCGAAGGTGTCGCTGCTGGCCAGCGCCGACCGCATGTTCACGGTGGAAAGCTGGACGGCCATCCCGGACAAGCGCCTGGCCGAGGTGCTCAGAGCGCTCCGCCGGCGGCGGACGGACGGGGATCCGAAAACCGCCTGAACCGGGACCAAGACAGATCGCGTGCGGCGTCCGCCCCGGGGCGCCCGGAGTCCTCAGGGTGCGCGGCGCGGCGCCAAAGCGCCCGCGCGGCAACCCGGGCGGCCACTTCGTGCTTGCGCGCCCCCTCCCCCCCATGATATATAGTCGCATTCCGGCCTGAGGGGCCGGATGCCTTCGTAAGTCAGGCGGTTGCCGCTGCACCGCCCCACATCTTTCACAGCCAGATCACACGCACCTTTCACGCACTTCGGTTCCGCCGCGCGGGACCGATGGAGGTAGAGCGATGGCACGAGAGCGCTGGGGAACCAAAATCGGACTCATCCTGGCCATGGCCGGTAACGCGGTCGGCCTGGGCAATTTCCTGCGTTTCCCCGTCCAGGCGGCGGAGAACGGCGGGGGGGCGTTCATGATCCCCTACTTCGTCGCCCTCGTCCTGCTGGGCATTCCCCTCATGTGGGTGGAGTGGGGCATGGGGCGCTACGGCGGCCGGTTCGGGCACGGCGCGACCCCCGGCCAGTTCCACGCCATGTGGCAGCACCCGATCTCCAAGTACCTCGGCGCCCTCGGCCTGTTCCTCTCGCTGGCCACGATGATCTTCTACGTGTACGTCGAATCGTGGTCGCTCGGGTTCAGTTTCTTCTCGATCACCAAGTCGTACTTCGGCATGGAGTCGTTCGACTCGATGCGCCACTTCCTGTCGAGCTACCAAGGGGTGACGGAAGGGTTCTTTACGAGCATCTGGCCCGCCTACCTGATCCTTCTGCTCACCCTGGCGATCAACTTCTACGTCGTCTACCACGGGATCGCCAAGGGGATCGAGCGGCTGGCCTTGATCGCAATGCCGGCCCTGATTCTCTTCGCGATCATCCTGGTCGTCCGCGTCGTCACTCTCGGGACACCCGACCCGGTGGCGCACCCGGACTGGAACGTCGAATCCGGCTTCGCCTTTATCTGGAATCCCGATCTCTCGCAGCTCGGCTCGGCCAAGGTCTGGCTCGCCGCCGCCGGGCAGATTTTCTTCACCCTGAGCCTCGGCTCGGGGCTCATCCAGACGTACTCGAGCTATGTGCGCGAGAATGACGACATCGCGCTCGGCGGTCTCACGACCGCGTCCATCAACGAAGGGGTGGAGGTGGTGCTCGGCGCGAGCATCGCCATCCCCATTGCGGCCGCCTTCTTCGGCATCGCCGTCACCCAGGAGATCGCGGCCCGGGGCGCCTACGATCTCGGTTTCGTCTCGCTGCCGATCATCTTCACCAAAATCCCGGCCGGATCGATCTTCGGCTGCCTCTGGTTCCTCCTGCTCTTCTTTGCCGGCATCACCTCGTCGGTGGCGATGGCCCAGCCGCTCATCGCCTTCCTCAAGGAGGAATTCCGATTCAGTCACCGCAAGGCGGTGGCGGTGCTGGCCGCCCTCGTGCTCATCCCGATTCACTTCGTCGTCTTCTTCCTCGGCAAGGGCTACCTGGACGAGATGGACTATTGGGTGGGGACGTTCGGACTGGTCGTGTTCGCCCTCATCGAGACGATCGTATTCGCCTGGGTTTTCGGGATGGACAAAGGCTGGGCGGAAATCACGCGCGGCGCGGAGGTCCGCGTTCCCCGCATCTTCTACTACGTGATCAAGTACGTCACGCCCGTCTACCTGCTGGTCATCATGATATACTGGATCGTCCTCGACGCCGTCCCGACCCTGCTCATGCGCGGCGGCAATCCGGAGAACGTCCCCTACCGGTGGCTGTCCCGCGCGGTCATGCTGCTGCTGTTTGTCGTGATGATCTATCTCGTGCGCCGGGCCTGGCGGCGGAACGACGTGGTCAAATCCTTTGAACGGCCTGATGAGGAGGCCGCGGTATGAACCTCACCGTCGGCGGAATAATCTTCCTCGCGGTCGCCTGGGGCATCATCCTGTCCCTGTCGGCCTTTTGCCTGGCGCGGGTGTTGAGGAAGAAGGCGGGCTCGCCGGACTAGCGTTTTTTTCGGCCGTCCGCGTCAACGTTTTCGCCGGGTGCGGTGTCGTTACCGGCAGAAACCTGAAAACCGGAGGATCCCATGACGACACCAATCCTGAGACGCCTGCTGCCCGCGGCGGCCGCGGCGCTGGCCCTGGGCTGCAGCGCCTGCCTGGAGCGGAAAGAGACGATCACGGTCGGGCCGGACGGTTCGGCCGTGTGCGAGATAGAATTCACGGGGGACGCCCAGGTCTTGCAGTCCCCCCTCGCCCTGCCGTCGGCGCCCGCCTGGACTATTATCGAACAGCGCGTCGATTCCACCCAGGCCCAGCCGGAGTTGCACCTGAAAGCCTCGCGGACGGTTCCCTACGGGGCGCCGCTGCCCGAATCGTACGTCACGGCCGAGACCCCCTCCCCGGAGCTCGACCTGCACTTTCCCACCGCCGTCACCGTCCGGACCGAGGGAAATCGGACGTACTACGAGTTCCGGCGCACCTACCAGGCGCGCCGCTTCGGTGAATACGACATCACCGAGTCACCGTGGCTCTGGGACGCTGACCTGGAGACCAAGGCGATCGACAGCGGCCTGGTGAATTTGTCGCCCGACGAGCGGCGGAAGTATCTCGAGCAGTTGGCGGCGGCCTTCAGCCTCAAGCACTGGCGGATGAACCGCAACGCGCTGGCCGAACTCGTGCGGAGCGGGTCGCTCGAGGCGGCGACCATGGACCTCATTGCCGCCCGGGCGGCCGAGCATTTCGAGCGCACGCTCACCACCGAGTTCCTGTTCCGGACGATGCAGCAGAGCGACGAGACGGTGACCCTCACCCTCGACAGTCTGGAGGCGGCGTTCGCGGAGACGTTCCGCGCCCGGCTGGCCGAGGCCGTCGGGACGCCGGCCGCGGCCGTCCTGGAGCAGTTTGAGGCCGCGCTCGAACGCGTGCACCGCGACCAGCGGATCACGGAAGTGCTGTCGAGCGACGAATTCTCGATCCGGCTCAACCTGCCGGGGACAATCATCGAGTCGAACGGCCTGCTCTCGCCGGAGGAACCGGGCACCGTCCGGTGGAGCTTCGAAGGGAAGAAACTGCACGACGCCGACCTTCCGCTTTATGCGCTGTCGGTGGTGGCGAGGTAACCGCGGGGAAAGGAGACAGATGTGAGCGAGGATGTTGCCGCGGCCATGCGCCGGCTCTCCGACGGCGCTTTCGGCCTGATCCGCCGCATGGTGCGGGACCGCGAGGAGGCTCTGGACCTCACGCAGGATGTCCTCGTGCGGGTGCTGAGCCGCCGGCGGCCGGACAGCCCGGCCGATCTGAAGGCCTATGCCATGCGGGCCGCCTACCGCGCGGCGCTCAATGCTCTGCGCGACCGGAAACGGCACGCGCGGATCCACGACCGTCTGGCCGCGGAGCAGCGCAGCCGCCCGGACAACCCTGACGCAATCGAGACGGCGGAGCGGAAACGCATGATCGCGGAGGCGCTCGGCGAATTGCCGCCCAAACAGCGCGAGGCGATCAGCTACCGCTTTTTCGGCGAGCTCGCCGTGGCCGAAATCGCGGCCGCCATGGGCATCTCCGAGGGAGCGGTCAAGGTCCACCTGTTTCGGGGTCTGGCAAACCTCAACGCGCAACTGGCCGACAAGATGAAGGAGATGAGCATATGACCTGCCGGGAATGCCGGGACCTGCTCCCGGCGCTGGTGCTGGGCGAAGTTTCCGAAAGCGACCGCCCGGCCGTGATGAACCATCTGGCCGCCTGCGCCGCCTGCCGCTCCGAGTTCGAATGCCTGCAGAGCATCTGCTCCGCGCTGACCTCCGATGGGGAGGGCGGCCTGAGCGAACTGGAGCGGCTCCGCCTGGAGAACACCGTGTGGCGCAGGCTGGCCACCCCGGAGTCGGCCGCCTCGGGAGGGGGGCGGTTTGCCCGCTACGCCCTTCGGGTGGCGGCGGCGCTGGTTTTGTTCGGGCTTGGATACTTCGTGCGCCCGCACCTCGGGGGGGCGCCGGCCCCCGCGCAACCGGTTGCGAGTGATCGCCTTGAGGCCACGCTGGCGGCCCTGGACCGACGCGAACTGACCCGGGATATGCGCTTCTCGGCGACCGGATTCAAAGTGATCGCGCACGGCCGTAAGGCGGTAATCGAGAAACTCGAGAGCGCCTCGCTGGACCGCCCGCGCCTTCCCTGAGACGTGTGCGGCGTGCGCTCCGCCCGGGCCGTCCCCCCTGGGCGGCGGTGTGGATCCGGCACTTTCAGGCTTGCGCCGGATTCTGCCGACAACTATATAGGAAGTGTCCGAAGCAAGTGGGACCCCCGAAGCACCTGAATGCTTACGTAGCACGTACGACGCGATGAAGAGGCTCCTCGAAGAGAGATTTTTCCCCTACGTGGTCAAACCGGGGCGGTACGCCGGCGGGGAACCCGGCTCGCTTGTCAAGGCGCACGAGGGCCGCCTGCGGTACCTGCTCGCGTTTCCCGACAAATACGAAATCGGGCACTCCTACCTCGGGCTTCAGACGCTCTACCACGTGGTCAACCAGGACGACCGGTTTGTGGGGGAGCGCGTCTTCGCCCCCGACCGCGACGCCGAGGAGATCATGCGGAAGCATGGAATTCCGCTGTTTTCGCTTGAGTCGCGCACGCCGGCGGCCGCTTTCGACGCCATCGGCTTCACCCTCAGCTACGAGCTGGTCTACACGACCGTCCTGCAGATGATCGATCTGGCCGGCCTGCCGCTGCGGGCGGCCGAACGCACCGACGAGCAGCCGCTGATTCTGGCGGGCGGTCCGGCCGCCTACAACCCGGAACCGATGGCCCCGTTTGTCGATCTGTTTTTCATCGGCGACGGCGAGGAGGGTCTCCCCCAGATGCTGGCGATTCTCCACCAGATGCGCGGGGCTACCCGGGCGGAGAAGCTGGCTCGGCTCGTGAGAGAGGTGGAGTCGGTGTACGTGCCGCGCTTTTATGATGACCGGCGCCGACCCCTCGTCGACTTCGCGCCCGCGGAGATCGCCGCACGCGTCGTCCCTGCTCTCAAACCCTCGTACTATCCCCCGCAGCCAGTGGTCCCGCTGATCGAGACGGTGCACCAGCACCTGAGCGTGGAGATCATGCGCGGCTGTCCGCGCGGCTGCCGGTTCTGCGAAGCAGGGACGATCTACAAGCCGGTGCGGCTGCGCCCCCCGCACGAGATCCTCGCGCAGGTGGAGACGCAGGAGCGCCACGTCGGCGCCGATTCCGTTTCTCTCCTCTCGCTGTCGACCTCCGATTATCCCGACATCGACGACCTGGCGCGGAAGGTCGCCCGCCTGCTCGAGCCGATGCGGGCCGCGGTGAGCGTCCCCTCGCTCCGTCCCGGCAGCATCACGCCGGAGTTGCTCGACACGCTCAAGCTCGTGCGCAAGGCGGGGCTGACGATCGCCCCCGAGGCCGGCACCGAGCGCCTGCGCGCGTTCATTCGCAAGGATATCCCGGACGCCGCCGTCTACGACAGCGCCGAGATCGCATTCAGCAAAGGCGTGACGACGCTCAAGCTGTATTTCATGATCGGCCTGCCGACCGAGACGGAGGAGGATCTGCTGGCTATCGCCCGCATGATCGAGCGGGTGTTCGACCTCAGCCGCAACTACCCGGGCAAGCGCACGGTCAACGTGACCCTCTCGCCCTTCGTCGCCGAACCGCACACGGCCTTCCAGTGGGACGCTACAGCGACCCCGGCCGAGATCGACGAGAAATTGAAATTCATCAAGCGCCACGTCCGCAGCCGCCACGTCAATTTCAAGCACGGTTCGGCCGAGGAAGCCGTGCTCAAGGCGCTGCTCTCCCGGGGCGGGCGCGAGATGGCCGACGTCATCGAGGCCGTCTACCGGGCGGGCGGGCGGTTCGACGGCTGGGCGGAGGATTTCAATCCGCAGCGCTGGTTCGACCTCTGCCGCAGCCGGGGCATCGAGATCGAGGAACGCCTCCGCTCCGTCCCCTTCTCCGCCGACCTCCCCTGGTCGCACATCCGCAAGGGGCCGTCGCTCGCCCACCTTCAGGAGGAACGGCACCGCACCTCGACGCAGTTGCGGGAGTACGTCCCCAGATTCCGCGGCGAGACCGCCGCGCCGCTGCCGGAACCGGAGCTCCAATTCGGGCGGGGGAAGAAGAAAGTGGCGACGCGCGCGACCGCGGCCCCCACCCGCAACCGCCTCCGCATCCGGTGGGGAAAGACGGAGCGCCTGCGCTTCATGTCGCACCTGGACAACCTCCGCCTCATCGAGCGGACCATCCGCCGCAGCCGCATCCCGATCGCCTACAGCCAGGGATTCCACCCGACAATGAAGCTGTCGTTCGGCCCGCCGCTCCCGCTCGGGTTCACCTCGGAGGCGGAGTATTTCGACCTCACCCTCGAGACCAATTTCATGCCCTACCTGCTCGACAAGGTGCGGGCGGCGATGGTGGAGGGGATGGCGATGTACGAGGCGGGCGTGGTGCTCGGCAAGGCGCCCTCGCTGTCGTCCCAGCTCAACCGCGTGGAGTACACGCTGGTGCTGGACGACGACGCCGACCTCGCGGCCGTCCGGCCGCGGGCCGAGGAGCTGCTGGGCAAAGCCCGCGTGGAGATAGAACGCACCGGCAAGAATGGGCCGACGGCGGTCGACATCCGGCCGGCCGTGTACGCGATCACGGTCGCCGACCGCACGGTCGAGATGGTGCTCGGCGTGGGCGAGGGCGGATATGTCCGCCCCGACGAAGTGCTGGGAGAGCTCTTCACGGCGGAGCGGGCGAAAGCGCTCGCGCACCGCCTCCACCGGCGGGCCGCGTACCGGATCGATGAGGCCGGGCAGCGGATCGACCCCATGCAGTTGTAGGGCGTTATGGCGGAGCAAATTGAGCGCAAATCGCCGCAGCGTTTCGATGCCGTCCGCGCCGCCGCCATCGAGGCGCTGGTCCTGATCGAACAGGGAGAGCAAACCGACATCGCGGTGCAGCAGGTCACGAGCGGGCGCGCGCTGCGCCCGATCGACAAGCGGTTCCTCCTCCAGCTCGTCAACGGCACGACCAAGATGCGGCGGAGGCTGGACCACGAAATCAAGTTCTATCTCGCCCGGCCCTCGCGCGAACTGCCGCTGAAACTCGCCAACATCCTCCGCCTCGGCTTCTACCAGCTCCACTTCACCGACCGCATCCCGGCGGCGGCCGCGGTGTCGGAGTCGGTCAACCTCGCCCACTACATGACCGACCGTTCCCGCGCCAACCTCGTCAACGCCGTCATGCGCTCGGCGATCCGCGAGCCGCAGAAAGTGAGATTCGTCTCCAAGGACGAGGACCCGGCCAAGTACCTCGGCGACTTCTACAGCTACCCCGAACACTTCGTGCGCTACTGCCTGACCGAGTTCGGATTCGACAAGACGGAGCAACTGCTGCGAGTGTTCAACGCCCCGCCGCACGTGACCTATCGGGTCAACTTCCTCAAGGCCAAGCCGGACGAGGTGGCCAACATCCTCCAGAGCAACAACATCGAGTTCTCCTACGGGAAGTACCTGCCGGAATTCATCCACATCGAAGAATCCGGGCTGCCGCTCCAGGGCGAACTGATCGACACGGGAAAGGTGTTCGTGCAGGACGAATCGGCCGGCCTGTGCGCCCGTCTGCTCAACCCGCAACCCCGGACCAATGTGATCGATCTGACCGCCGCGCCGGGGGGCAAGGCGACGTACCTGGCCATCCGCATGCGCAACAAGGGGCGGGTGACGGCGGTTGACAAGTCCCACGCCCGCCTCCAGGTGCTGGTCGACAACGCCCAGCGCCTCGGCATCAAGATCATCGCCCCGGTCGTCTCGGACATGCTCGATTTCCACGGCGGACCCTTCGACCGCGTCCTGCTCGATCCCCCCTGCTCCGGCTGGGGCACGGCCGGCAAGAACTCCGATCTCCGCTGGCAGAAATCCGCTGAGGACATCGCCAACCTCGCCAAGATCCAGGCGAAAATGATCGACCACGCCGCCACCCTCGTCAAACCCGGCGGCGTGATGGTCTATTCGACGTGCACGATCATCCGGGCCGAAAACGACCAGGTAGTCGAGGAGTTCCTCGTCCGCAACCGCCAGTTCGAAATCGATAGCGCCGCCCGCTTCTTCCCCGCCGAACTGGTGACCGAACGGGGCTTCGTGAAGACCTATCCCGAGGTCGGCCGGCTCGACGGCGCATTCTGCACGCGCCTCCGGCGCATGACCTGAGAGCGGCGGTCGATGCACCCCGCGACGCTCCCCCTCCGAAACCGGACCTATTGAAAGCTGTTTTCAATTCCCAGACTTTTCCTCCCCAGAGACTTGCTTTTTGCGCGAAATCCCGGTATCTGAAGGAACCATCAAAATACAGGACCGTTTACCAAGGTAATTGACGAACATCATACGCTGTAAAAGGAGGACTTGAAACCATGATGATCACCAAGAAGATGGCCAAGGCTCTGAACGAGCAGATCGGCGCCGAACTCGACTCCGAGTACATCTACCTGGCCATGGCCTACAAGTTCGAAGAGATGAACCTGACCGTGTTCGCGAAGTGGTTCTATAAGCAGGCCGAAGAGGAGCACAAGCACGCCCTGAAGTTCGCCAAGTACCTCGTCGAGCAGGGCGCCCCGGTCACGGTGCCGGGAATCGAGGCTCCCAAGGCGGCGTGGAAATCGGCGCAGGAGATCTGCGACGCCGCGGTCGAACACGAGAAGTACATCACCAAGCGCATCCACGACCTGGTCAAGCTGGCCCGCGCCGAGGGGGACATCGCCACCGAGCAGTTCCTCCAGTGGTACGTGGCCGAGCAGGTCGAGGAAGTCGCTTCGACCAGCGAGCTCGCGGGCATGGTGAAGCTTGCCGGCACGGCCGGCCAGCTCCTCCAGCTGGAGAGCCGGATTTACCGGATGGTCGAAGCGCGCAGCTGAGTTCGGCGCGGATGGCGTCGGATGAATAAGCGGCCGCCCCTGCGGGCGGCCGTTTTCTTTGCCCGCCCGGCGGTCTATCGTAGCGAAATTCTACCCACATTATCATGAATTCCCTTGACCGCCCGCGGGTCCGCCGCTTAATTGACTATATGGATTTCTGAAGTCGCCATCCGGACCGCCCGCGGCCGGCGCCGACAGTCCCGGTTCCGCCCCGTCCGCGCGGGCCCGCCTCCGGCGACACAGCCCATGGGGAATCGCCGATAGTGCCAAACCGTCAGCCACCATCCGCCGCACCGCCGCCCGCCGCGGCCGCCATCGTTTCTCGGGCGGGACCGATCCCGGCGCGGCCGACGGTCGACGGCTTCTCCCCACGACTCACCAACCGTTCCACCAACCATCAGCCTGCGGGGTGCGCAATGAGGTTCCTGAGGTTCATGCTGGTCGTCACCGCGACCGCGCTGTCGGGCGCGGTAACCGTGGCCGCGCAGGTCAGCGAAGGGGGCACGCCGCCGAGTTTCGGCAAGGCGGTGGGCGCCGCAATCGACCGCTACGTCACCGCGCCGATCGACGTGGCCGCGCTTCTCGAGGAGGACGCGCGGACGCCCAAAGATGTGCCTTTCCGATTCGGCTACCCGTTCGATGTCCGGCTCGGTCTGGACAACGCGGGCACGTGGGAGGTGCTGGCCGACGGCAGCCGGCTGTGGCGGCTGCAGATCGAATGCCCCGGCGCCGCGTCGATCAACCTGATCTTCGACCGGTTCTGGCTGCCCGACGGCGCCCGGCTGTTCATCTACAACGCCGACCGCTCCCACGTCATCGGCGCCTTCACGAGCCGTAACAACAAGGACTACGGCTCCTTCGCCACTCAGCCGGTGCGCGGCGACGTGAGCGTGCTGGAGTACTGGGAGCCGGCCGGGCTGAACGCGCAGCCGGAACTGCGGGTCTCGCGCATCGTCCACGCCTACCGCAATCTGTTCGCGCGGGATTTTCTCAAGGATTTCGGCGAATCGGGCGCCTGCAACAACAACGTCCGCTGCCCCGAGTGGGCGGCCTTTGATCCCCTCATCCGCTCGGTGGCCCTGATCACGACCGGCGGCGGCTTCCGCCTCTGTTCGGGCGCGATGATCAACAACGTGCGGCAGGACCTCACCCCCTATTTCCTCACCGCCAACCACTGCCTCGGCGGCTCCGACACCTGGGTGTTCATTTTCAACTACGAGAGCCCGGCCTGCAGCAACGTCGACGGCCCCACCTACATGACGGTGTCGGGTTCCACCCTCCGGGCGAATCTCGCCTACTCAGACTTCGCGCTCCTGGAGCTGTCCGAGCAGCCGCCGGATTCCTACAACGTCTACTACGCCGGCTGGAACGCCGTCAACGCCGCCGCCGACAGCGTTATCGCCATCCACCACCCCTCGGGCGACATCAAGAAGATCACTTTCGACTACAACGCGGTGACCTCCACGAGCTACCTGGGGACCGCGGTGCCCGGCGACGATTCGCACTGGCGGATCGGCCAGTGGGAGGACGGCACGACCGAGCCCGGGTCCTCCGGGTCGCCGATCTTCAACCGCCAGGGACAGATCATCGGCCAGCTCCACGGCGGCTACGCTTCCTGCGCGAGCATCACCTCCGACTGGTACGGGAAGTTCGCCAAGTCGTGGAGCTACGGGTCGACCGCCGCCACCCGCCTGCGCGACTGGCTGGACCCCGACAACACGGGTGCGCTCAGTCTGGGCGGCCGGGAGAGCGCCGGCATCTCCATCACCCACGATCCGCTCCCCGACACCCGCGACACGGTCAACGACTACGCCGTCCTCGCCGCCATCACCAGCGACGTTCCTCTGGACCCCGACTCGCTCCTGCTCTACTATGAAATCGGGGCGGCCAACTACGAGGATACGCTCACCCCGACCGGCAACCCCGATGAGTTTGTCGGCTACATTCCCGCGCAGGCTCCCGGCACAGTCGTCAGCTACCGCCTGCTGGCGGTCGACAGCGACGGCAAGGCGGACACCACCGACAGTTTCAGCTTCCGCGTCATCGACTACGGCCTGACCCTGGCGCCCGCCGCCGATACACTCTCCGGCCCGGTTGCCGATTCAGTCTGGTACGCCCTGCAGATTGTGAACACCGGCGTGTACACGGACTCCTACGCCCTCGCGGTGTCGGGCAACGCCTGGACTACCGAAATCTTCGACGCCGCCGGGACGACGCCGCTTTTGTCCACCGGCCCGCTGGCGGCCGACTCCGTTTTCGCGTTCACGGTCCGCGTCATCGTGCCGCCCTCGGTGTACGGGGCCGCCGACACGGCCCTTGTCACGGCCACGTCCGTCGGCGATCCGGTCTACACCGCGGCCAGCCGGCTCCGCACCGTCTCCGACGGCGAGCCGCTGGCGATTCCGTTCGAGGACGAGTTCCCGGCGGCCGCGCTGAGCGCCGCGCACTGGGTCCAGACCACCGGGGCCGAGGCCAACGCCGTCGCGCTCGCCGAACCCTCCGAACCGTACAGCCTCAACCTCGACGGCGCCCCGGCGGGAGCCGACACGGTCATGTCGCAGGTGATCAATCTCGCGGGCCAGGGGAATCTGATCGTGCGCTATTTCTACGAGCGCACCGGCGGCGGCGACTCCCCCGAGGCCAACGACGACCTCTTCGTCGAGTACCGCGACAGCGCCGGCGTGTGGCAGCTCCTGCAGCAACACCTCGGTTCTGGCCCCGACATGACGACTTTCTCCGAGGTGGAACTCCCGCTTCCGCCGGCCGCTTATCACAGCGCGTTCCGCCTGCGCCTGAGGAGTATCGGGACGGCGGGCGCCTACGACGACTGGTTCGTCGACGACCTCTACGTCGGCCCCCCCCAGCCCTTCAAGCTCTCTCTGGACCCGGCCTTCGCCAGCCAGTACGGCCCGGCCGGCGACACCATGCAGTACACGCTGCAGATCGCCAACCGGGGGTCGCAGGCCGACCAGTACAGCTTCGCCGACTCGGGCGGCGCGTGGCCCGTGTCGTTCTGGGATGACGCCGGGGTGGCCCCGGTCGGCGGCAGCGGCATGATCGCCGCCGGCGATTCCGCCCGGTTTGTGGTCAAGGTCGAGGTGCCGGCCGACGCCCCGATGAACGCCGTCGACTCCTGCCGTGTGCGCGCCGTCTCCGCCGGGGACCCGCTCATGTTCGACGACAGTCGGCTGGTTTCGTTCTCGGCCGGCCCGCCCGGCGGATTTCCGTGGTACGAACCCTTCCCGGTCGATACGGTCATCGTCTCCCGGTGGACAAGCATTGTCGGCGCGGCGGTTAGCGCGGCGGCGCTTTTCCCGCCCTCGGCCCCCTACGCGGCGGCGCTCGACGGCGGCGTCGACACGCTGACCTCCCAGCCGATTGACCTGTCGGGGCGCAGCGACGTCGTCCTGTCCTACTACTACGAGCGCGGCGGTTCGTCCGAGCCGCCCGATGCGGGCGACGATCTCTGGGTGGAGTACAAGAACAACTCCGGCTCCTGGGTTCTCGTCGCCCGCCACCTCGGGTCGGGCGCGCCCATGTCGAGCTTCGAGCGCGTGACTTTCGGTCTGCCGGCCGACGCGCTGCACGGCGGTTTCCAGGTCCGCTTCCGCTCGTTCGGTTCCGGCGCCGATTCCGACTTCTGGTTCGTCGACAACATCAGCGTCGACTACGCTCCCGCGCTGGCCGTGGCGCCCTCCGGATTCAGCGCGGGCCTAGTGCAGGGGGATTCCGCCGCGGACCGGCTGCTCATCGCCAACACCGGCCTCGGCGTTCTCACCTATTCGCTCTCGGTTGTCCCGGTCGCCGCCAAGGGGAACACCCGCCTGGGCGAACTGCTCGCGTCGGGGGAACTCGCACCCGCGCACCGGCGGCTCGCGGAGGGTTTCGAGGATTACGCCGACCACAAGGGCGCCGACGATCCGCGGAGCGGGCCGGCGGTGGAAAAGAGCGCCGGCGGACCGGACGGCCACGGCTACTTCTGGATCGACTCCGACGAATCCGGGGGACCGGCCTTTGAATGGATCGACGTCTCGGCCGCCGGCACCGATGTCATCAGCGCCCTCAACGACGATAACTTCGCAGGCCCCTATGCCATCGGCTTCCCCTTCCCGTTCTATGACAGCGCCTACACCGAGATCTACATCGGGTCGAACGGGATCATCGGGTTCGCCCCCGGAGCGATGAACTCCCGCTTCAAGAAACACATCCCCAACGACACTCTCCCCAACGCCCTCCTCGCCTGGCTGTGGGACGACCTGAACCCGGATGATGTGAACAATGCCGCCGCGGCCCACGTCTACCTCGATACGAGCGGCGGCCGTTGCGTCATTCAGTTCACCGCCTATCCCGAATATCTGGCGAACCCCGGCGACGTGATCACGGCGGAGGTTATCCTCGAACCGGACGGTTCCATCCGCTTCCAGTACCTGAGCGTCGCCGCCGGGTTCGATGCGGCCGGCGGCACGATAGGGATCGAGAGCCCGGACGGCACGGACGGCCTGGAGGTTGCGTACCTGACGCCCTACCTGAAAGACTCCCTCTGCATCCGGTTCGTCCAGCCCTACCAATGGCTGGGCCTCAGCCGCTTTTCGGGAACGGTGGCGGCCGGAGGTACCGATACCGTGGGCCTGATGTTCCGCTCGGCGGGTCTGGATTCCGGCCTCTACCAGGCCGCCCTCGTGGTGAGCTGCAACGATCCGAATCACCCGGCGGAGACGGTTCCGGCGGAGCTGACGGTGACGCTCCAGCCTGCCTGGATCTGCGGCGACATCAACGGCGACGGGGCGGGGCCGAGCGTGGCCGACCTGACTTTCTTCATCAACTTCCTCTTCCGGGGCGGGCCGGCGCCGCCGGATCCCGCGGCTTGCGATTTCGACGGCTCGGGCGACATCGCGCTGCCGGATCTCACGCAGTTGATCAATTTTCTCTTCCGCGGGGGGTCGCCGCCGACCTGCGGCAACTGATTGCACCGACTGACCTTACCGGGCGGCAAAAACCCCTTTGTCGCCCGGTTTTTTGGTTTATATTGTGGAGGTACTGTTCGAAAATACTTACATAGGCTCCGCCGAACCAAAGGAAAGCAGTTATGATGCGTTCTCTTCGCTGTGCAACCGTCCTGCTTTTGCTTGTCCTCTGCGCGTCGACCGTCGTCGCCGTCAACGAGCACTACCTGCGGCTCAAGGCCGATTCCCCGAAGGCACTGGCCGAGCTCTCCGAGGTCGTCTCGATCGACAACGTGCAGGACGGCGTCGTGCTGGCGTACGCCACCGACGAGCAGCTGGCTGCGCTGGAGCGCCTCGGGTATGCCTTCGAGGAACTCCCGCGCCCGAGCACGCTGATCGTCCCCGAAATGACGTCCGATCTCCGCGATGCAAGGGCCTGGGATGTGTACCCCACGTATGATGCCTACGTGGCCATGATGAACCAGTTTGCCGCAACCTACCCGGGCCTCTGCCAAATCGTGACCATCGGCACGACGACCGAGGGCCGCGCCCTGTTGGCCGCCAAGATCTCCGACAACGTCGCGGTCGACGAGGACGAGCCGGAAGTGCTGTATCTGTCGTCGATGCACGGCGACGAGACCACCGGGTACGTCCTGATGCTGCGCATGATCGACTCCCTCCTGAGCGCCTACGGCGTCAATCCTCAGATCACCAGCATGGTCGACAATCTCGAGATCTGGATCAACCCGCTGCACAACCCCGACGGGACCTACGCCGGCGGCAATTCGACAGTGTACGGGGCGACCCGCTACAACGCCAACGGCGTCGACCTCAACCGGAACTTCCCCGACGCCGACGACGGGCCGCACCCGGACGGCAACGCCTATCAGCCGGAAACCAACGCCATGATCGCGTTCGCCCAGGCCCGCCACTTTATCATCTCCGCCAACTTCCACGGCGGGGCCGAAGTGGTCAACTACCCCTGGGACACCTGGTCGCGCCGGCATCCCGACGACGCCTGGTGGCAGACCGTCTCACACGTGTTCGCCGACTCCGCCCAGTACTACAGCTCGGGGGGCTACATGGACGGGTTCAACGACGGCATCACCAACGGGTATGACTGGTACACGATCACCGGCGGCCGCCAGGATTTCATGAACTACTGGCACGGCTGCCGCGAAGTCACCATCGAGATCTCCGAGACCAAGCTGCTCCCCGCCGGCCAGCTCCCGACCTGGTGGGGCTACCTGCGGGTCTCGCTGTTCAACTACCTGCGCAATGCCCTCCGGGGCGTGCGCGGGATCGTCACCGACGCCAACACCGGCCTGCCGCTGGCGGCCACGATCTTTGTGCTCAGCCACGACACCCAGGCCGACAGCTCCCAGGTCTACACCGATCCCGTGCTGGGCAACTACCACCGCATGATCGCTCCCGGTACCTGGAACTTCGTCTACAGCTCGCCCGGCTACTACCCGGACACTGTTTTCGGCATCACCGTCGCTTCCTACGCCGGCACGGTCACGCAGAACGTACAGCTCCAGCCGCTGCCGAACGCGCCGGTTCTGACGTTCGTGAGCCAGACGGCGGGTGCGCTGGATCCGGGGGAATCGGCGGCCATGAGCATCACACTGAAAAACGAGGGCGCCGGCAACGCCGTTAATCTGGCCGGGACGCTGGCGACCGCCGACAGCTACATCACGATCACGCAGAACAGCGCCATGTTCCCGACCATCACCGCCCTGGGCGGCACCGGCACGTCGCTCACCGCCTACCAGTTCAGCGTCTCCCCCTCCTGCCCGCTCGAGCACCCGGTCGATTTCGTTGTACACCTCACCGCCGACGGCGGCTACAGCGACAGCGTGCTGTTTTCGTTGACCGTGGGGCAGACGATCGAAGACTTCGAGAC
This sequence comes from Candidatus Zixiibacteriota bacterium, assembly GCA_017999435.1. NCBI lineage: Bacteria > Pseudomonadati > Candidatus Zixiibacteriota > Candidatus Zixiibacteriota bacterium. The sequence goes on from JAGNLV010000001.1 coordinate 1,226,308, forward strand.
CGGCAATTTCGCCGCCTTCCCGTGGACGCAGAGCGGCAACGCTGCGTGGGTAACGACGACTTCGGCGCCCTACGAGGGCACCTACTCGGCCAAGTCGGGGACCATTTCGCACAGCCAGACCTCCACCATGCAGGTCACGCTGAGCAACCTCGAGGCCGGCACGGTGACTTTCCGCTACAAGGTCTCGTCGGAGTCGGGCTGGGACTACCTGGAATTCTGGCTCGACGGCGTCCGCAAGGACCGGTGGTCCGGCACCGTCGCCTGGACCGAGGCGTCCTACGCCACCACGGCCGGTAGCCATACGTTCCGCTGGACCTACACGAAGGACGGATCACAGTCGGTCGGCAGCGACTGCGGCTGGGTGGACTACATTGTCTTCCCGACTGCCGATCCCGATCCCGATAACGACGGGATCCCCACCGGGTCGGACAACTGCCCCACGGTCGCCAACCCCGGCCAGACCGATGCCGACGGCGACGGTAAGGGGGACGCCTGCGACAACTGCCCGTCGGTCCAGAACCCCACCCAGGCCAACTCCGACAGCGATACTTTCGGCGACGCCTGCGACAACTGTCCGACCGTCGCCAACCAGATCCAGACCGACGCCGACAGCGACGGCAAGGGGGACGCCTGCGACAACTGCGTGACCACCCCCAATCCGGACCAGGCCAACAGCGACACCGACGCTTTCGGCAACGCCTGCGACAATTGCCCTGCCATCGCCAACGCCACTCAGAACGACGCTGACAGCGACGGTGTCGGGGATGCCTGCGACAACTGCGCGGCGGTGCCCAACACCAGTCAGACGAATTCTGACGGCGACGTCCGCGGCGACGCCTGCGACAACTGCCCGACTGTCACAAATCCGACGCAGGTCGACGGCGATCAGGATGCCGTCGGCGACGCCTGTGACAACTGTCCCGAGATCGCTAACCCGGACCAGGCCGACGGCGACCTCGACGGCGTCGGCGACGCCTGCGATTACCTGTGCGGCGACGTTACCGGGGACGGCAGTTTCACTGTCGGCGATTTGACCTTCTTTATCGCCTTCATGTTCCGCGGCGGTCCCTCCCCCGCCAACATGGCGGCGGCGGATGTTGACGGCCAGGTCGGCATCACCGTCGGCGACGTCACCTACATGATCGCCTTCCTCTTCCGAGGGGGCCCGGCGCTGGTGTGCCAGTGACGGCTCAGTGAGAGTGCAAGGGCAGGCCTGCGGCCTGCCCTTTTTTTTGTCTTCCGCCGGATGAGTCTGGCAAGGGGAGAGAACCTGTCCTATATTGGCCCCATGAGTTCATCGGATCGCCGACCGTTCGAACCGAACCTGGAGCGCTGCGCCTGCTGCCCCCGGGGCTGCGGCGCCGACCGCACCGCCAGCCCGCTCGGCTGGTGCCGCAGCGGCGCCGACCTGTCTATCGGTTCGATCTGCGCCCACCGGGGCGAGGAGCCGGTCATCTCCGGCCCCCACGGCATCTGCAACATCTTCTTCACCCGCTGCAACCTCCAGTGTGTCTACTGCCAGAACTACGACATCAGCCGCACGCACGAACCGATCATCGAAACCGCCATGAGCTACGACCGGCTGGCCGACCGGGTCGAGGAGCATCTCGACCGGGGCTGCCCTTCGGTCGGCTTCGTCTCCCCCTCGCACTACTACCCGCAGATGCTCCGCATCATCGACGTGCTCGCCGCCCGCGGCCGCCGGCCGGTGTACGTGTGCAACACCAACGGCTACGACCGGGTCGAGGCGATCCGGCGGCTGGAGGGGATCATCGATGTCTACCTGCCCGATTTCAAGTACATGGATGAGCGGCTCGCGCGCGAGTTTTCGCAGGCCCCCCGCTACCCCGAGATCGCGGCGGCCGCGATCGGGGAGATGTTCCGGCAGATGGGCGCCGAGATCGAGCTCGGCGCCGACGGCTTGATCCGGCGCGGGTTGGTCATTCGCCACCTCGTGCTCCCCGGTCAGGTGCAAAACTCGATCGAGGTTCTCCGCTGCATCGCCGAGTGTTTTTCGCCCGACTGCCACCTCTCGCTCATGTCGCAGTACTGGCCGACGCCGGCCGTGGCCCGCCATCCCACCCTCGGCCGCCGCGTCCTCCGGGACGAGTACGATGAGGTGCTCGAAGCGATGGAACGCCTGGGGTTCACCCGCGGCTGGGTCCAGGAACTCGGCTCCAGCGAGCACTACCGCCCCGACTTCATGCGCGATCACCCCTTCGAACCATGAGGCTGGCCGGCCGGTTACAGGGAAAGTAATTGACGGCCCGCGCCGGAAACGGTATGCTGGCCGATCGAAAGCAACACGCCACCTGCGAAAGGGTAATCGCCATGGCCGACGACATCAAAAAAGTCCTCCGGAAGTTCGAATACGGCGTCTACGTGGTCACAATGGGGAAGGGGGAAAACGGAAACGCCTTCACCGCCTCCTGGGTGACCCAGGTCAGTTCCGATCCGCCGCTGGTCGCGATCGCGGTGCATAAGAAACGGCAGTCGATCCCGTTGCTGCGGGAGCACCAGGCGTTCGTCGTCAATCTCATCGGCGAGGGACAGGAAGCGGTCGCCAAGTCGTTCTACGGCCCGGCCGAGGCCGGCTACGACAAGCTCAAAGCCCGCACCCTCGGCAATTCCCCCGCCACCGGCACGCCGGTGCTCCACGGGATCCTCGGCTATGTCGACTGCGCCATCGTCAACTCGGTCGAGACCGGCAACCACATCCTGTTCATCGGAGAGGTGAAGGCGGCCGGACTGGAAAGCGACCGTCAGATTCTCACCGGTACGAACTCCGGCCTCCGCTACGTAGGGTAATGTGAGGAACGTCCGGGTCAGACGAGGCGTGTTGACGGCCGCGGCGGCGCTCTGCTTCGCGTCCGGCGCCCCGCAGGCCGACCGGTCGGCCAAGGCCGAGCGCCCTTGCAACCATTCCGTCACCATCGACGCCGTCACCTACGACGTGCCGGAGCGGTGGTGCGAGCGCTATGTTCCGCCCCATGAGCGGGCGGCGGCCGACACGCTCGTGGCCCTACCGAAAGATCTCTGCGACAACGGCAGCCGGATCTACGTCACCCGCGCCACCCGCGAGGCGTTTGTCCGCATGGCCGAGGCGGCCCGCAAAGCCGGCATCCGCTTCCGCGTCGACTCCGGGTACCGTTCCCCGGCCTATCAGAAGCGGGTGATCCGGCGCCGCATGGCCGAGGGGCAGACCTTCCACCAGGTCGTGCGTTTCGTCGCTCCGCCCGGCTTCTCCCAGCACCACACGGCGCGCGCGCTCGATCTCGTGCCGAGCGAGGCCCGTTTCGTCCATACCGACGCCTACAAGTGGCTCACCCGGCACGCCGCCGATTTCGGCTTTGTCGAATCCTACCCGAAACCGGTGGAGAAGTCCGACTACGACTACTGGGAATCGTGGCACTGGTACTATCGGGAGTAGAACCGCCGCCGGATGCGGGCGGCGATTGCACCGGTCGGGGTGATGGGCGCGCCGCAATTCTCGGGCCCGGCAACTGTCGAAAATCTCCGCGGGGCGTGCGGACCCCCCTTCGGCCCGGCGACTACTCCATCTCGACCTGCACGTGATCGAGCAGCCGCCATCCCTGGCGCTCCGGGACGAGGCAGGTGAAATACACTTCCTCCGCCCTGGCCGTCTCCCACGAGGTCTCCTCGATCGTCAGCCCCTCGTTCACTCTCACGGTCTCCACCAGATCGAACCGCCCGGTCTGTTCGTTGCCGGGCAGAAAGCGGAAGAACACGGCCGTTCCGGCGATTTGCCGCGGCGGCGCCGCTTTCCCCGGCGGCGTCACCTGGATGAGACTGAAATCCTCCAGCGATTCGTACTGGGTTTCATACGAGGGGAGGTCAAAGACGGCCTGTGCGGGTTTGGGCAGGGAGGCGCGGATCGGTTCGATCACCAGGAGGCGGTAGAGCGTATCGCACAGCCGCTCCCAGTCGTCGAATCCGGTCAAGTCGTCGTCCAGAATGCGGGCCGCCCGCATCGACGGCACCGAGGCGTTGAGGGCGGACAGGAAATTGCGCACCAGCGCATCAACAGTCGTCGCCCAGGCCGCCATCGCTCACTTTACCCGCCAGAGACTGAACCGCGCCCGGGTCGTTTTCAACTGCGTCTGCGGATCGGTGGCGGTCAGGTGAAAATTGAGCGTGTCCCGGTGGGGGAAAGTCACGGTCACCTGGTAGTTGCGGCTCTTCCACAGCCGGTCGGCCGCGATCACGCCGTCGCGCCATTGGCCGTAGTACATCGAATGCTGCCCCCAGTTGTCCCACACCTCCCACGACACCGAGTCGGTTGCGAGGTCGTACCGGAGCAGCCCGGAATCGGAGTACGGGACAAGGAACTTCGACCCCGACATCGTGGTCTTGACCAGGTCCCGCTTCGCATCGTAGACGAACTCCCCTTCCCCTTCCACCTCGACCTCAAGATCGGTGACCGGCATGAGGAACATCCCCTCGCCTTCCCACGAACCGGCGAGTCCTTTCAGATCGAACTTAGCGGCCGGCCGCGCTGCGGCGGCGAGCACGGCTCCCAGAAGCGCAGACAACAGGATGCGGCGAACCATCGTACCCATACCACCTTTCCGTCCTTCTTGTGCGGGGAATATATCATGCCCTTTGTAACCGGCAAGGTTGAATTGGTTCGGGGGCCGGGTTTTCGGCGCCGGGGCGCGCCCGTTTGCCCCTCTCCGACAAAGGGCCGCCGAAGGCGGCCCCTGTGATTCGAACGGCATGATCCGCTAGCGAGCGCACGGGGGCGGACCGCCCCGCAGGAGATATGCAACCAGGCTGCTGAGATCGGTGACCGTAATTCCCCCGTCGCAGTCCACATCCCCCAACTCGACCGGCTGCGGCGCCCGGCCGCCGCGAAAAACGTACCCGACCAGGAACGTCACATCCGCCACGCTTGCCGTCCCATCCCCGTTCACGTCCCCCGACCGGTGGCCGATTATCGTAACCTCGCCTTCGATATTCACCGGCGCACCGTCCCGGAATTCCCCCGTCACCGTGTATGGCGCCCGGGCCGTGTCCCAGACCAGTCCGTACCCCTGGAGAAACGTCCGGGCGGGAAAAAGCGCTGTCACCACGCTGCCCGCGAACCCCGGGCATTTCAAGTGCCCCGCGCAGACCGTCGGCTGGACAGCTCCGTTGACCCGCAGAGAGCTCAGCCGAATGTCGCCGGCGGCGCGGTCCGGCAGGTTGCCGATAACGAGCGTATCCATGACGGGTGTCACGGCGTTTGACAGGAAAGCATACTGCGGCTGCGGGGTCAGCCGCGCGGGATCGGCCCCGCACGCTTGCCGGGCCGCATTGAATTGAATCTCATCGTACGACAGCCACCCGAAATCCCAGTCGTAGTACGCCGACCTGACGGACACTTCCGCTTCTTCCGCAAGGCGACCGAGCAGCTCAAGCGGTATCCTTCCCTCGATGACGCGACCCGACACCGCCGGCGGTTCGAGCATCGTTTCCTGCTGCGTCATGTTGTTCCAGAAGTACATTTCCCAGGTGGACTCGATTCTGATGCTGCACGTACTGTCGGTACCGCTAATATACCAGACAATCGAATAGCGGTCCCAGAGCGTCCCGCTGTGCGGAAAGGCGGCGTCGCCGACACATTCTATCCGGAAGTAGTAGTAGTCCGAATCATGGCAGAGATAGACCCGATCCAGTTCGGCCGCCGGGGTGCTGGTCCCGTCATCGCGCCTGTCCTGAGCCATGAGATACATGTATGGCCAGTCTTCGAAATCTCCCCCAATGGCAACTGTTCCGCACCGAATCGGCATCCACTTTCCGTAGGGCGAGCGCGCCAGAATGATGGAATCCGCGTCCGGTCCCCCCATGCCGCCAAGCGTGTCCGCCCGGTAGATCAGGGTCAGCGCGCCACCCAGCTCCGGCGGCAGGTCAAGCAGAACCGTATCATTCGCAAACGTGCCGTCGGCGACAAACCAGGTCGAGGTATCGGTATCCATCCAGAGCTGCACCGCCGAGCCCTCGTGGACAAACCTCGGAATTTCCCTCCCTCCGTCGACATTCGCCCACCACCCGTTGAGATCCACCGGGTACCTGACGATCGTCATGGGATTCCCTTCCTCGTTCAGACCGCTCAGCGTGTCCCCATGGTACACGAGAATCACCGTGTCGGCAGGCGTCGGGTAGGCCCACAGCGTATCGTTGGCAAAGACGCCCGGGGCGATGAGTGTCCCGTCCCCGTCGAGTATAGTGACATCGACCCCCTGCTGCACCAACCGGATGAAATGCCCGTTGTCCTCGATCACCCTCCACCAGCCCGTGAGATCCGTGAGCCGGCTCGCCCCGGCCGTGCTCGCAAGCGCCGCGACCCCCGCCAGGAGGGCGGCCCGCACGCATGCTTTCATATTACTCCTCCTGCGTCAAACTAGCCCTGCCGGAATCGTCGGTGTCAATCGAGGGAAAAGGACTTATGGGACCTGCCGTAACTATAACCGGCGCGGTCCATTTTGTCAAGACCGAGGGCGCTGTTCGAGCGAGGGGCCAAAGCCGCGCGTGCCGACGGGCCTCGGGTCAGGCGCCGGGCACGGGAGCGGTCCTTTCGGTCCAGCCGTCCAGCGCCGCCGCGACTTCGGCCATCATCTGCGGGCGATCCTCGCGCCGCTTCGCCAACATGAGCCGCACCAGTCGATCGAGCGGTTCCGGTACGCCCGGCGCCCACTGCGCCAGCGGCGCCGGGTCGCCCACCAGGTGCTGCGCGAGTATGCCGCTCGTCTCTCCGGCGAACGGCGGCCGCCCCGCCAGCAGCTCGTACAGGGTGATGCCGAGGGAGTAGATGTCGGACCGCTCGTCGAGCCCCTCGCCGCTGCACTGCTCGGGGCTCATGTAGGCGGGTGAGCCGAGGGTCGATCCCGCTTGTGTCAGCGTCGCCTCGCGAGCCAGCTTGGCGATGCCGAAATCCGAGAGCTTGGCCCGCCGGTCGGCGGTCAGCAGGATGTTGGCCGGCTTGATATCGCGGTGGATGATTCCCTCTCGGTGCGCTACCGCCAATCCGTCGGCGATCCCGCAGATCATCCGCGCCGCCTCGGCCGGCTCGAGGCGCCCGTGCGTTTTCAGATAATCCGCGAGCGAACCCCCGTCGAGGTACTCAAGCACCATCCAGATCTCTTCGCCGACCGCAATGAGGTCGAACACCTGCACGATGTGCGGGTGCGACAGCCGGGCCAGCGCCCGCGCCTCCTGGCGGAAGCGCTCGCTGTAGACCGACTCGCCGACGAGCCGCGCGGCGAGCCGCTTGAGCGCCACCGGGCGGTCGAGCACCTGGTCATGGCCGCGATAGACTATGCCCATCGCCCCTTGGCCGAGTTTCTCCTCCAACCGGTAGCGGCGGTCGAGACCCGGCGGCGCCGGCCCTTCCGCGCCCGCCCGGGTGGGCGGGGCCAAGGTGTCCGCCGGGGTCGCGGCGCATGTCGCGGCGGCATCGGCCGCTCCGCCCGGAGCGCACAGCCGGGCCTGCACCCGCCGCCGGGCCTCCCGATCGAGCGTCAGCACCAGCGCGGCCCGATACAGCCGCCGGCTGCGATCGGGCGCCGTTTCGGCCAGACGCTCGGCCTCGTGCTCCCACCGGCGGGCACATGCCTCCGCCGCGGCGAGCCGGTCCGGCAATTCGCGGCGCCACCGGAGAAACACGACCCCGCCGACGCCCGCCCAGGCCGCCAGCATGAGCAGGCGCGTGACCGCGAGAGCCGCCGGACGAGGCTTCTCCCGCTTCACCAGCCCGAGCATCTTGCTCTGTCTGACCGGGGGGAGAACCTGCCGGACGCCGACTTCCACCGCCGGCTTCACCGCCGCCACTATCACGGCCGCCAGCAGCAGCGCGACCAGCCAGGTTCGATATGCGGTGACCACAGCATAAACGAGCACCGGCGGTCTCCTTAGCAGCGGCCCCAGCGGCGCGCGGGACACGGGAGCGGTGATTCTTATGGACGCTTGGTCAAACTGCGGACGTGTCGCCATAGTCCATTGATCGACATTCCCAGGCGGCGTCATAAGCGATCGGCCTCGGCTAGCCGCACGTCGGGCAGCGCGGCCGGCGGAAGCCCGATGCCGCCACCCGTCCGCCGTTCGGGAAGCGGCCGCTAATACATTGTCGCACAATCGGATAATGCCAGGCTTTCGGCGGTTTTTTATTGCTATTCGCGCATATAATGGTTAGCTTATCGTCAGCGTATCGTGGACTTTACGACTGCAAGATAGAAGGGACCTTCGGCGGCCATGACAATGGAGCGGCAAAAGATAGAGACGATCTTCCTCGAAGAGGAGATGAAGCACTCCTACCTGGATTACTCGATGTCGGTGATCACCAATCGGGCGCTGCCCGACATCCGCGACGGGCTTAAGCCGTCGAACCGACGCATCCTGGTGGCGATGAACGATCTGAATTTGGCGCCCGGACGGCCGCACCGTAAGTGCGCCAAGATCTGCGGCGACACCTCGGGAAATTACCATCCCCACGGCGAGCAGGTGGTGTACCCGACGCTCGTGCGCATGGCGCAGGATTTCAACATGCGCTATCCGCTGGTGGACGGCCAGGGAAACTTTGGCTCGATCGACGGCGACGGCGCGGCGGCCATGCGGTACACGGAAGCCCGCCTGACACCGATGGCGATGGAGATGCTCGACGATCTGAAAAAAGAGACCGTCGACTTCATGCCCAACTACGACAGCACGCGGGAGGAGCCGGTGGTCCTGCCGGCCAAGTTCCCCAATCTCCTGTGCAACGGCACCTCCGGCATCGCCGTAGGCATGGCGACCAACATTCCGCCGCACAACCTCAACGAGATCGCCGAGGCCATCATCCGCGTGATCGACGATCCCGAGTGTACGAACGACGACCTCATGGAGATTGTCCCCGGCCCCGATTTCCCCACCGGCGGGATCATCAACGGCCGCGACGGCATCCGCGAGGCCTACCGCACCGGCAAGGGGCACGTGTACGTGCGCGCCCGCGCCGCCATCGAGCGCATGAAGAACGGCAAGGACGCCATCATCGTCTCCGAAATCCCCTTCCAGGTCAACAAGACCAACCTGCTGGAGAAGATCGCCGAGCTTGTGCGCGACAAGAAGATCGACGGCATCGCCGACCTCCGCGACGAGTCCGACCGCGACGGCATGCGCATTTTCATCGAGCTCAAGCGCGACATTCCGCCCGACGTCGTCCTCAACCAGCTCTTCACCCACACGACCATGCAGACCACCTTCTCGGTCAACATGCTCGGGCTCGACCACGGCGTGCCGAAACAGATGAGCCTCAAACAGCTCATCCGGGCGTTTGTCGACCACCGCCACGAAGTGGTCGTGCGGCGCACCCAGTACGACCTGCGCAAGGCCGAGGAGCGGGCCCACATCCTCGAGGGCTACCGCATCGCGCTGGACCACATCGACGAAGTCATCGCCCTCATCCGGAAGTCGAAAGACACGCCGACCGCGCACGCCGGGCTGATGAAGAAGTTCGGCCTGTCGGACGTCCAGGCGACCGCGATCCTCGAGATGCGCCTCCAGCGCCTCACCGGCCTCGAGCGGCAGAAGATCGAGGACGAGTACCGCGAGCTGATCCAGAAGATCTCCGAGTACCGCGCCATTCTGGAGTCCCAGGCGCTCCGCATGCAGATCGTCAAGGATGAAACGCGCGGCCTGGCGGAGAAGTACGGCGACGCCCGGCGCACCGAGATCCAGGACGCGGCCGAGGAGCTCAGCGTCGAGGACCTCATCGCCGAAGAGGAAATGGTCATCACCATCTCCCACCAGGGCTACGTCAAGCGCCTCTCGGTGAGCGGCTACCGGCGCCAGCAGCGCGGCGGCATGGGCGTCCGCGGCATCGAAACCAAAGAGGACGACTGGGCCGAACACCTCTTCGTCGCCTCCACCCACGACTACGTCCTGTTCTTCTCCAACAAGGGCCGCTGCTACTGGGTGAAAGTGCACGAGATCCCGGTGGGCGGGCGGCTGGCCAAGGGCAAGCCGATCGTCAACCTCGTCCAGATGGAGAAAGACGAGAACATCACCGCCTTCACCCGCGTCCGCGACTTCTCCCCCGACCGCTTCGTCGTCTTCGCCACGCGCCAGGGGGTGGTCAAGAAGGTCGCTCTCGACTCATTCTCCCACCCGCGCGTCACCGGCGTCAATGCCATCACCCTCCCGGTCGAGGATGAACTCATCGAGGCCTGTCTCAGCGACGGCACCTACGACATCATCCTGGCCACCCGCAAGGGGATGGCGATCCGCTTCAAAGAGGAGAAAGTCCGCGCCATGGGCCGCACCGCCTACGGCGTCAAGGGGATCACCCTCGGCAAGAAAGACTACACCATCGGGATGGTGGTCGTCAAACGCGACAGCACCATCCTCACGGTCTGCGAGAACGGCTACGGCAAACGGACCTCGGTCGACGAGTACCGCATCACCAACCGCGGCGGCAAGGGCATCATCAACATCAAGAGCAGCGAGCGCAACGGGGAGGTGGTCGCGATCAAGGAGGTCCTCGACCAGGACGAACTGATCCTCATCACCCGCAAGGGCGTGACGTGCCGCACCGCGGTCAAGGGGATCAGCGTCATCGGCCGCAACACCCAGGGCGTGCGGCTCATGCAGCTGCGCGATGACGACACCGTGATCGACGTCGCCCACGTGGTCACCGACGAATCGCAGTGAGCGGGCGCCGGCCGCCCCGCCTCTCACCGACCCGGGACTGCTCCCGGCGTACCGGTGACCGGGGGAAGCGATGATTGCCGGAACGATAAGACAAGTGCGAAGGCTGGTCGTCGCCGTGATCGGTTTCACGGTGCTCGCGCTCGGCGTAGCTCTCCTGGTGCTGCCCGGCCCGGCGTTTCTCGTCATTCCGGCCGGCCTCGGCATCCTCTCCCTTGAGTTCGTGTGGGCGCGCAACCTGCTGCGCCGGCTGCGCCGCAAGCTCACCGGGCAGCCCCCGGCCGACCCTGCGCCCCCGCGCTCCACGGGCCTCGGGGGCTGACCTCCCGGACCGGCCGGAACTTTCCGACTTACGCGGGAATCTCGGGCAGGGCCGGCGGATCGCCGGGCGCGACCGCGCGTTTCGGCCAAACCAGCGAAGCGGCGATCGACACCGCGATGATCAGTCCCACCGCCCCCAGAGAGATGCCGATCGGAACCTTGTAGATATCCGAGAGGATCATTTTGATCCCGACAAAGACGAGGATGACCGACAGGCCGTAGTGGAGGTGGTGGAACAGCCGCATCACGCCCGCCAGCGCGAAGTAGAGCGAGCGCAATCCGAGAATCGCGAACACGTTGGCCGTGAACACCAAGAACGGATCCTTCGTCACCGCGAAAATCGCCGGTATCGAATCGACCGCGAATATGATGTCGCTGGACTCCACGAGGAGGAGCACAACGAACAAAGGCGTCGCCAGCCGGCGGCCCGCCGCTCTGACGAAAAAGCGCTTCCCCCGGTAATCCTTTGTGACCCCGACGAACCTCCGAAAGAGTCGCAGCACCGGGTTCCGCTCCGGGTGGAACTGCTTGTCTTTCGCCCAGGCCATCTTGATCCCCGTGAACACCAGGAAAGCGCCGAAGAGGTAGATGATGGCGTGGAATTTCGCGATCAGGAGGGCGCCCAGGGCGATGAAAAACGCCCGGAACACGAGCGCCCCGAGAATCCCCCAGAACAACACCCGGTGCTGGTATATCGGAGCCACGTTGAAGTACGAGAAGATGAGGAGGAAGACGAAGACGTTGTCGATGCTCAGCGACTTCTCGATGAGGTAGCCGGTGAGAAACTCCAGCGCCGCCGGAGTGCCCCGCCCGGGCGAGACCGTCTCGTACCGGTAGTACACGAACGCCATGAACGCGAGCGCCAGCACGATCCACACCGCCGTCCAGGCAAACGACTCCCGCATGCTGACCACGTGGTCGCGCCGGTGAAAGACGCCGAGATCCAGAGCCAGCATCCCGAGCACAAAAGCGGTGAATGCTCCGTAGAGCAAATAGTGATTCTGTAAAAAAGTCTCCATCTCCACCCTTCGCGGGACAGACCTAACAACCCCTCCCCCGGTGCCCGGTTCCGTCCTCGCGCATCGACCGCGCGAACGATCAGCCGCGAGCCTTCGCGGCGCCGGCCGTCGGAGGCAGCCCTAAGATATTGTGGGTTAGTATCTTAAGAGGGGGCATAGTCTCCAAACAAAAAAAATCCGGAAATCTCCGAATCTTTTCGTTTTACTTAACGTATTTTATGTGTAACATAAAACACTTTATGTAATTCGCACTGTCAACCGCAGAGACCAACCGTGGCTATACAGATTAAACTGGACCTGATTCTGGTGAAGAAGAAGATGTCGCTCACCGAACTGGCGGCCCGAATCGGGATATCGGTCACCAACCTCTCGCTTCTGAAAACGGGCAAGGTGAAGGGTATCCGTTTCAGCACGCTCGAGGCGATCTGCCGCGAGCTCGAATGCCAGCCCGGCGACATTCTGGAATACGAACCGGATTTTGTTTAGGAGACAGAGAACCTCACGCATCCTGAAGGCGGGGTCTTGGAAGTATGGAAGAGAACAGGTATAAGCTGGCCGGTTGGCTTGCGATCGTGCAGGCCGTGCTCTTTCCCGTCGCCATCGTGATCGGTCTTATCGAAGCGGGCGTAGCCGCCGAGTTTTTTAACATTCGCCGGCCGTTTGTCGGCCCCTCCGATTTTCTCATGATTCCGTTCACGGCGATCGCGGTCTACACGCTGCTGAAATTCCGCTCGCTCCTGCACGAGCGTTACGCCTACCGCGATCTCGACCTCCTGATCATCGTCTCGGTCTGGTGGACGATCGCGTTTCAGGTCTGCGGGCTGGCGTTCGGCATCCTGACCTCCGCCTTCTGGCCGGTCGATCGGGTGGTGCTCCTGGTCGGGTTTGTGGCCTTTTTCACCGGGGCCATGGTCTCGATCGGCGTCGTGGATATTCTGATCGCGGTCAAACTGCTCGGGGCCAAGGAACGCTTCGGCGAATACATCCGCGGCTTCGCCTATGTCACGATGGCTGCCGGGATCTGCGAGGTCACAGTGCTGATGTCCGTGTTGGCCCTTCTCCTCGTGCCTGTCTCGGCCATCGTCCTCGCCCTCATTTTCTTCCGCGACCAGCAGGAAGTGGAGTTTGTGTGAAAAACCGGAACGCGCTCACTCCCGTTCGAGAGGCCGGGTTCGGTCCTGCGGGCGCCGTATTCATGGCCCCGGTCCTCGCGGCCGGCGTATCGCCGTTCTTTGGGCGCGGCGGGTTGATGGCCCGCCCCGGCAGAAAGGAGCACGTATGAGCGCCCTGACCTATGTCCTCACCCTGGGGGCCTTGATCGGTGTGGTCTGGCATGTGATCGCGACCATGGCCATCTATAACTACCTCCGGCGCCGCGGCGACAAGGTGAGTTTTGTGTGGCTGCGCCTCATGAGCCCCATCTACGCCTCGCGGTACCGCGCGGCGACCCGGCAGGAGACCGGCAGGGTCGGCCACCTGTTCTACCACTGGGTGATCCCGATCAATCTGGCGTTTCTGCTGGTCGTGCTCGCCGTCGCCTCCCGGTACGTGTAGCTCTTTGTAGGAAAAGCGGGCTTCAGGCTTCAGAACCGCACGGTCACGCCGGCGCTGGGCAGGATCCCGGCGTCGTAGATGAAACCGTCGGCGGACCGGATGATCGGGTTGGCCCGATTGGTGATGTTGGCAATGGCGCAGTAGGCCTCGGCCGCGCCGAAGTCGAACACCGCATTCAGATTCAGAGTCGCGTGCGTGGGGAAGCGCGCGCCGTTCTCCCGCGCCAGGGCGGCCCGGTAGTAGTCGACGGTCAAGCGGTCCCCGTCCGGGGCCGCCGGGCTTTTTGGCGGCAGGGTGTAGGCGTATCCCGACCGGACCGCGGCTTCCGCCCCGACCGCCACCACGCGGCTCACCCGGTAGCGCGCCATCGCGTACCACCGGTGCGGCGCATTGAATTCGGAGGGCGCCGTCACGCTCGCAGTCGTCTTCGTCCCAGCGGTGTATCCGTAGGAGGCGGTCAGGGCGAGCCGCCCCCCGGCGAGGCTGTCGAACGCGAGCGTAATGTCGCCGCCGGCAAAATCCGCCTCCCCGATCGACGGCGTCCGCAGGAATCCCTCCCCCGCCGCTCCGTCCTCAGCGACCCGGCGGAAGTCGGGCGTGAGCACCGGCAGCCCGGCGATTTGTTTCCGGTACAGGGCCGCGCTCGCCGGTCCGCAGGTGTACTGCAGCGACACGAGCGCAGTGCGCACCGGCTGCAGCCCGTTGTAGTCGGTGTGGACCAGCGCCTGGTAGGCCTCGAGGACGCGCTGCGCCGGATCCTCCGCGAACGTCCCCGCAAAGAAAGTCAGCGCCCCCTTGTCGTCCAGGTCGAGCGTGGCGGCCTGGCGGAATACCGCCCACTCTTTCCGGGCCAGCCCCCCGAAGTGCCCGATGCGCGCGCCCGATTCCATGTGGACCGGCCCCGCCCGCCAGCGCAGCGAGGCGTAGGCGGCATGGTCGGTGCGCCGCCGCGTCCCGTGGTAGGATCCATAGAGCCGGTTCAATTCCGGCTGATAGGGATTGGGCAGGTCGCTCGCCGCATCCGGGGGGAGGAAATTCCAGTTCTGCTGCGTCAGGTCGATCCGCTGCTTCATCACGTGCCGGACCCGGTCTCCGATCGTCAGTTCGCACGCCCCGAGCGACAGCACAACCTCGCCCGCGATCGTCGTCGTCACTCCGGAGGCGTGCAGATCGAGGATCGGCGGTTCGGCCTCGTCCCCGTCCGGCACCGACGCCGCCGCATACGACTCCTCCGTGCTCTGGACGGCCGCCTGCAGGCGGAGGAGCGTCCCCGACCGGAGCATCTCCAGGCGCGCCCCGATATAGTGCTCCGCGGTCGCCAGCGCGGTCTGCGCCCCCCGCGTGTTGCGCGCGGTTCCGCCGGTGCGGTACTCGAGCGCATCGTGCACGTGGTACTGGTCGATCGCCAGCGAGGCGGCGCTTCCGAGCCGGAGCCCCGACGAAGCGACCAGGTCCTGAAAATTGGTCGGCGGCACCGTGCGCCGCCCGGCGTCGGTGTCGAGCCGGTTGACGATTTCGTCGAGCACCGACTTGCGCGCCGCCCCGAGGGTAAACCAGTGCGGTCCGCCGAGCGACCAGGCCGCGGTGGCGTCGATCGCCGACAGGCTCAGCGACGCGTCGCGGTGGCGCCCGTACGGCCGGGGGAGGGCCAGGTCGATCGCCGCCGGCGCATCGTGCGCCGCGCCTGTCCCCAGCGTGCGCACCGTCATCCGCTCCACCACGGCGGCCGGAACGACCGCGAACATGCCGTAGTGGGTCGGGTTTCGGCCGATGGCGATGCCGTTGATCGTGTAGACCGGCGAGGAGCCGCTGACCCGCAGCCGCGCCGAGTGCGACGAACCTTCCCGCAACACCCGCGGCTCCTTCACGGCGTCGATCGGGTTGCCCGGCACGAACGATGTTTGGGCCGCCGCCGCGACCTCGGCCCGCGTCAGCGCCCGGCACGGCGCTCCGGCTGCCTCCGGCGGCTGCACCGTCACCCCCTCCACCGCCACCGGCGCCGGCCGCAGTTCAATGCGGAGCCGGCCCGGCAGTCCGCCGCCTGCGACCGTGCTCTCGTGCCGGAGGTATCCGACCGATGAGACGACCAGGCGCAGCGGGGCCGCGGTCGAATCCTTCAGCCGCAGAGCAAACCGCCCGTGCTCATCGGCCGCTCCGGCCGCCACCGGCGTGGAGCCGATCCAGACCGCGACGTTTGCCCCGATCACCGGCGCGCCGTCGAGATCGACCACCTCTCCGGCCAGCGACCACTGCGCGCCGCGGGCCGGCAAAGCGGCCCCCAGCAAAAGCGCGGCGATGGCGATTTTCCACAGGGCTGACATAGGGGGTTCTCTCCGGGGGACTCAGGACAAACGCCGTGCCCGGATCCGGAAAATGCTTGCCGGTTGTATCCCGTTATCTTGCAGATACTTGACGAAGTGCGCGGGCCGCCCTCGGTATGAACCCAGGTGCTTGTTATGCACCGGCGGACACACTGCCGCCGACAACAGTGTTTGCCGGAGAAACCGCCCTCCCCTATATTCGCCCGATGCCGTACGTGGGTGAAATTGCCGGTCTGGCCACCTCCGCCCTCTGGGCGATCACCTCGATCTTGTTCGCCGAGGGGGGCAAGCTCATCGGCTCGTTCAAGGTCAACAACATCCGGCTCGTTTTCGCCGCCGTCATCTACGCATCGCTGCTGACCATTCTCACCGGCTTGCCCTTTCCCCAGGATATCAACTCACGGCAGTTGTTCTGGCTCGGTCTTTCGGGATTGGTCGGCCTGGTGTTCGGCGACAGCTGCGGCTTCAAGGCGCTCGTGATGATCGGGCCGCGTCTGACCACGCTCATGTACGCCACCACTCCGATATGGACCACCGTCGTCGCGTGGATCTTCCTCGACGAGCGGCTCAACTGGCTCGATATCCTCGGCATCGTGGTCACGATCGCGGGGATTGTCTGGGTGATCTCGGAACGCCGGTTCAAGAAGATTGTCCCGAACGACATCGGCGAGAGCCACCCCGACGCCGGTTCGCTCTTCACTGGTCTGTTGCTGGGCGTCGGCGCCGCTCTGGGGCAGGCGGTCGGGCTAGTGATGGCCAAGCAGGGGATGGTGCACGCCGGCGGCGCGGTCGAGCCGATCGAGGCCTCGGCCGTCCGCATGGGCGTCTCGCTCGTCGCCATCTGGCTCATCTCCGGCCTGCGCGGGCAGATCCCCGCCACCGTGAAGGCGGCGCGCCACCTGCGCGCCATGAAATTCACCCTCGGCGGCGCGGTCTTCGGACCCTTCCTCGGCGTGTGGATGTCGCTGCTGGCGGTGCGCTACATCGAGGCGGGCGTCGCTTCGACGCTCAATTCCATGTCGCCGGTCATGATCCTGCCGCTCCTGATCATCATCTACCGGGAGCGGCCCTCGCTGCGCGCCTGGCTCGGCGCCATCGTCGCCGTGATCGGCGTCGCCATTCTCTTCCTGAACTGAGAGGAACCGGATGATGCGGTATCTGGACTACGATGCGTTCCGCGCTTTTCTCAGCCGCCGCTGCGGTTCCGAGGCCGAACGACGCGCCCGCTCGGTGGGGGTCGACCGCGCGCACGACTCCGGTTACCGCGATATCCGGCGCTTCTTCGGCCCCGAAGCCGTCGATCCCGGCCGGGTCGCCCTCGCGTACCGGGAAACACCGTTCCGGCTGGATGATCCGCTCGCGGCCTCGTTCGCCCGCCGCATCGAGACCCAGTTGCGCGCCGAGGGGCGTCTGCACCGGGGCCCGATGATTGCCGCGGTCGCCGAGGAGCATTTCGACTCCCCCTCCCCCCGTCTTGTGCTTCAGCCCTGCGACTACGGCCTCTTCGCCGGCGCCTGCTTCGCGCTCGACTTGCCCAACAGCGTTTTCTCCCCAGCCGGCGGCACGCTGCGCGAGTACCATCACGCCCGCGGCCTCCGCCTCCCCGCCGGGCTGGGCGTCTGCGGGCTGCTCGTCACCGAAGAGCCGGACCGCACCCGCCGCGTCCTGGTGGTGCGCCGGGCCGCCCACCTCGCCTCGTTGACCGGGTCGGTAGGCCCGTCGGCCGCGGGTTCGGTCGACTACGGGGTGAAATGGAAAACGCTGGAGGAGATGGCTCGCGCTGCCATGGCCGCAGAGATCGCCGAAGAACTCGGATTGACGCCGGCCGAGTACGCGATCACGCTGCTGGCCTACGCCGGTGAGTTGTTCCGCGGCGGGAAACCGCAGCTCTTCTGCCGCATCGACACCTCCCTGTCTGCGGCGACTGTCGCCGACCGCCTCGACGCTGTCGTCGCCCGCCTCGCGCGCGACGGCCGCCTGGCCGAGCACACCGATTTTGAATTTCTCCCGCTCGACGGCGCCGCCCGCCTCTCGGACACCGACGTCGCCCGACTCAATCACGAAGCGGCGATGAACTGGCGCCTGGCGGAAGAGAGCGCCGCAAGCACATCGCCGGGGCGCTAGCCTTCGGACCTGGGTCCGTCACGCGGCCTGCTGTTGATCCGGAGAAATCGCGCCTGTGCGAACGGGAGACTCGGCCTTGGCCGCCCCGTTTCGGCTCGACCGGCCCGCCGTCACCGGGCAGCCCCGGCAAAAAAGACCCGCCCCTGGCGGGGCGGGTCTTCAGAATCTTCCGGCTGTGATCGCAGCCTACATTTCCACGTCGTCGACATCGGTGGTCGGCCGCGTGAGCGACTCTTTCACCTCGGCGACTTCCTCCGGTTTGCGGTGTTTGAGTTTCCCCTTGTACTTCTTCAGCTGCCCCTTGACCTTGTCGACGGCCAGGTCGATGGAGTTGTACATGTCGTCGGTCTCCCCCCGCCCCTGAATGAGGTTGTTGAAGACGTTGACTTTGAGTTCGGCGACGCGCCGGTGGCGCTCGGCGTCGAGCACCATCTCGGCCGAGACGATGTTGTCAAAAAAGCGGGTGAGGCCGTCCATTTCGGCCTCGGCCTTCGCTCTGATTTCCGGGGTGAGGTCAAAGTGACGGGCGGTTACCTTTTTCAACATACGCTCGCTCCTTTCCCAACAGACGCGACAGGAAATGTTCTCGCGGCTCCATGTATGACGGCCTGCCCGGGGCAGGCGCAGCCAGCCGGACCGGGGTCCGGACACGCACTCCTCACTAGTTGATACGGTTGTGGCGACAGAGAGGTTCGGCAGCGGCCGCTGCCGACGGTGGCGACTGCACTTGACTGATCCATCCGATGGACTCTCTCTCGGCGGGCGTCGCTGCGGGCGCCCGCGGAAACAGGCCGGGTCGTTCGCTCAGCCCACCCGTTTGCGCAGGCGGGCCGGCTGGATCTTCAACTCTTCACGATACTTGGTCACCGTACGCCGGGCAAGCTTTATCCCCTCGGTGTTCAGAATGCGGTAGATTTCCTGGTCCGACAGGGGCTTGTCGGGCGGCTCGGCGGCGATGATCTCCTCGATCCGCTGCTTGACCGAGCGTTTCGACATCTCATCGCCGTTCTCGCGCTGGATGCCCGAGTTGAAGAAGTATTTGATCTCGTACACGCCGAGGGGCGTCTGCACGTACTTGCCGTTGGATACCCGGCTGATGGTGGCGACATTCATGCTCACCATCTGGGCGACGTCTTCCATGATGAGGGGCCGGAGGAAAGCCTGGCCGCGCTCGAAAAACTCCCGCTGGCGCTCCACGATCGCCTCCATCACCCGGATCATGGTGGACCGCCGCTGGTTGATCGCATTGAGCAGCCAGCGCGCCTGCTCGAGTTTCTGCTTGATGTACTCGCGTGTTTCCGGGGAGGCGCCCCGCCCCCGCCGCATGAGGCTCTTGTAGCCGGAGTTGATCTGCAGCCGGGGGATGTGGCTGTCGTTGTGGTAGACCACGAACTCGTCGCCGATCCGCTCGACAATGAGGTCCGGCACCACCGGCATGGCCGCCGGATCGAACCGTCCCTGGGCCGGTTTCGGCGAGAGCGACCGGATCGTCTCCATGGCCGCCTGCGCCCGCTCCACCGGCACGTTCATCATCTTGGCCACCTGGAGGATCGACTTCCGGTCCAGCTCATTGATGTGCTCGTCGACAATCCGCCACGCGAGCGTCCCCTCCAGCGCCTTCTCCCGAAGCTGGATGAGCAGGCACTCCCGAAGATCCCGGGCGGCCACCCCGGTCGGGTCAAAGCGCTGGATCATCTCCAGCACCGCCTGGATCTTCTGCGCCTCCGTCTTCAGCTCTTTGGCCATCTCCGGGACGCTGATGCTCAGGTAACCGTCGGGCGCGACGTTCCCGATAATGTACTCCCCGATCAACTGCTCTTCCTCGGAGAGTTTCAGGAGCATGAGCTGTTCGTTGAGGTGGTCGTAGAGGTTGGCCGAAGCCGCGGCCGTTCCCTCGAAGCGGTCCTCATCCGACTCCCGGGTTTCCCGGACCTTGTACCCCTCCTCGTCGTCAAAGAGGTACTGGTCCCAGTCCACTTCGGCCTTCTCCTCGGCGCGCTCCGGCTCGGCGACGTCGAACTCGGCTTCCTGTTCGACCTCGACGTCCTGTTCGGCCTCGAGCTCCTCGACCTCCTCAAGCATCGGGTTGATCGCCAGTTCCTGGCGGATCTTCTGCTCGAGTTTGAGCGCCGGCATCTGCAGCATTTTCAGCGACTGGATCAGCTGCGGCGCCATCACCAGCGACTGCCTGAGCGTCTGCCTCTGGGACAATCCGACATTGAGCTTCATTGCCAGTAACCCGTTATCATGCAAACCATCCGACGGTGCGGTCTGTGCCTCTCTGCTAGGTGTATCGGAATCGATCGGGCGGGTGTTTACGACCGGGCGGCCGTTCGTTCATTTATTAGACAGACGGTCGGTTGGCGGTCCGACCCGGCAGGATGCTCTCAGTTCAATCGGAACTTCTCTCCCAGGTAGATCTTCCGCGCTTCCGGATCATTCGCCAGAAAGTCAGCTGTCCCCGCTTTCAGGATCGTTCCGTCGCACATTATGTAGGCCCGGTCGCAGATCGAGAGCGTCTCCCGGACGTTGTGGTCCGTGATGAGCACTCCGAGCCCGCGTTCGACCAGCCGGGCGATAATACTCTGAATGTCCTCCACGGCAATCGGGTCGATGCCGGCGAACGGTTCGTCCAGGAGCATGAATTTCGGCCGGTTCACGAGCGCCCGCGTGATCTCCACCCGCCGCCGCTCCCCGCCCGACAGCGTGTACGCCTTGTGCTTGCGCAGGTGCGTGATATCCAGCTCGGCGAGCAGCTCTTCCAGCCGCCGCCGCCGGTCTTTGCGCCCCAGCCCCTGGAACTGGAGAATCGCCAGGATATTCTCCTCGACCGTGAGCTTGCGGAAAACGGACGCTTCCTGCGCAAGATACCCGATCCCCCGCCGCGCCCGCTTGTACATCGGCAGCCGCCCGATATTCTTGCCGCCCAATACGACTTTGCCTCCGTCCGGACGGATAAACCCGATAATCATGTAGAAAGTCGTGGTTTTGCCCGCCCCGTTCGGTCCCAGAAGCCCAACCACCTCCCCCTGCTTGACTTCGATTGAGACTCCCCGAACAACCGCTCGCTTGCGGTAGAACTTGGTGAGATCGTCCGATTCGAGCGTGACCATAATCAAATATACCAAACTCAAACGTTTAATCCAGCATAATTTTTGCTGATTAGGATATGAGCGCTTAAGTAGCTATAATAATTGTACTTAATATTTTCCGTTTCCGACGCCTCGGTTTTTCCTAATCCACCGTCACCACTTTTTCTACATTTTTATGACTGATTGGACGCGCCATAAGAGACCTGGCCGAGTGTTTTTTTCCACCGGCCCTCGCTGGATACTTCCCAAGGCCCCGTCCCCCTACCGCTTTCTTGCCCGTATCCTCAGGAATCGCAAATGGATAACTACCTCGTGTCGTTTGCAGAAGTCCGCCAGCCCCCCCTCGCCCGGCACCAGCGGCCGCTTGCCCATCGGGCGAATCCGCACCGGGGCAAACCCGATCCCGGCCAGCACCTCCCGAAACCCGCGCTCCATCGCCGGGAACAGCTCCTTCAACTTCGCCACCATCTCGGGCGGGCACTTATCGGTGAGCTTATGGTCGGGGAGCACCTCCACCGCATAGAACCATCCCCCTGGCCGCAACACCCGGAAGGCCTCGCGGATCGCCTCGAACTGGCGGCCGATATTCGAGATTCCCGCCATGCTCACCACCGCCGCGACCGTTCGCGAGGCGAACGGCATCTCGGCGGCGTCAAACTGCGCAAACCGCAGGTTGGGCCAGCGCGCCGCGGTGCGCGCGAACTGCTGCCACTGCCGCAGGGGCCACAGGCCGATATCGTTCATCAGGTAATGCGCGTGCGGATTCAGGTCGAGCACCACCATCGCCGCCCCCCCTCCGGGTCCCACCGCCAGCTCCACAATCGGCCCCCGGCTGGCCGCGATCGACCTCAGCCAGGGGAGGTAGACCTCGTGGTCCGGCCACTGGTTCACCATGTAGTCGTAGTTGCGCTCGATCAACCGGTCGGGTTTGACGCCGCGCCGCCGGAACTCGGCCTCCCGGAGCGCCTCGTCATCCCACCCGTTTCCATCGCCAAGATGAAACCGCGGGATTCCATCCTCGACCGGGAACGAGACCCTCCCGTCCTCGGTGACCAGCAGGCCGTCGGTCCAGCGACCGATTTTGTCAAGGCCTCCCCGGTAGTGCAACCGGCGATGGTCCCCCGGGTTTGAGAAGAGCGACTCGATCTCCGGGCCGTTTCGACTTGTCATGTGCATTACCCCGGTTGCCGGCGGCGCCGCCGCCGGCGCTGTTCTCAATGTACTATGCGATCACCGCGCGCACAATCCATATCCGTGGCCGCCCCCCTTGCCCCCTGCTTCGCCGTGTCCTATATTGGTGTATCATGACGGCCTGACCCAAGGAGATCGACCATGCCCGATAAAACCATCCGCGCCCCCCGAGGCAACCGGCTGCACTGCAAAGGCTGGCACCAGGAAGCCGCCTTCCGCATGATCCAGAACAACCTCGACCCCGAGGTCGCCGAGAAACCGGGGGAACTGATCGTGTACGGCGGGATGGGCAAAGCCGCCCGCAACTGGGACTCATTCCGCGCCATTCTGAAGTCGCTGCGGACGCTCGAGAACGACGAGACCCTGCTCGTGCAGTCCGGCAAACCGGTGGGTATCTTCCGCACTCACGACTACGCTCCCCGCGTGCTGCTGGCCAACTCGAACCTCGTCCCCGCCTGGGCCACCTGGGACTATTTTCGCAAACTCGACGCCCTCGGTCTCATCATGTACGGCCAGATGACCGCCGGCAGCTGGATCTACATCGGCAGCCAGGGGATCATTCAGGGAACCTACGAGACGTTCATGGCCGCCGCCCGGAAGCACTTCGGCGGCGACCTCGCCGGGCGGTGGATTCTCACCGGCGGGATGGGGGGGATGGGCGGGGCCCAGCCGCTGGCCGCGACCATGGCCGGCGCCACAATCCTCGTGGTCGAGGTCGACGAGACCCGCATCGACCGCCGGGTCAAGCAGGGTTTCTGCGACGTCAAAGTGCGCACGCTCGACGAGGCGCTCAAGCTGATCGAGACGCACACTCAGGCGGGGGCGCAGCCCATTTCGATCGGCCTGGTCGCCAACGCCGCCACCGTCTTCTCGCAGCTCCACCGCCTGGGCGTCTACCCCGATATGATTACCGATCAGACCTCGGCCCACGACGAGCTCAACGGCTACATCCCCGAGGGTCTGACCCCGGCCGAGGCGGCCGCGCTGCGCCGGAAGAACCCGGCCGACTACATCAAGCGGTCCTACCGGTCGATGGTCAAGCACTGCGAGGCCATGGTCCGCTACCACGAGGATGGCGCGATTGTCTTTGACTACGGCAACAACCTCCGCGGCCAGGCGGAGAAGGGGGGGCTGAAAAACGCTTTCTCCTACCCCGGATTTGTCCCGGCCTATATCCGCCCGCTGTTTTGCGAGGGCAAGGGTCCGTTCCGCTGGGCGGCGCTCTCCGGCAAGCCCGCGGATATCGACGTCACCGACCGGATTGTGAAGTCGAATTTCAGCTCCAACGCGCCGCTCATGCGCTGGATCGACCTGGCCCGAAAGCGTATCCCGTTCCAGGGTCTCCCGGCGCGCATCTGCTGGCTCGGCTACGGCGAGCGCGCCCGCTTCGGCGAGGTGCTCAACGATTACATCAGGAAGGGGAAGATTTCGGCTCCGGTCGTGATCGGCCGCGACCATCTCGACACCGGCTCGGTCGCTTCGCCCTACCGCGAGACCGAGGGGATGAAGGACGGTTCCGACGCGATCGCCGACTGGCCGCTGCTGAACGCCCTGCTCAACACCGCCTCCGGCGCCTCGTGGGTGTCAATCCACCACGGCGGCGGCGTGGGGATGGGCAACGCCATCCACGCCGGTCAGGTCATTGTCGCCGACGGGACCAAAATGATGGCCGCACGCCTCCAGCGTGTCCTCACCAACGACCCCGGCAGCGGCATCATCCGCCACGCCGACGCCGGCTACGCGGAGGCGATCAAAGCGGCGCGGGCGCACAAGATCAAGATCCCCATGCGGACGCGGAAATAGCCGCGGGGACGGGGCGCCGGTCCGCCCGGACGGCGCCGCGCTCACGATTCGGGGCAGCGGTGCCGCCCCGTCGTGAACAGCAGGTACAGACTCTGCAGGTAGGCCTCCAGGTCGCGGTTCAGCGCCTGTTGCAGACTGTCGTCGCGGTATGGCCGTTCCTGCATCATCCGCCCTTCAGAATCCAGAGGATAGAGGACGGAGGCCGTGTCGCGGATGTCCCGGACCAGAACGCGGCCGCCTTTGCGGTAATACAGCACGCTGTTGTTCCGCATGACGGCGAATCCCCGGTCTTCGGGAAGCGCCAGGAGATCGCGGCCGAGGAAGTGGAAGGGCCGGGGGTAGCCGATCAGGTGCATGAGCGTCGTGGCGATGTCCGCCTGGCTGCCCACGGTCGACACGGTCCGGCCTCCCGGAATCAACCCCGGCGCGTAGAGCAGGCAGGGAATCTGAAAGCGCTTGAAATAGCGGTCGGCTCGGTCCCGAATCTCCCCGTGATCGGCGACGATCACGAAGATCGTGCGGCGAAAATAGGGCTTGTCACGTTCTCCGTCCAAAAACCGCGCGAGGGCGTAGTCGGAGTAGGCGAAGGCGGCCCGGGCCCGGTCTCCGGCATACTGCGGCCGCGCGGCCGCGAACTCCGGGGGAATATCGTGCGGCGTGTGGTTGGACGACGTCATAACCACGCTCAGCACCGGCTCCCCCTCGGCCTGGCCGGACAGGTACGCACTAACTTTGGCGAACAGGTCCTCATCGGAGACGCCCCACTTGCCGACGAAGCGGGGCGCGGCGAAGTCCCTTTGATCGACGATCAGATCGAACCCTCCCTGCCGCATGAAGAAACCCATGTGGTCGAACCCGGCATCGTAGCCGTAGAAGAAACTCGTCCGGTATCCGTAGGCGCGCAGCAGCGTCCCCAGCGTCGAGAACGACTCCGTCCCCCGCCGCCGCGTGAGGAACAACTCCAAGAGCGAGGGGAACGAGGCCACCGTGCTGACCAGACCGTGGTGCGTCCTGGTGCCGGCGCCATAGAAGTTCGTAAAGAGAATTCCCTCGTGCGCCAGGCGGTCGAACCCGGGCGAGTCGCCGATCCCGCCGGGACAGAGCGCTCCCACCCCGCTGGCGGTGAACCCTTCCATGAGAATGATCACGATGTTGGGTTTGGCCACGGCGAGGGGCGCGGGCCGGCGAAGTTCCCGGGCGAACGGAAATCTTCCCTCGCTCGCCGCCTCATCGTCGCCGATAATCTCCCGACGCACCCTCTGCAGCGCCTCCTCCGGAGGCCCGAAGGCATAGTCGATGTCCCCGAAGTCGCGCTCCCAGATCCGCTTCTGATGGTAGGCTTTGAGGAGCGTGTACACGCCGTTCAGCGAGAGCTGGGTGAGCGCCTGGTTGCCGGAGGAGAATAAGCCGAGCCGCCAGAAGGGTTCGCCCACCCACAGGAAGGTGAGGGCGGCGAGAAGCAGTCCGACGGTGATCCCCGAGATGACCCGGCGCGCCCCTCGGCGGGAATACCCGCCGACCCGAGAGCGGGCGCGCAGCGCCAGGATGAAAGCGGTCAGGACCGCCAGCCACACGATCGTGACAATCACGACCGACCACCCGGAGGCGATCGTCTGCAGAATCGGCGCCATCTGGTCCAGGTTTTCGAAAACGAGGACGTTCAGGCGGGAGTCGAACATGTCAAAGTAGGCGATATCGGCCAGATTGATGAAGAAGTAGAGGCCGAACAGAATCGCGCACAGGCCGAGGAAGACGCGCCGCGCGGCGGTGCGGCCCGCGGCGAGCGCCGCCAGCGCGATCAGCCACGCCGCCAGGAGGGTGCACGCGGTCACCGAGGAATCGATCACCGCCCCGCCGAGAAAGGCCCGCGCCAGTTCCGTCCCCGCCGCGCCGCGGAAAAGCGCCGCGTGCCAGGCGAGAAACCCGAGGCGCAGCAGGAAGAACACCACAAGCGCGCTCAGGTAAGTGCGGATGACCGGAAGACCGGTGCTGTCGGACGCCGGCATGGTACCCTGCCTGTGAATGGTCGGCGACGCGGTGCGGCCGCGCGGCGGGTCGCGCCCCGCCCGGTTTCTCCGGACGCCGAGCCCCGACCCGGGCGCAGTATGCCGCGCGCCGACCCCGCTTGTCAAATTGTATTAGCGCGGGCGCGGCGGTTGTGTATATTCGGGCCGTAGACCGAACCGGACGACGAGAAACCGAAGGACAGACGCACGTTGCCGCCGAACAAGAAAGCCACCCTTTTGGTCAAAAACGCCGGCCAGGTGATCACGATGGCCGGCCCGGTCCCCCGCCTCGGCCCCGCTCTCCGCGACATCGGGCTGATCGCGCACGGCGCGATCGCCGCCGCCGGCGATGAGATCGTCGCCGTCGGCCCATCCGACGACATCGAACGCCACACCCGGCTCGCCGAAAACTGCACCGTCATCGACGCCAAAGGGGCGGTCGTCACCCCCGGCCTCATCGATCCCCACACCCACCCGGTCTTCTCCATGACGCGCGAGAAGGAGTTCGAAATGCGCATCGAGGGGAAGACCTACATGGAGATCGCCGCGGCCGGCGGCGGCATCCGCGCCTCCGTCCGCGACCTCCGCTCCGCCGACCGCGCGGTCCTGCTCGAACAGACGCGGAGGCGTGTCGCCCGGATGCTCCGCTACGGCATGACAACGATTGAGGCCAAGTCCGGGTACGGCCTTTCGACCGAGTCCGAGCTCCGCCAGCTCGAGATTATCCGCGAGGTCGACCAGCAGTGCCCGATCGATCTGATACCGACGTTCCTCGGCGCGCACGAAGTCCCCGATGAATACCGCGAGCGTCGGAGCGAGTATGTGGACCTGCTCGTCGGCGAAATGATCCCGGCGGTGGCCGCGGCCAAACTGGCCGAATTCTCCGACATCTTCACCGAGGTCGGCGTGTTCGAGATCGAGGATTCGCGCCGCATTCAGCAGGCCGCCAAGGAGGCCGGGCTGAAGCTGAAATTCCACGCCGATGAGATCAAGCCGCTGGGCGGCGCCGAGCTGGCCGCCGCCATGGGCGCGGTCTCGGCCGACCACCTCGTCCATGTATCCGAACGGGGGATCAAGGCCCTGGCCGCCGCCGGCACGGTGGCGGTCCTGCTGCCCGGAACTTCCTTCTCCCTCGCCTCGTCCTATGCCCCGGCGCGGAAGATGATCGAGGGCGGCGTGACGGTCGCACTCTCGACCGACTGCAACCCGGGTTCAAGCTGCACCGAGTCGCTCCCCTTCATCGTGTCGCTGGCGGCGCTCCAGTTGAAGATGACGGCCGCCGAGGCGCTGGCCGCGGTGACGGTCAACGCCGCCTGCGCCGTCGACCGGGCCGCGACTCTCGGCCGCCTCGTCCCTGGCCTGCGCGCCGATCTGGTGATCTGGGACATGAACGACTACCGGGAGCTTCCTTACCACTATGCGGTCAATCTCGTCTCCCGGGTGATCAAGAACGGAAAAGTGGTCGTGAGCCAATGAGCGGCCCGCGCGAGGAGAGAACGATCATGCATCGCCAGGCGTATCGGTCGGTTGCCGCGGCCCTGTTTCTCACAGGCTTGGGGCTTTCCTGCGGCGTGTACACATTTAACCCGGCGGGGAAATCTTCGATCAAAACCATCGCCGTCTCCCGGTTTGAAAACCAGACGGTCGAGCTCGCGCTGACCGATCAGATCACCGATGGCGTCATCGACGCCTTCATTGCCGACGGCACGCTGGCGGTGGCGCCCGAGGATGCCGCCGACGCCGTGCTCGCCGGCACGCTGGTGAGCTACACGCGCGCCCCCTATCAGTACACCTCCGGCGACGCCGTGCAGTCGTACCGCGTGACCATGGATTTCGACATCGCCCTCGTCAATCCGAAGGACAATTCCGAGATCTGGAAAGAGCGCATGAGCCAGATCGGCATCTACGATCCCGCCACCGAGACGGAGGAGGATGCACAGCGGAAGGCGATTCAGAACCTCGTCCAGGCAATCCTCAACCGCACCACGAAGAGCTGGTGAGGGCGTGATCGGCGGCGGAGCGCCGGATTCTTTCCGCGGCTGGGGAGTATAAGAACCGGACCGGGCGTAGGCCCGCTCCTCCCGTTTGCGCCGGGCTGCTCCCGGGGGACCCTCCCGGGGCCCGCCGGCGCCGCATCGCCCCGGGCGTCCGCCGGCCTTTGGCCGGGCGCGCCCTATTGCTGTTGACAGCCGCGGCGCGGAACCGTATCATCGCTCTGGAAGGATGGCACCAATGACGCGAACCCTGTACCTCGCGGCCGCAGGTTGTGCGGTCGCGCTGCTTCTGTCGGCCGCCGGCGCGGCTGCCGGTGAGGCCAATTCGCGAGCCGGCACGAGCGCCTTCTCGTTTCTGAAAATCGACGTGGGCGCCCGGGCGGTCGCCATGGGCGGCGCCGGCACCGGGCTGGCCGATGATGAATCGGCCCTCTACTACAATCCGGCCGGCATCGTCGGCTTCGAACAGCGCCGTTTTGTCGGGGGCTACCACAGCTACTTCGCCGACATGCAGTCCGGGTTCGTCGGCTACATCGCCCCGATCGGCCTGACCAAGGCGGTCGGCGCCTACCTGTCGTACCTCAACTACGGCGACTTCGTCGAAACCGACCCGACCGGCGCCGTCCTCGGCACCTTCAGCGGCGGCGACCTTCTGTTCGCCGTGAGCGGCGCGGTGCAGCCGCGGTACGGTCTCGCGCTCGGCGCCACCGTTAAGTTCATCTACGAGAGTCTGCACAATTACACGGCCACCGGCGCGGCCGTCGACCTGGGCGGCCGCTACAGCACCAACCGGGACCGGCTGATTGTCGGCCTGGCCGTCCAGCACCTCGGGGTCCAGTTCTCCGGCCTGGGGACCGAGAAGGACCGGCTGCCGCTGACGGTCCGCGGCGGTGCGGCCCTCCGCCCCCGCGGCCTTCCCCTTACGCTCGCGGGCGACCTCATTGTCCCCGTCGACAACGATCCCTCGATCGCCCTCGGTCTGGAATACGTGGAGCTTAAGCCGCTCTACCTGCGGATCGGCTGGAACAGTTTCGGTTCGAACTACCGGACGGGCGACTCTGATGATTCCTGGGCCGGACTCGGCCTCGGCGTCGGTTTCGACATCAAAACCTATCACATATCCTACGCCTTCGCTCCCGGGGCGGAGCTGGGCGACAGTCACCGCTTCACCTTTTCCGGGGGGATTTGACCATGAGAGTGCACCTGCTTCTCTCGGCCGCCCTGCTGAGCCTCGCCGCCGCCCTGGTCGGCTGCGGCTCGGGCAAACCGTCCGACCCCAAAACCGCCGTCATCGCCATGTTCGGAGCCATGGAGAAAAACGACAAGGCGACCCTCGCCCACCTGCTCGACCTGGGCGAGCTGATGAAGAATCTCAACGAAGATTACGCCCTGCAGACCGATGAGCCGCGTCACTTCACCAGCCCGGAGCAAATCCTCGAGGACCTCACCGACGGCGGCAAGACCAAGGAACGCTGGTTCGCATACCAGCGGATTGTCAACGAGGTGGAGATGACCGCGGACGATCTCGCTACCGTCGAGGTCACGTTTGTCGACAAGGAGGCTTCGAAGGGATACCGAACCAAGTTCGGCCTTCACGTGGTCAACGATCGCTGGAAGATATATACGTTCAACGCCTTCCCGACCGGATCTTAGTTCGCCGGGAAAGGGCGCGCCACGTGCGTGAAAGACACGGCGGCACGAGTCCTCGGACTCGTGCCTTCTTTATGGCCCCGGGGGATCGAAGTCAGGTCGTGCGATGGCGAGGCGGGGCTGCACCGTTCCCTTCGCCTCCGGCGACCGGGCCGACTCCGGCCAAAAAAAGAAGCCCACCATGCGCCATGCTCAGGGACAGAGGGGGAAATCCCCGGACAACGGTCATCATGGCAAGCTTCTAAATCTTCCACGTACCCCGCTCGTCAAAATTATAGGCTACCCCTCCTTGTTTGTCAAACACTTATCCACACGAATTCAAAGGGAGAGCGTGTGAAAATTGAGGGTTTTTCCGCTTCTCCTCCATGGAGCCGTCTGTAATAAACTGTAATAAAATAACTTAATATTTACTGCGTGAGACCTCGACCGGATTTGGCCGGTCCATCATTCACGACCGGGTTTTGGGGGCACGGCCACCCACCGCGCCAATTTCTGCGCCTCCGCGGACTCCGGCCGGCGGTTGACGACACGTGCGATTGCGCTGAACGCAGCGAATGTGGCGGCCGTCTAAAAAATGGAGAGATTGCACGATTGGGGTTGTGCCGTTTCGGCCGGCCGCGTATATTGACCAACCGTTACGGTGTTACGGAGGAGAAAAGGACGCAATGAAGAAGAACATTGGATTACTGGTCATCTTGCTGGTTGCCGTGGTCGGTGTCATGATGGGTACGGCCTGCCGCGACGATTACTACCTACCAGCTCCGCCAAGTATCGAAGGGTGCTATACCGGCACGTACACGTACGTTTCCCAAAGCGGCAGCGAGGTGGTCGTATCCAAGGAGCAGGTGATCACGGCTTCCTTCACTGAAACCAAGTTCTTTTTGGATGCCGACACATTGGCGGAAGGCTACAACAAGATCGCCTGTTTCTGCGTGGGTCGCTTTTTCTATTCCATCTCGGACCGCGTGCAAATTGAGCCGATCGATGATCGGCCGCTCATCGGACCGGGCTGCGACTCGTGTGATCCGGATGAATCGCCGACAGGCACGTTTCAGCTCTATCGGCCGGGCAATGACGTGAAATTGGAGTGCATTGAGACGGTGACGAGTGACGGCGGCTCGCAGTTGAAGGTCACGAAGACTCTGATGTTGACGCGGGTGGCATGTCCGAGTACCGGAGCGTAGCAGCATTCGTACAGATGGCGGTCCTTTTCGAGTTTGACGGCAGGCGGTGAGCCTGCCGTTTTTTTTGACGGCGTCACGTCTCACGTCAAGCGGCGGGCCGCCACAAGCGCGGCCGGGGGGCCGGACTGGGTGACGCCCCGCCTGGATGTTGTTGCTGTACTTGCGGTAAACATCACATCAGGCACGCGCCCCGGCAGACTTTTACGAGTGGCTGGGCCGCACCCGCCTTCCCGGCCGCGGGTGAGCGGGCGCTACCCGGTTCGCACATGGCTTCAATGACAGCCGGGGCCCACTCCGGTCCACCCGACCAGAGCCGAAAAAAGTGATTTCTCTTCGACTGCTCCTGCTGCATAATGTCACTATAATGATGTAACTTGTCCCAGGTTAAACCAGCGTTGTCCTGGTCCGGCGCGCCCGGTACGCACACTCGATCCTGTTGGGCGCGCCCTTGAGAGCCCAGGGACGCCACGAAGCGGCGCCCCGGCGCCGGGGGAGGGATTCAGAAGTGCTTGCCAAGATCTTCTCGGCATCAACCTTCGGGGTCGACGCCTATACGGTCGAGGTCGAGGCGGACATTCAGCAGCAATTGCCCGCTTTTGTCACCGTCGGTCTGCCCGATGGCGCGGTGCGCGAGTCCAAAGAACGCGTCACCTCAGCCATCAAGAACTCCGATTTCGTGTTTCCCGCCAAGCGCGTCACGATCAATCTCGCCCCGGCCGACATCAAGAAAGAAGGCTCTGCTTTCGACCTGCCGATCGCGGTCGGCATTTTCGCGGCCACCGGCCAGATACTCCGCGACCGGTTCGACGAATACGTCATGCTCGGCGAGCTCTCGCTCGATGGTGCGCTGCGCGCTGTTCCCGGCGTGCTCCCCATGGCCATGAACTTCCACACCGGCAACGGGATCAAAGGGATCATTGTCCCCAAGGACAACGCCCGCGAGGCGGCCATGGCCGACAGCGTCCCCGTCTACCCGGTCGATTCGCTCAAAGACGTCATCGCCTTCCTCGAGGACGAGTCCTCGATCGCCCCGTTCAAGGTCGACATCGAGTCGGTCTTCAACGAAGCCTACCGGTATGCGATCGACTTTGCCGATGTCAAGGGCCAGGAGGCG
Organism: Candidatus Zixiibacteriota bacterium; assembly: GCA_017999435.1. Classification (NCBI taxonomy): domain Bacteria; kingdom Pseudomonadati; phylum Candidatus Zixiibacteriota; species Candidatus Zixiibacteriota bacterium. The sequence continues at coordinate 1,258,361 of JAGNLV010000001.1, forward strand.
GCCAAGCGGGCCCTGGAGGTGGCCGCGGCCGGCGGCCACAACATTATCATGATCGGCCCTCCCGGGTCGGGCAAGACCATGCTGGCGCGCCGCGTACCGACCATCCTGCCCGACCTCACCATCGAAGAAGCCTTGGAGACCACCAAGATTCATTCGGTCGCCGGCCGCCTGCCCACCGGCGCCGCCCTCATCGCCACCCGCCCGTTTCGCTCGCCGCACCATTCGATTTCCTACGCCGGTCTCGTGGGCGGGGGAGCCGTCCCCAAACCGGGCGAAGTCTCTCTCGCTCACCACGGCGTGCTGTTTCTCGATGAACTCCCCGAATTCAAGAAAGACATCCTCGAAATGCTGCGCCAGCCGATGGAGGACAACGAGGTGACTATCTCGCGTGCGAGCACCACGATCACCTACCCGGCCGGGTTCATGCTCGTGGCCGCCATGAACCCCTGCCCCTGCGGCTATTTCGGCGACCCGAGCCACGAGTGCAACTGCTCCTCGAGCGAGATTCAGCGCTACATGGCGCGCATCTCGGGACCGCTCATGGACCGCATCGACATCCACATCACCGTCCCGTCGGTGAATTTCAAAGACCTCTCCTCGGAGACCTGCGGCGAGAAATCGACTGTCATCCGGGCCCGGGTCAACCGCGCCCGCCAGCGCCAGATTGCCCGGTTCGAGGAGGAGAAACGGATCTTCTGCAACGCCCACATGGAGTCGAAGGATATCCGGAAGTACTGCCTGATCGACGACAAGTCGCAGGCGCTCTTGGCGACCGCGATCACGCGCCAGGGGCTGTCGGCCCGGGCCTATGACCGCATTCTGAAAGTCGCGCGGACGATCGCCGATCTTGGCGACAGCGACCACATCGACCTTGGCCACATCGCGGAGGCGATTCACTACCGGACCCTCGACCGGCAGTTGTGGATGTGAGGGGCAAGTGAAGGCGCACGAGCGGGGCGCGGCGTCCGCCGGCCGCACCCTGTCAGGGGGCAGTCGCGGCGCTGTCGCATCAGATGCGGCGCCCGGCCCCCCTCCCCCAAAAATTCCCCCACGCCGCTCCGAAATGTCCTACATTATCCCCGTTGCCGTGCAGGAGATGACAATGGACAGACATAAACTCGACCGCCTCTTTGACCCCCGCCGCATCGCCCTCATCGGCGTCACGATCAACCCCAATTCCGTGGGCGGCAAAGTCCTCGCCAACCTCGTCGCCGGCGGTTACCGCGGCGTGGTCTATCCCGTGAACCCGGACTCCGAGGCGGTCATGGGCATCCCGTGCTACCCCTCGGTCGCGGCGCTCCCGCGCACACCCGACCTCGCGGTCATTTGCGCGCCGGCGGAGAAAGTCCCCGCGGCCGTGCTCGAATGCGGCCGGGCCGGCATCCTCGGCATCATCATCCTCTCCGCCGGTTTCAAGGAGACCGGCCCCGAGGGGGCGGCGCTGGAGCAGGAGATCCGGGCCGCCCGGCGGCAGTTTCCCGGCATGCGCATCATCGGTCCCAACTGCCTCGGCCTCATTGTCCCCTCGCGCAACCTGAACATCAGTTTCGCCGGCGGGATGCCCCGGGCCGGCAACGTGGCTTTCCTCTCGCAGTCGGGCGCGCTGTGCACCTCGGTGCTCGACTGGGCCATGGAGGGGCGGATCGGTTTCTCCCACTTCGTGTCGATCGGCAACACGATCGACGTTGATTTCGGCGACCTCATTGATTATTTCGGCGCCGACGATTCGACCCGCTCGATCATTTTGTACATTGAGTCGATTGCGCGGGCCCCGCGCTTCATGACCGCCGCGCGCGCGTTCGCGCGCACGAAACCGATCATTGCCTTCAAAGCCGGCCGTTTTCCGGAATCGGCGCAGGTCGCGGCCTCGCACACCGGGGCGCTCGCCTCGGAGGACGCCGTGTACGACGCCGCCTTTCAGCGCATCGGTCTCGCCCGCGTCTACCACCTGGCCAACATTTTCGACTGCGTGCAGCTCATCGGGCGCAACCGCATTCCGACCGGCCCCAACCTGGGCATCGTCACCAACGCCGGCGGCCCGGGCGTGATCGCCGCCGACGCCCTCATCGCGGCCAAGGGGTCGCTCGCCCGGCTCTCCGACGACACCCTGGCGCAGCTCAACGCCGCGCTCCCCTCCTCGTGGTCGCACGGCAACCCGGTCGACATCCTCGGCGACGCGACCTCGAAACGGCTCGAGAAGGCCGCCCAGATTGTGCTCGCCGATCCGGCGGTGGAGGCGCTGCTGGTCATTCTCACGCCGCAGGCGATGACCAACGTCACGGCCGCCGCCCGGGTGGTCGGCAAACTCGCGGAGAGCACGGCCAAGCCGGTTCTCGCCGCCTGGCTCGGCGGCGCCTCCATGCGCGAGGGGATGCAGATTCTCACCGAGAGCGGCGTCGCCACCTACCGCACGCCCGAGCAGGCGGTGGGGGCCTTCATGACCCTCGTCGACTACGGCCGCAACCTGCAGACGCTGTACGAGACCCCGAAAGATCTCCCGGTCGAATTCGAGCTCGACCGGGCGCGGCTGCGCGCCGATTTCGTCGCCCGCCACTGCGGCCCTCATCCGATCCTGTCCGAGGCCGTCTCGAAAGACCTCCTCGAGGGTTACGGCATTCCCACGGCGCGTCCGCGGCCGGCCGCCGACGCCGACGAGGCGGTGCGGATCGCCGGCGAACTCGGCTACCCCGTCGTCATCAAGATACTCTCCCCCGACATCACGCACAAAACCGACGTCGGCGGGGTGGCGCTCGGGCTCGAGGACGACGCCATGGTGCGCAGCGCGTTCGCCCACATGATGCTCGCGGTGGGGGAGAAGGCGCCGCGGGCGCGCATCGAGGGGGTCACAGTCCAGCCGATGATCGACCCGCGCGACAGTCTCGAGATGATTCTCGGGATCAAGAAGGATGCGACGTTCGGGACGGTGATGATGGCGGGGATGGGCGGGGTGGCGGCCGAGCTGCTGGGTGACCGGAGTCTTGGCTTTCCGCCGCTCAACGAGCGGCTCGCCCGCCGCATGCTCGAATCCCTCAAGATCTGGCCGCTCCTCCAGGGCTACCGCGGCCGCCCCAGGGCCAATGTTGACCGCCTTCTCGAAGTCCTCATCCGCCTGTCGTACCTCGCGGCCGATTTCCCCGAGATCGCCGAACTCGACATCAACCCGCTGCTGGTCAGCCCGCGCGACGTGGTCGCGCTCGACGCCCGCATCGTCATCGACCCCGCGCTCGTCGGCCGGTCCTCCGAGCCCTATTCCCACCTCGCCCTGCGCCCCTACCCGGAGAAGTACGTCGCGCGCCCCACGCTCCGCGACGGCACGACGGTTACTCTCCGCCCGATCAAGCCCGAGGACGAACCGCTCTGGCTGGCTTTCCTCGCGAGCTGTTCGAAAGAGTCGATCTACTCCCGCTTCCGCTACTTCTTCCACTGGAATTCGCACGACGTCGCCACCCGCTTCTGCTACATCGACTACAACCGCGAGATCGCCATTGTCGCCGAAATCGTCGAGGGCGGGGAGCGCCGGATCATCGGCATCGGCCGTCTCATCGCCGACCCCGATCACGAGGAGGTGGAGTACGCCGTGCTTATCGCCGACGCCTGGCAGAAGAAGGAGCTCGGCAGCCTCCTGACGGACTACTGCATGGAGGTTGCCTCGCGCTGGAAGCTGAAGCGGATTGTCGCCCAGACCACGACCGACAACCGGCCGATGATTTCGGTGTTCGAGAAGCGCGGTTTCGCCATCGCTTTCGACGAAACCGGCACCGGCGTGCGAGTGGTGAAGGAGCTGGCCTAGCGAGCGGGAGCAGGATGCCCGGCCCGCCGCAATCGCCGGGCGCGGCGAAGCGCGCGGTGCGGCCGGCGCGGGCATCCCGCCTTGTCTCTCTCGCCCCTCCTCACATTTTGAGCTCCACCACCCTCAGCTCTTTGTCGGTCGCCAGCGCGATGTGCGTCAGCGACTCCGAGGCCGCAAACAGCCCCGACTTCTCTGCCTCAATGCTCCACTTGAGCGTCCCGGAGTTCGGGTCAATCGCCTGAATCCCCGCCTTCTTGGTGGGCATCACGAGCGTCGAGGCCGTGTAGAAAGCGTCCCCCACCCCTTCGTCGGACAGCTTCACCTTGTATCGCCACGCCTCCTTCTTGCCGTCGGGCGTGAAGCACCTGAGGCCGTCGTTGCCAAGCAGGGTCGGCGCCGGGACGTCGGCCAGGACGACGGCATCGCCGAGTTTGCACTCGCACAGGATCTTGCCGGTCGCGGGGTCGAGCCGCCACAGCCGCTCCTTGTCGATCACCTGGATGCAGCCGCCCGGACCGAGGTCGCAGCTCTGGAACTCCTTCCCCTTCTCGAACTGCCAGCGGAGCGATCCATCGGCGAGCGACAGGCAGCAGAGACGGTAGTTCTCGGTGTACCCGTCCTTGCTCAGGTCGTACTTGCCCGGAAACACGCAGAGCGGAGTCGACTCGTCGAGCAAAAGCGAGAAGATGGTGTAGTCGCCGATGTCTTTCTGGCTCTTGAGCGTCTCCGCGCCCGTGGCCGGATCGAGCACCCGCAGCTTGCCGCCGGAATTCACGACGATTTTCCCCTCGAGAACCAGGAAGGGATCGGGCGATGGCCAGGCGCTCTTCACTTTGTCCTTGCTCCGCCACAACTCCGACCCGTCGGCCGGGTTCAGCGCCACCAGACGGTCCTCCTTGATCACGAGGATGCGGTCCTCGGCGAAGACCGGCGCGCCGTTGAAGTCCTCCTTGATCTTCCACCGCTCCTGCCCGGTGGCCAAGTCGAGGCTGGCGACGTGTTTGGCCTGGACGATGACGTTCCCCTCCGCCATGGTCAATTCGCCCGCGCTTCCGTCCGCCGCGATGACATAGAGCTGGGTGGGCTCCCGCACTTCGTAGGTGATCTTGGTGGCCGACCAGAAATCGGTCTTCTTCTTTTTGTGCATCTTCCCCGGCTCGAAGGGATACTGCCAGGCGATCTCGCCCGACTGCCGGTTCACGGCGAAGAGAATCGGGTCATCGAGGTGTTCGCCGCCGGTGCCGGCGCGCTGGGCCGCGCGCTCGGCGTTCTCGGGCGAGGTGGGCAATCCGATGCGGAAGCCGGACTTGGTTTTCGACCCCAGCACGAGCAGGCGTTCGGTCCCCATCTCGACGCGGTGGACAAACCCGATATCGTCGTAGGGGATCGACCAGAGAACCCGTCCATCGCGCAGGTCGAGCGCCGAGAAGGGTCCGTGGCCGAGATACATCACACCTGCCGCGGGATTCACCCACAGCGCCCCTTCGAACCGCAGGCGGTTGCCGACAGGCACCTCCGTGTACCACAGCTCGGCCATATCGGTCACGCGAAAGGCCTGCATCTTCGCGGTCTTGTTGACGAATCCGCCGTAGTCGACGGCGATGAGGATACTGTCGCCAATCCACAGCAGGCCGTCCACTTTGTTGCGCATCTCCGCCGTCCGGCCGGCGGGTTCCTGGGCGGCGGCGCCGGCGCACACCAGAAGGAGCGCCAGACTCAGCGCCGTCACCGCGGTTCGATATCTTCTCGTGTTCATGATTGACTCCTCACCTGTGCGACGTGACTCTATGCGGCGGCCGCGGCAGGGCCGCGACGCGACCCTGCCGCCGGACCACTCCTCTGTCTCAGAAATGGAAACCAATGCCGCCGCCCATTGAGAATCCCGAGTCGAGCACCGTGATCTTCTTGTCGTAGCCGAGATTCGCCGCCTCGACCTCTTTCGACGGCCGGATGCGGTACGCCCCCAGCACCTCGAGCGTCACCACGCTCGACAGACGGACCTCCAGACCCGGCTCCAGCAGGACTTCCAACCCGCTTTCCGATATTTTTCCGATATGAAAGTCCACGCCCAGCATGTTGTCCGGGTCGACATTCATTTTGGCGATGTCTTTGGAGATGCTGACCCGGCCGACTCCCGCCGTCCCCTTCAACCCCAGCCAGCTGTTGAGCGTGCACCGGCCCTCGAGAATCCCCAGCACTTCGGTCCCGGTGCCTCCCGACGCGCCTTCGTATCCCCCGTCCCCTTCGGCGAAAAACCCGCCCCGGATGCCGATCGCGAAAGTCGGCGAAATGGCTTTCGCGAGCGAGCCGGTCAGATTGACGCCCACGGCGGCGGAGACCTCGGCCGCCTCGGCGGGCGTCTCGGCCGGCGTCAACTGGTCGAGGTTGGTGAGTTTCTCGCTCCCCGACATCGAGAAACACATATGCCAGTTGCGATCCTGCACCGTGCGGGCAGCCGCGGTCGACGCGATGAGCGCCGCAGCCGCCAGAGCGATAACCAACGTCTTCTTCATGGGACACCTCCAGACGATTCCTTTGTGTTATGCGATCAGTTTTTGAGTCTCGGAGTTTGGGTTTCGCATCGTTGCCGTCTCTTTAGTGGATTCGCTCATCTTTGTTCGAGCCTTCATGCAATCTCCGTGCCGGAGCTGCGGCGGTTCCGTATTTCGCCCCGCGGCAACGGTTTGCCTCGGATACAGGCAGCCGCGGCCGGCCTGCTGTCGCACGCGTGCGACGGCGGGCGCCGGCGGGTGTCGCAGATCTGCGACGCCGGGCCGCGCGGTCGCGCCGGTTGCGGGAACTCGGTATATAATGAGAAAGGCGGCAGCCGATCGGCCGCCGCCGGAGCGCCCCGCCGTGGGGCGGTCACCTAGACATTGAGCTGGCGGGCATACTGGCCGAGATCGAATTCGGCGATCAGCCGGTACAGGTGCGAGCGGTCGATCCCGAGCGTTTCCGCGGCCCGGGTGACATTCCCGCCGGCCGCCACCAGCGCCCGCACCACGCACTGACGCCGGAAACTGCTCTCCATGTCGCGCAGGGTCATGAGCGGCGCGCCTCCCCCGCCGGCTTCTTCGGCGAGCACCCGCTGGACATCGGCCGGCTCCACGACCTCCTTGTTGGCCGCGCGGCACAGAATCGCGATTACGGCGTTGCGCAGTTCGCGGACGTTGCCCGGCCACTCCCGGCCCAGGAACAGGTCGTGGCAGTCCGGGTGGAACGATACGTCGCGCCCGTACAGCCGCGTCGACTGCTGGGCTGCGAAGTGGTTCACCAGCAGAGGGATATCCTCGCGCCGCTCCCGCAGCGGCGGAATGGCGATGGTCGCCACTTTCAGCCGGTAGTAGAGATCAGCCCGAAACTTCCCCTGCTCCACCAGGCCGGCCAGATTCTGGTTGGTGGCCGCGATCACCCGGACATCGGCCGACTGACGGTCGTCGGTTCCGAGTTTCATGTAGTCGCCGGTCTCCAGAAAGCGGAGGAAGAGCGGCTGCATGGCGGGTGGGAGGTCGCTGATGTCGTCGAGAAACAGGGTCGAGCGATCGGCCGCCTGGACGAACCCGCCGCGGTCGCGGCTGGAACCGGTGAAGGCTTCGGGCGTGTGGCCGTAGAGCACATCCTGCCCGAGGTCCCGGCTCAGTTCCCCTCCGCCGACCGTCACCATCGGCTCGCTGCGCCGCGGGCTCTGGAGGTGGAGCTGGCGCGCCACCAATTCCTTGCCGCACCCGGTTTCCCCTTCGATCAGCACCGTGACGTCGCGCGGGCCGAACTGCGCGATCGCCTCGCGCACCTCCTGGATCCCCCGGCTGAGGCCGACAATCTCGCAGTTTTTGCTGCGCTCGTCGATGGCCTGCTGGACCGCCCGTTTGAGCCGGCCGGCCTCCACCGCGTTGCGAACCACGAGGAGGGTTTTCTCCCGGTCGGTCATTTTCTCCAGGTAATCGTACGCCCCGAGGCGCGTGGCCTGCTTGGCCGTCTCGAGCGTCGCGTGCCCGGTGATGATGATGACCGGCAGGTGGGGATCGATTTTGCGGATCCGTCCGAGAATGTCGATACCCGTCTGATCGCTGAATTGCCACTCCAGGTCGAGGGTGACCAGGTCGAACCGCCGTCGCCGGACTGTCGCGATCGCCTCCTCCGGGTCGGTCGCCATCGCCACACGGTAGCCGCGGTTTTTGAGCATCTGGCCGAATGCGCTCCGGAACGCCGATTCGTCGTCGGCCACCAGCACATCGGCCGTTACGGCCCCGGCTGCTCCATTGAGCGGCTCGCCCATGTCGGGTCTCACCTTCTTTTGAGCGGCAGACGGACCGTAAGTCGCGTCCCGCGGTGGAGTTCGCTTTCGGCGGCGATCGTCCCGCCGTGGTTTTCCACAATATCTTTCACCAGCGTCAGTCCGATGCCGGTGCCGCCGGGCGATTTGCTGAACCCCGGCTCGAAAATCCGCGGCAGATCATCCGCTGCTATTCCAGCACCCGTGTCGGCCACCGACACCTCGACGACGCCATCCTCCAGACTGCTCTGCAAACCGGTTGCCGGCCGCGTCGTGATCGTGATCATCCCCTCCCCGCGGACGGCCATGATCGCATTGGACAAAAGGTTATCGATTACCTCGCGAACCTGGTCGGTGTCCGCCTCGAGCGGCGGAAGCCCCTCGTGTAGCATTAATGAGACGCCCACTGTGTCCGGAAGGCCGCCCGCGCGAGCGCTCGCCACCGTGCGGACCAGGTCGTTCAGATCGCACTCGGTCAGGGTCGGCTTGCTGTTGCGCAGAAACTTCAGAATCCGGGTCGCCGCTTCCCCGCCATCGAGAATTTCCTTGTCCGCGGTTTCCCACTGGCGGCGGAATTCCGGATCGGCCTGCAGCCGCCGGGCGATTTGCGGGTCCTCGACCAGATTGCCCAGCACAATCCGGGCGGTCCCCATGTGGTGTTTGAGCCGGTGCACCCACCGCTGCGCAGCATCCCCCAGCACCAGCCGCCAGTTCCACATCGGCCGGTCCGCCAGATCTTCCACCACGACGATTTTCCCGCTGTACTCATTGTGCCGGCCGACGTGCGGGTAGACGGTCACCTCGAGCTGGCGGGTGTCGGCGCCGCGGGTCTGTTCGATGCGGCGCTGGTGCACCTGCATGGGGTCACTCAGCGAGTCGGCGAGCACCGCCCTCAGTTCACCCTGCGCACCCAGCCGGGTTTGCAGGAAGTGCGGTCGCCGCCCGCTCAATTCCCCGACCAGTTCCCGGCTCAGCGGATCGCGGTTCATGAAGACGATCCGCCCCTTGGCGTCCAGCAACAGCACGAGGGCCTTGATGTGGTCAAGCGTCGGCAGCCCCATCGCCGCCCGACGCCAGTTGAGAGCGGATGTCGCGGCCTTCAGGACCACCGCCAGCAGGAACATGGCGAGGACAATTTCCAGGTGTGTGCGGTATTTGGCGCTCAAGCGGACTATCATCGACTGACGTTGAAACTCCACCAACTCGAAATCCGAGGGCCCCCGCGACAGTAGCAAACGACTGCTTTCGTCGACCCGGCCCGATGAAAGCGTGCCTCCCTGCGATGTCAGCGCGAGCGGCTCCAGATTCCGATCGAGAATCGCGATCTTATCCTTCGGGGTACCTGCGGCCAGCAGCAACGGTTCTCCCGGCAACAACCCGCCAAGAGACATGAAGGCCAGGGCCGGTCCGCGCACGCACCGGTGCAACTCCAGTCGGCGGTTCAGCAGTACTGTCACTCTGCCGTTGTCGGCCTGGTAGGAAACGGCGATCGGGGCCTCCTCCCAGCCGGTCGGCAGAACATTCGGATTCTGGCGAGGGAGCGGCAAGTCTCCCAGCGCAAAGCCGGCCACCACGGCGCCGGTCGCGGGATCGAGCGCTCGCAGGATGGTATCGGTCTGCACGCTGTCAAAGGCCGGTTCGCAGAAAGCAACCGCCTCTTGAGATCCGTCGCCGTTGACATCGAGGGGGATCACGACCGAGTAGAAGCCGCTTCCCCCGATCACGCGCCGCCACCTCTCGCGGCCCCTGGCATCGAAAGCCAGCGCGTAGGCGTGGTGGCTGTCCATCCCGCGGCACTCATACCTGTTGGCGGTCGCATTGGTGGACACAACGAAGAGTGTCTCCCCCGCCGCCGTCGGATAAGCCGCCCGGTATCGCCCGGCCACCATGTCGGCCAGCGGCAGAAACCACAATTCCTTTCCGGCCGCAAAATCCCACGCTACGATACCGCGCGCGATCGCCGAGTCCGGTTTCGCGCTTCGGGTAAACAGCAGCTCGCGAACACCGTCTCCATTGAGATCTGTCGCCAGGAGCGGCTCGACGATGATGTCATGCCAGAACTCGCCGGGAGGAAAACCTCTCGCCACGGCGGCGGTGATGATCGCTGAGGTATCGTTCGCCAGCACGCCGTCGTCCAATCGAAAACCGACAATCTCCAGAAACAGGGTGTCGCCGCGGTGCTTGGCGAGCACGATTTCGCTGGAGGAATCTCCCCAGATGTCAAACACAACGTTCCGCCAGAACCGGCACGAGAGCAGCGGACCGTTGTACTGAACCAGCTTGCCCTCCGCTCCCGAGTGCGGCATCACTGAGATCGTGCTCAAGAACCGGGAAGAGTCCACCACCTCCCACCAGACCCGGCCGACCTCCGCGCTCCCGTCGCCGTCGACATCAACCAGGAAAACCTCTCCGCTGGTGAGCGAGGGGTTGTTCTGAGACTCGATTGGCTCCAGCCGGTACGGCAGCACCCGCGGGTCATCCGGAATGGCAAGCTTCCGGCAAACCGCTTCCTTCCCCTTGTCCTCCGCCGCAAGCGCCGACGGCGCCATGGCGGTGGTCACGAGCGCACACAGGACTAACCCGAGGCGATAGCGATGGGAAATCGACATCTCATCTCATTCAGATAAACACCCTTGCCTCGGCAATATAGCCACTGCCATCCCTCTTGTCGAGATCTTCTTCCGTAGCCTGGCGGGCGGGCGGCCAGGTCGCGGGCGGTCGCCTGCTAATTCCTGCGCTCGTCCGACTCGGTGAATCCGCTTGTCTGGCCGGAACTTTGCCCATATCTTCGCGTAAGTGCTTTCGATATTTGCGTCTCTGCGTGACTACTTTGTGAGGACGGAATCGTCTCTATGCACTTAGCCTTTCGTTCCGCCGGCGCCGCCGTGCTCTCCGCGCTGTTGGTCGTTTTGGTGGCCGCCTCGGCCGCCGCCCAGCGGGAGCCTGCCGACAAGGATGATTTCGCGGACTTGGCAGCCGCCGCGCCCGGCCCCAAGCCCAGCATCGCCGCCCACAACGTCGGCCAACTCACCGTGGGCGTCACCAATTTCGGCATGATCGGCATCGGGCGGGGCAAGAACCAGCGCATCGACTGTTTCACCGGACGGCCAGTCCCGAAGGGGGAGTACCCCAAGGGCTCGCGCTCGGTGTACCTCTATGAGGGAGGGCTCTGGGTGGGCGGCGTGGTGGGCGGCGACAGCCTGGTCTCCACCGGTGCCGAGTTCAACAACTACAATTTCGAGTTCTGGCCCACTCAGCCCATCACCACCTACTCCAACGTCGACCCTGATGATCCCAACTCCGCCCTGGCCAAATCCGAGCAGGACTACTACGCGACCTATGTCGATACCATGCCGGTGAGTTCGTACGATCCGATCGCCAACCGCGGGCACAAGCCGCTCGGGCTTCGGGTCGAACAGGCCTCCTACGCCTGGTCCTACCCGCACACCGACGATTTCATCATCATCACCTGGCAGATCAAGAACATTTCGCGGAAGGCCATTTCAGACGTGTGGGTGGGCATCTACTGGGATGCCGATGTGCACCTGCAGGGGATCGGCGACATGCTCAACCGCCCCGACTACGGGAAGCCGCTCACGGACGGGCGCGACGACCTCGCGGGGTTCATGTACACCGTGCCGTCGGCCGATGAGACCTGCCCCGGCTCCGATACCATCGGCCTCGCCTGGACCGCCGACAACGAAGGCGACTACTCCAGCACGACCGGGCTGTTCGCGGTTCCCAACGTGGGGGCCATCCGCTTTCTCGGCCCCGAGCTGACCGATCGCCGCTACCGTGTGAACTACAACTGGTGGGTCTACAACTACAGTTCCGGCTACGACTACGGTCCGCAGAAGCGGGACCGCTACCGCGACCTCGGCAACGGACCGGGGACCCCGTACGGCGACGTCAACCGCTACTTCATGATGAGCAATGGCGAGCGGGATTTCGACATGGTCTACACGTACGGCATCGGCCAGAACGACCCGGTGTGGGTTCCCCCGAGCCGCTACACGTCCTGGGCGATGTCCCGGGGCGGCGACGTGCAGCAGGTGCTCTCGGTCGGCCCGCGCTACCTCGCCCCCGGCTCCGAAATCACGGTCGCCATGGCCTTCGTCTGCGGCTCCGGCCTGCACTACAACCCGGTCAACTTCCGCCGCAAGATGCTCCAGGCGTTCGAGCCGGACGAGTACTACGCCGGGCTTGACTTCTCCAATCTCCTGGCCAATGCCCAGACCGCCGGCCGCGTCTATGACATCCCCGGTTTCGACAGCAACGGCGACGGTTACCTGGGGAAGATGCGCGAGTGCGTGGTCGATTCGGCGTTTGTCGACGGCCGCTGGGTGGCCACGGCGCTCGACACGAGCTGGTACGAAGGGGACGGGATCCCCGACTTGAAAGCGGCCGGCCCGCCCCCCGCCCCCGAATTCTCGCTCCACCCCATCCGCAACGGCGTGAAAGTTCTCTTCTACGGACTCCAGTCAGAGACCACCCGGGACATCTTCTCCAACCAATTCGACTTCGAGGGCTACCGCGTCTACCTCGCCCGCGACAATCGGGAGAGCAGCTTCTCGCTCGTCGGCCAGTACGACCGCGAGGATTACGACAAGTGGGTGCTCGTGCAGAAACCCGGGCGCGACGCGCAGTACTACCGCCAGGGGGATCCGTTCACCCGCGGATTTCTCCGCTGCGCCTACGGCCAGGGGCCCAACCCGTGCGCCGATTCCGCTTTTGACCCCCTCCTCTACACCATCTCCCGCCCGTACGTGCACCCGCTCTATCCCGACTCGGTGTTCTACTTCACGGCTCACGACTACAACCAGTATGCCTTCGGGGCCGGGACCTCGATCCGCAAGGTCTATCCGGCGCAGGAGCCGCCCGTGTCGCTGCAGGCGCCGGCGCCCGAGGACACGACCGAGGAAGGTCTGTTCAAGTACTATCTGTACGAGATGGATATCCCCGACCTGCTCCCGAGCGTGCAGTACTACGTGGTGGTGACCGCATTCGACTTCGGGTCGCCCGAGACCGGCCTGGCCCCGCAGGAGTCCGCGCGCACGGTCTACGCGAAGCCGGCTTATCCCAACAACGCCTGGGACGAGAAGCCCGACTCGCTGACCAACGTGTACGTCTACCCCAACCCGTACCGGCACGACGCCTACTATCGCGTCTCCGGTTTCGAGGGACGGGGCGAGGAGGACCGCTCGCGTGATCGTGTTCGCAAGATTACGTTTGCCAATCTGCCTCACCAGTGCACGATCCGCATTTTCACGCTCGACGGCGACCTGGTGAAAGAACTCAACCACGACATTCCGTCCAGCGATCCGAACTCCTCCTACCACGAGTGGGACATGGTGAGCCGGAACTTCCAGATGATCGTCTCCGGGTTGTACTACTGGGTGGTGGAGACGCCGGACGGGCGGCATCAGGTGGGCAAGCTCGTGATTCTGCTGTGAGGGGATGGCGGCCGCGGCGGCCCGAGGCGGCGGCCCGGCCGGACGGTCCGCGCCCGGCGCGCCTCCGGAGGGGCTAGGACTTCGAGGGTTTGTCGCCGCGGGCCCGAAACGCCCGGTACTTGTCCAGGTACTCTCGCATCTTGGCCTCCCGTCCCGCGCCTTTCGGCTCGTAGTAGCGTGTCCCCGCCAGTTCGTCGGGGAAATGCTCCTGGTCGGTCAGCCCGTCGGTGAAGTCATGGGCGTACTGGTAGCCCTTGCCGTAGCCGAGGTCTTTCATCAGGCGGGTCGGGGCGTTGCGGATGTGCAGGGGGACGGGCAGCGATCCCTTTTCGGCCGCATCGGCCTTGGCCCGGTCAAACGCCACATAGGCGGCGTTGGATTTGGGCGCGCAGGCCATGTAGATCACAGCCATGGCAATTCCCAGTTCCCCCTCCGGCGAACCGAGAAAATGGAAAGTGTCGCGCGCATTGAGCGCCAGCGTCAGGGCATAGGGGTCGGCCAGTCCGATATCCTCGGTCGCGAACCGAATCAGCCGCCGCACGATGTAGAGCGGATCCTCGCCCGACTCGAGCATGCGCGCCAGCCAGTACAGGGAGGCATCCGGGTCGCCCCCCCGGATCGACTTGTGGAGCGCGGAAATGAGGTTGTAGTGCTCCTCCCCCGCCTTGTCGTACACCAGCGCTCCCTTCTGGTGGATGTCGCGGAGCACAGCGGCGGTGATGGCGCCGCCCTGGCCGACATAGGTCGCCGCCGCCTCGAGCAGCGACAGCCCCCGCCGCGCGTCGCCGTCGGCGGCCGCCGCGAGGAAATCGAGCGCCTCCTCATCGACCGTCAGGCGCATCTCCCCCAGCCCCCGCCCGGCGTCCTCCAGCGCCCGGCGCGCCACTCCGCGGATCCCTTCCGGCGACAGCCGGTCGAGCGCGTAGACCCGCATCCGCGACAACAGAGCCGAGTTGACCTCGAACGAGGGATTCTCGGTGGTCGCCCCGATCAGCACGATATCCCCCTTCTCGACATACGGCAGGAAGGCATCCTGCTGGGCTTTATTGAATCGGTGGATTTCGTCGATGAAGACGTAGGTGCGGTGCCCCGACATCCGGTAGTAATTGCCCGCCTTGGTGAGCACCTCCTTGACATCCTTGATCGACGAGGTCACGGCCGAGAACGGCACGAACTGTCCCCTGGTGGCGCGGGCGATCAGCGCCGCCAGCGTCGTCTTGCCGCTTCCCGGCGGTCCCCAGAAGATGATCGAACTGACCCGGTCTTCCTCAATCGCCTTGCGCAGCGGTTTCCCCGGCCCGACTACGCTCTCCTGTCCGACGAACTCGTCGAATGTCCGGGGCCGCATGCGATCGGCCAGCGGGATGTTTCGGTCGGTCTCCCGCGGGACCTCCGGGTCGTCCGATTGACCGGTATGGTCGAAGAAATCCATCGTCACAGCAGTATACGCCACGCACGCAACCTCGGCAATCACAACCGCCCGCCCGAAGCCGGCAAAAAAGACCTTGACAGAGACTGTCGGAATACGTATACTCAGGCGAGATATGCAAAGATACGTTCATCGCATCTGGTACAGACTGGATAGCCTATAGCCCGCTTCGCTACCGACCGAATAATCGACCGAACAATTCTCGCGGCGCCGAACGGCGACCGGCCCGAGCCGGCGCCCGACGCGGACGTTACGCTATCGACCGAGACCTAACGGACCGAATCAGCGCACCACAAAACTTGTTGCGGAGGTTTGTATGTACCTGCCAACCGTCTCCTTGTTTGTCCGCAGGTTGCTGCCGGTCGCGTTGCTGGTCGGCGCCCTGGGAACGGCCGTCTGGGCCGGGCCGGCGGTGATCCGCGTCGAGAGCATCGAAAATGCCGCCCTCGCCGATACCGTCGAGCTCGCGGTGATCATGGATGCCCCCCATGATTCGTCCGCTCTGACCGGGTTCAACCTCTTGCTCACGTACGACCAGACCGGGATGGCCTTTCTCGCCGCCGACGCGGGCCAGTTGCTCGTCGACTGCCAGTGGGAGTACTTCACCTACCGCTCGGGGATCGACTCGACGCTCGGCGGTTCGCCCCTCGCCCTGGTCCGGCTCGTCGCGATCGCGGAGATCAACAACGGATCGGTCCACCCGGACTGCCCCCTTGATACACCCGGCGAGCTGGCGCGGCTTCGTTTCCGCACAACCGCTTCGCCCGGAGCCGCCGACCATCAGTTCCCGGTCCGATTCTACTGGCACGACTGCGACGACAACGTATTCGCCGACTCCACCGGCGATACCCTCCTGATCTCAAACCGCGTCTTCGAATTCGGCCAGGAGATAACCGAGGAGCATCCGTTCCCAACTTATTTCGGCGCGCCGTCCGCCTGCCTGATTCAGAGCACGATCATCCGCGGGGCAGACTTCTACAACGGCAGCGTCCGGATCGATGCGCAGGCGGCGCCCCCCGACGCTCCGGTGAGGGTAGTGATAAGCCCGCTCGAGGCCCCCGTGCTGGGCGGTCCGGTCGAATTTGCAGCCCAACTGCACCAGGTGCAGTCGGGTCTCGCGCTCGGCGGCTTTGACTTCCTCGTCCGGTATGACCCGGCGCAACTCACCTGGATGTCGGCCCAGCCCGGCAACCTGCTGGAGTCCTGCGGGTGGGAGTACTTCACCTTCGCAGCCGGCGCCCAGGCCGAGTGCGGGCAATTCCCCTGCCCGGCGGGCGTGGCGCGCGTGATCGCCGTCGCCGACCTGGCCTCCCCGACCGGAACCCCGACCTGCGGAGCCGATACCGAAGGCACCCTCGCCAATTTCCTCTTCACCGTGGCGAACGACACCTCGCTCATCGGCCGCCCCCTTGCGGTGGAGTGGTACTGGTACACCTGCGACGACAACCGCATGGCCGTTCTCTCGGGCGACACGACTTTTATCTCGAGATCCGTGTATGACCATTTCGGCCAGCCGGCGCCGGCCGACACCGCTTTCCCGACCGCGTCCGGCGCCCCGTCGCTCTGCGCCGCCGGCCCCGACATCATCCCGGGCATCGACTTCTTCGCTGGCTGGACCCGCGCCCACCCTTCCGAAATTGACCTGCGCGGCGACGTCAACCTGAACGGGATCGCCAACGAGGTGTCCGACTACGTGCTCTTCGGAAACTACTTCTTCTACGGCCTGGCTGCTTTCACCGCCAACGTGGCGACCCAGATCGCCACCACCGACGTCAACGCCGATGGTCTCCCGCTGACACTGGACGACCACGTCTTCCTCGCCCGCATCGTTGTCGGCGACGCTATTCCTTTCCCCCGTCCGAATGCGGCGCCGACGGACACGGCGGTGATCGTGCAGGACGGCGCGCTCGGGTCGGTGATCGTCACCTACCCGGGCAGTCTGCGCGCGGTGTACGTGGTTTTCGACGGGGCGGTGCTGTACGACGGGCCGTTCGGCTCGATGCCGGAACCCTGGCCCCACCTCGGCGGGCATACACCGCTTCTGGCCTCAGGCGGCATCGATGTCGATTCGGCGCCCTTTCTCCCGTCGACCGTCGACGGCCTTCAGTTGTGCACCTACACCGGCGTCGCCCCGATCGTGACCGCCCAGGCCTCTTCGGACGGCGTGACCCCGGTGCCGGTCCGGGTCATCGTCCGGAATATCCCCGACTGCTGTCTGCTCCGCGGGGATTTTGACTCTTCGGGCGGCCTGAGTGTCGGCGACGTCACGGCGATGGTCGCGTACTTGTTCCGCAGCGGCCCGCCGTCGCTGTGCCCTGCCCACGCCGATGTCGACGGTTCGGGCGCCGTGAACGTCACCGATGCGACGCGGCTCATCGGCTATCTTTTCCGGGGGGGCCCGGCCCCGGCGGCTTGTCCGTGACCGCCTCGGACGACCGGCTGTCGGCCGGCCGCGGCTGGCCGGTGAGCGGACGGGCCAACGAATCCCGGCCGGGGCGAGTACAATTGTTGTCCCGCACACAAAAGGCCGGTTCGACCGATAACAGGCAGAGAAGGAAGGGATTATGCGCTCTCTCCGCGATCGACCTCGGGTCTGGTCTCGAAGTCTCATAACGCTGCTCGTGACAGTGAGTTTGGCGGCGTGCGCGGGGTGGGTCCGCGCCCAGCCGCTGGGCGCGCTCGGATTCGGCGAGGATTCGCTGCCCGCCCTGCTCCCGGGCGACACCGTGGAAATCCCGATCCGTCTCATCAACGCCGCCCCCGGATTCGAAACCGGCGGCTTCAACCTCTTCTTTCAGTATGACACCACCGCTTTCCGCCTGCTGTCCGCGGCCCCCGGCTCGCTGCTCAGCGCCTGCGCCTGGGAGTTGTTCGTCTGGCGCGCCGCCATCCCGAGTGACTGCGACGGCAGCGCGTGCCCCGGCGGCCTGGTCCACATCACCGCCCTCGCCGACTACATCATCCCGGTCGGGGAGCCGCTCTGCTGGGAGCTGAGCGACGGCGAGCTGGTCAAACTCACTTTCGCCGTGAGCGGGAACCCGGCGGTCGCGGGACAGACCCATCTGTTCCGGTGGTACTGGTACGGCTGCAACGACAACGAATTCGCGTCCAAGAACGGCGACTCCGTCTACCAGTCGCGGCTGGTGCTTGATGAGAATGCGGCCGACGTGACCGCCGACCTTCCCTTCCCCAACACGACCGGGGCTCCCCTCTGGTGCATCGCGAGTTCCACGATCACCCGGCGCATCGACTACGCCCACCGGGCGATCGCGATCGCAGCCGACTCCCTGGCCCCAGTCAAGCTCCGCTTCCAGCCCCCGCTGCTGCACGCTTTCCAGGTGAACGCGCTCGGCCCGGTCGTGTGCAGCCTCTACATCGGCAATCTGGCCGAGTGCGCGATCACCGACATCGACGCCGCCAGTCTGCGGCTCAACGATACGCTGGTTCCGCTCGGCGCCGCGGTTGCGCCGGCTCCCGATGGGTTCTTCGGGGACGTGCTGGCGGTGGCGTTCGACGCCCGCCCCCTCATCGCGCCGCTCGTCGCGCTCTACGACACAGCGACCGTCCCGGTAGCCGTTTCCTGGAGCGCCCCCGAGCCGTGCGTCGAGGAGGCCGCGGGGGAACTGACGGTGGTCGGCCACCGCAGCGGCGACGTCAACGGCGACGGCCGCGTGAGTATTGTCGACCTCACTACACTGGTGGCGGCGGTTTTTCGGGGGGGACCGATCGATCCGGTCATGGGGGATGTTGACGGGTCCCGCCGGATCACGGTGGCGGATATCACGCTCTTGATCGATCGTCTGTTTCGCTGATTTGACACCTCTCCATCTTTGATCCTCCGGGGCGGCCGGTTGTACGGCCGCCCCTTTTCTCTTGCTTTCTTATTGGTAAGCAATTAACTGTTAAGGACTTGAAGAATTGGGTTGCCCTCGGGGGCAGAAAAGTGCTATACTATTTAGTTGTATGTGATATTAGCATAACAGTGCTGAAATCGACTCGCCCCGGTCCGGGCGCGATCGCTGCCGGTTGTCCGGCGGATCGACCCCCAGCGAACATACGGAGAGTACGATGCAAGTCGCCGCGCCAGAGGCGTCGGCGCGACCGGGGAACCGTAAACGCAGATGCAATGAAGCTCGAAGGAAGCAATGAGCCCACAAACCAATCGTAAGATCCTCTACGGCATGCTGGCCGGGGTGCTCCTCGGCGCCGTAGCGGGATTCGTCATTCCCGACGTGATGCTGGCGATCGCCGTGATCGGCCGTCTGTTCGTCAACGCCCTCCAGATTCTCCTGCTGCCGCTCATCCCGGCGCTCATCATTGTCGGTGTCGCCGGTCTCGCCCACGCCCCCCGGGTCACCCGCGCCGCCGCCTCGACGGTGCTGTATTTTCTCGCGACGACTCTCGCCGCGGTTGTCATCGGCACTGTCCTCGTTCTCCTCATTCAGCCGGGCCGCGGCGCCCAGCTAACCGGCGCCTTTGTTCCCGACATGGTCAACCGGGCGCGCGCGGCGGTCTTGCCCGACGTGTTCGCCTCGTTCATTCCGGACAATCTCGTGGCCGCTCTCGGCGCCGGGCAGTACCTCGGCCTGGTCGTGCTGTCGCTGGTGTTCGCCGGCATAGTGGCGGCCATGGGGGCCCGCGCCCGGGTCGTCGTCGATTTCTTCAAAGCCATCGCCGATATCAGCCTCGAGGCAGTCAACCTCGTGATCTACGCGGCCCCGGTCGGCCTGTTCGTGCTGGTCGGTTCCGCCATCGCCCGCAATCCGGAAGCGATCGGCAGCCTGGGCGGCAATCTCGCCTGGCTGATGCTCACTTTCCTGCTCGGCCTGCTCCTGCACGGACTGGTGGTCCTGCCGGTATTGCTGCAATTCCTCGGCAAGCGCAACCCGCTCGCCTACGGCGCGACCACCGCGCCGGCGCTGACGACCGCATTCGGCACCGCCTCATCGGCGGCCGCCCTCCCCATCACCTACCGGAACGTGGTCGAAGAGGGCGGGGTGGACGCTCGGGCCGGCGCGCTCGTGCTCCCGCTGGGGGCCTCGATGAACGCCAACGGCACGGCCCTCTACCTGACCATTGCGGCGTTGTTCACCGCGCAGTTGTACAGCGTCCCGCTAAGCATCGTGCAGCTCATCGCCATTCCTCTCCTCGCCGTCATCCTCTCGCTCGGCACGGCCTCCATCACCGGCGGGGCGCTTTTTGCGCTGGCCGTTCTCTTCGCCGCGCTCAATTACCCGACCGAGGCGTACAATGCGATCGGCCTGCTCGTGGTGGTGGACTGGCTTTTCGACCGCGGCCGGGCCGCTCTCAACGTGTGGGGGGACATGGTCGGAGCCGCGGTGATCAGCGAATCATTCGAATTCAAGACCGCCCGGTCGACCCGTGGGATCACGACGCCCGAACGGGCGCCCGTTCGGCGGGAGCGCGGCGCCGGCCGCCGCGAGCGCCCGCCGCGCGAACATCAGACCACCGAGGGCGGCCGCGACAGCCGCCGGCCGCCGCGCGAGCCGCGCGAAGGTGACCGCCGCGGCGGACGCGGGCGCGACCGCGACCACGGCCGCAAACCGGAGCGCACCCCGCAGGACCAGCCTCCGCGCAGAGAATCGGAACCCAGACCGGCCGCAACGACCAAGCAGGAATCGCGGCCGGCATCGCCGCCCCAAGCCGAGCCGAGCCGAGGGCAGCAGCGGCGCGAGCGCCCCGAGCCGCCGCGCCAGCCGAAACGGGAAAGCGAGCGTCCGGCTCCGCCCGAACAGCGCCCCAGACCTCCGGCCATACCGACCGGCGGTGAGACGCCGGCGCCCGACCGCGGCCGCCCCGCCGCCCCGGTGACGCCCCCGCTGCGCGAGGCCGACCGTCGTCCAAGCCGCGAACCGGCCCCGCCCGTCGAGCCGCCCGCACCTCGCGAGCCTGCCCGGGAAACCGCCCCCGATGTTCCGGTACCCGAAATCCGCCGCCGGCCACTCCCGATCGAAGTGCGCGCCGCGCAGCGTCCCGATGACCGGCCCGGCGCAACCCCTCCCGCCGAGGCGCCCGCGCCCGAGTCACCTGTGCGGGCCGAGGCTCCCCGGCGCGAATTCGCCCCGGAGCCGCCTCCCCCTCCGCCCATCTGGAGGCCTGCAGAACCGGCGGAGCCGAAGACCGACAAGTCCGACGATGAGTTCGTCCCCGATGCCCCCGCCACGGAGCCCCGCCTTCGCGAGATCCTCGCCAGTCTGGCCGCCTCGCGCGAGCGGCTCGATGTGGAGTCGGCCGACGCCGAGGGAGAGGACTCCGACGAGAAGGAAGGACCGGGGGAGCCGGAGCCGGAATTCCGGCCGGCGTCCTTCGGGCGCGGGCGCGCGCGCCATGGACTTCGCCCCTCCGACCAGACGCAGCCGCCGGAACCAGAGACTCCCGAACCGACGGACCGCAAGGATGGCTATGACGTGAGTGCGGTTCCCTCGTTCGGGCGAGCGCGGAGGAAGCGGACGCGTTGAGCGGCTCCCGCCGATTCGCCTTAACATGTTGTCCCGCGGATGGTTGCCGAACCGGATCGGAGACCCGCCGGGGAACTTTCGCCCGGCCCCGACGGTATTGGGGGTAAACGAAATCATTTGACCGACCCCCACGAGCGGGTTTAGATTGAAAGCGAGGTAACGGAAATAGTGAACACCCTGAAAGTCACGTTCATGATGCTGGCCCTCATGCTTCTGTTCATGTGGGTCGGGTATCTGGTCGGCGGGCAGTCCGGGCTGATCATCGCCTTTGTCTTCGCCGCCGGTATGAATTTTGTCAGCTACTGGTTTTCGGACAAGATCGTGCTGGCCATGTACCGTGCGCGCCAGGTTTCGGAAAGCGACCACCCCCGGCTGTTCAGGGTGGTGAAGCACATTGCGGCCGCCGCCCGCGTGCCTACGCCGAAAGTGTACATCGTCCCCAGCAAAGGACCCAACGCTTTTGCCACCGGGCGGAGCCCCGAACACGCCGCGGTCGCGGTGACCGAGGGGCTGCTGGAGCTGCTGGATGAGAATGAGCTGGAAGGCGTGGTGGGGCATGAATTCGCCCACATCGTAAACCGCGACATGCTCGTCGGCACGATTGCCGCCACCTTCGCCGGCGCCATCGGCATGCTGGCCTCGATGGCCCGGTGGGGCGCGATTTTTGGCGGCTACGGCGGCCGCGACAACGAGCGCAGCGGCGGCGCCATCGGCCTCCTCGTGGCCGCCATCGTCGCCCCGCTCGCGGCCATGCTCATCCAGATGGCGATCTCGCGCGCCCGGGAGTACAAGGCCGATGAGGCCGGCGGCGGGTTCACCGGCAAGTACCTTCCCCTGGCCTCGGCCCTGGACAAGCTCCACCGCGCGCCGGTCAAGATGCGGCTCGATGACCGTCCGGCGACGGCCCACCTGATGATCGCCAACCCGCTTTCCGGCAAGGGCCTCTCGTCGCTCTTCTCGACCCACCCGCCGGCGGAAAAGCGGATTGAGAAACTCCGGCAGTTGGCCCAGCAATCCGCCTACAAGGGATATGCAGGCGCGCGATAGATCCTCCGACCGGGCCGACGATCCGTTGCCCGGCAGTAGATGCGGAGGGAGCCGCTAGTGGACTCCCTCTGGCTGCAGATTATCGCTATTCTCGTTCTCGTGCTGGCCAACGGGTTTTTCGCCCTGTCCGAGTTCTCCGTCATCGCCTCGCGGAAGAGCCGCCTGAAACAGAAAGTCGCCGAGGGGAAATCGGGCGCGGCCGCCGCCGAGAAAATCCGCGCCAATCCGGACCGCTTCCTCGCCACCATCCAGGTCGGCATCACCCTGTTCGGCACCCTGGCCGGCGTCTTCGGCGGCGCCACCATCGTCGTCACCCTGGAGCAGCTCCTGCGGAACTCCCCGATTGAGGTTGTCTCCGACGGCGCGCGCCCGATCGCGGTCGCCCTCATCTCGGTGGCCATCACCATTACCTCCGTGGTCCTGGGCGAACTGGTTCCGAAGTACATCGCTCTCTCCAACCCGGAGCGCTACGCCCGCTATGTCGCCAACCCCATCCTCGTCTTCATCCGGATCGCCTGGTTTTTCTCCTGGATCCTCACCGCCCTGGCCAATCTGGTTCTCCGCATTCTCGGCATCCGCCGCGATTCGGAGGGCCAGGCGGTCACCGAGGACGAGATCAACCTGATGATCTTCGAGGGCAAGCAGTCCGGCGTGTTTGACGAAACCGAGGAGCAGCTCGTCCGCAACGTGTTCGATTTCGCCGACTCCACCGTCCGGCGCGCCATGACTCCCCGCACCGACGTCGTCGGCCTTCCCCTTGATGGCGACCCGGCGCAGGTTATCGCCGTCGTCATCGACAACGGCTACTCGCGGTACCCGGTGTACGAGGGGAGCCTCGACCGCATTGTGGGGATCCTCCACACCCGCGACCTCGTGCTCCACCGCCTGAACGCGCACGAGTTCGCGCTCCGGGATCTCATCCGCAAACCCGTTTTTGTCCCCGACTCCCTGCCGCTCGCGCGGCTCCTGCGCGATTTCCAGCGCAAGAAGAACAAGTTCGCGGTGGTGCTCGATGAATTCGGCGGGACCGCCGGCATCGTCACGCTCGAGGACATCCTCGAGCAGTTGGTGGGGGAGATTCTCGATGAGGACGAGCGCGGCGAGCTCCCGCTCGTCCGCCACTCCGAGTCGGTCGCGTATGCCGACGGGGCGGTGCGGCCGGGGGCGGTGAACGTGCTTATGGACGCCCGCCTTCCCGAGGACCGCGCCGAGACTCTCGCCGGGCTCGTCATCGACCACCTTGGGCACTTGCCTTCCAAGGACGACAGCGTTATTATTGGCGACATGAAGATCACCGTGCTCGAGCTGGCCGACAACCGCCTCCAGCGGCTCAAACTGGAGCGGCTAGCCGTCCCGACGGCCTGACCGGGCGGGCGAATCGGTATGACAGGCATCGTCACGGCTCCCCTCCGCTGGATGCGCGCGCTCTACGACTGGGTGATCCGGTGGAGCGAGTCCCGCCATGCCCGGACGGCGCTGTTTTTCCTCTCGCTGGCCGAGGCGTCGTTCTTCCCGATCCCGCCCGACGCTCTCCTCATCGCCTTGTGCATGGGCGCGTATCGGCGCTGGGCGAAGTTCGCGCTGATCTGTTCGCTCGGTTCCGTCTTCGGGGGCATGCTCGGCTACCTCATCGGCCACTCCGCTTTCGAACTGATCGGGTCACACATTCTGAGCTGGACGGCATCGCTGTCCGGTTCCGACCCCGAGGCCCTCCTGCAGACTGCCCGCTATTGGTTCAATGAGAAGGAGCTCTGGGGGATGAAAGTCGGCGCCTGGGCGGTCGGGATCGCCGGTTTCACGCCCATTCCCTACAAAGTCTTCACCATCGCCGCCGGCTTCTTCGAAATGTCCTTTCCCGTCTTCGTGATCGCCTCCGTCCTCAGCCGCTCGGCCCGCTTTTTCCTCGTCGCCGGCCTCATCGGTCTGCTCTACCGCCGCCACGGCCGGCGGATCCAGGTTTTTATCGACAAGTACTTCAACGCCCTCGCCATCGCTTTCGTGCTCCTTCTCGCGGGCGGATTCTGGGCTATCAGCCTCATGAAGGGCGACTGATCCCGCTCTCCCCGCCGGCTCCCGGCAACGGAGTCTTGCTTTGTCGGCCCGATGAGTTATACTGTCCTCTGAACGCCTAAACGGAAAGGCCATGGCCCACACGCATCCACCCGCTTCGCGGACAACCTCGGGCGCCCGCCTCGGCTGGGCAATCCTCTTCAACACCGCCATCACGGCGGCCGAAATTGTCGGCGGCCTGATTTCCGGCTACCTGGCACTGCTGGCCGATGCCGTGCACAATCTCTCCGACGTGGCGGCGCTGGGCCTGGCCTGGCTCGGTTGGCGCGGTTCCCGCCTCCCGGCCACCAAGCGCTCGACGTTCGGCTTCCTCCGCGTCGAAGTGATCACCGCGCTGGTCTCCGCCGTCGCTCTCGTCGTGGTCGCCGTCTTCATTCTCATCGAGGCCTACCGCCGCTTCCTCGCCCCCCAGCCGATCTCCCACCCCGTGGTTTTCCTCACGGTGGCGGCGATCGGATTGCTCGGCAACCTCTTCTCGATCTGGATCCTCCACGCCGAGCGGTCGTCCTCGCTCAACATGAAGACTGCCTTCCTCCACATGTTCTACGACGCCCTCTCTTCGGTCGTCGTCATCGCCGGCGGCCTGGTCATGCTCGCCACCGGCTGGTACCTGGTCGACGTTATCCTCTCGGCCGCCATCGCCGTCATGATCTTCTGGTCGTCCTGGCTGGTGATCAGGGAGGCGGCGATGATTCTCCTTGAGGCGGTGCCGGCCGGGATCGAGTACGATGCCGTCATCGCTGCGCTCCGGGCTGACCCGGCCGTGGTCGGCGTCCACGACCTCCACATCTGGTCGCTCTCGTCGCGCGAGGTGGCCCTGTCCTGCCACGTGTGCGTCGACCCCGGCGATCTTGCCCGGGGGCCGGAGGTGATCGCGCGGCTGAGCCGCGGCATGCAGGAGCGCTTCGCCATCAACCACAGCACGATGCAGCTGGAAACCGAGGAGTGCGGGCGCCTCGACGCCAACGGGATGTGCCGCCGCCCCGAGATACACTAGGAGCCGATGTGGCCGAGCAGGAAGTCGAACTCGTAGTCACCGATCTTGCTTTCGACGGCAAGGCGGTCGCGCACCGCGACGGCAAGGTGGTGTTTCTCAACGGCGGGCTCCCCGGCGAGACCGTCCTCGCCGCCATCGTCAAATCGAAGCCGCGCTATGATCAGGCGGTCGTCCGCCGCATCCTCACCCCCTCCCCCATGCGCCTGCCCGCCCGCTGCTCCCACTTCGGCGACTGCGGCGGCTGCACCTGGCAGGACCTCGACTACCGGCAGCAGCTCGTCTTCAAACGCAAGCAGGTGGCCGACTGCCTCACCCGGCTGGGGCGCCTGGAGCAGGTGGCGGTCGACGAGATGATCGGCTGCGCCGAGCTCTACAACTACCGCAACAAGATGGAGTTCTCGTTTCACACCGCCCCCGGCGGGTTCACCCTCGGCCTGCACCGGCGGGGGCAGTTCGACGACATCTTCGATCTCGACCGCTGCTATCTCCAGAGCGAGCTCTCCAACCGGATCGTCCGCTGGATCCGCGATTTCGTCGTCCGCACCCGGATCCCCGTCTATGACGTCGCCAACCACACCGGGTACATGCGCTTTCTCGTCATCCGCCAGGGCAAGCGGACCGGCCAGACCATGGTCAACGTCGTCACCAACTACGGCGACTTCCCCGACCGTCAGCGCCTCGTCCGCGACATGCGCGCCGAACTTCCCGAAGTGACCACCCTGGTGCACAACCAGAACGGCCGGATATCGAACATCGCCGTAGGCGAGAGCGAGCAGGTGCTCTTCGGGCTCGGGTACATCGAGGAGCAGCTCTTCGACTGCCGCTTCCGCATCCGCGCCAACTCGTTCTTTCAGACCAACTCCATCCAGGCCGAGACCCTCTACCGCACCTGCTTCGAGATGCTCCGGCCCGGCCCCTCCGAGCGCGTGTTCGACCTCTACTGCGGCACCGGCTCCATCGCCATCCTGCTGGCCGGCTACGTCCAGCACGTCGTCGGGGTCGAACTGGTGAAGGACGCGGTGGATGCGGCCGTCGAGAACGCCGCCTGCAACAACGTCGGCAACGTCGAATTCCACCACGCCGACGTCAAGGACTACCTCGCGCTGATCGAGGGGAGCAGCGTTCGCTTCGACACCGTCATTGTCGATCCTCCCCGGACCGGCCTGCACCCCAAGGCTCTGCGGCGCCTGCTCCGCCTGGACCCTCCCCGGATCCTCTACGTCTCGTGCAACCCGGCGACTTTCGCGCGCGATGCCCGGCTGATCGTCGACGCCGGCTACGACCTGCCGCTGGTCCGCCCGGTCGACATGTTCCCCCACACGATGCACATTGAACTCGCCGGCGTCTTCAACCGGCGCTGAGAGCCCTCCGGCGCCGGGCCCCGACTTTTCTTGCCCCGGAGCGGATTCCCCCGTACATTGGCGGATGGAAAAGGAGGACGCATTCGATGATTGGCACCCGCATGCTCTGGGCGCTCGCCGCCGCCCTGTTCCTGTGCGGTCCGGCGCCGGCCGCGGCCGCCGCTGAACCCGGCCTCGACAACCTCTGCGATCAGATCCTGGCCGCCTTGCAGGCCTTCTACCCTGTCCGCTCCACCGAAATGGGCATTCACGACTACGACCACCGCTTCACGGACTACTCCTCCTCGTCCGTGCGCGACATGGTCAAGAGGCTTGCCGCGTTCGACAAGAAACTCGCCAAGTACCGGGCGGCCGACCTCCCGGCCGACCAGGCCATCCGCTGCCGGCTCATCCAGTCGAACGTCGATGCCGCGCTGCTCGATTTGAAACAGATATCGTGGCACACCCGGCTCCCGCAGTTGTACGTCGATGAAGCCGTCAACGGGCTGTACCTCCTGCTCGGTTCGCGGAGCCTCGCCCCTGAGCAGGCGGCTGTGTCGGTCCTGGCGCGCATGAAGGCGGTGCCGGCGCTGCTGGAGACAGCGCGCAAAAACATCCGCCGTCCCCCGCAGGTCTGGATTGACGAGGCGGTGAGCGCCCTGGTCTCCGCGGAGGTCTTTTACGGCGACGCCGGGGCGGAGATGGCGCGGCAGTTTCCGGCGCGGGCCGAGGAATTCCGCACCGCCGCCGCCGCCGCGCAGGAGGTTCTGCGCGGCTTTTCCGATTGGCTGCGGCGGGCCGAGCCGGGCGACCCCGGCGCCTTCGCCATCGGCGCCGACAATTTCAACTACAAGCTCGCCCATGAGCACTTCCTCCCCTACACCGCCGACTCCCTCCTCGCCCTGGGCGAGGCGCTGCTCGTCGATGCCGACTCCGCGTACGACGAGTACCGGCGGTTTGTCGAAGAGGAGGCCCAGAACGGCAGCGAGCGCGTCTTCATCCCGCGCTGTTTCTCGCGCGCCGACATCCTCGACTACTATGCGTGGGAGGTGGCGCAGGTGCGCGCCTTCTGCGCCGACAACGAAATCGTCACCGTCCCCCAGAACATCGCCCCCGTCGCGGTCGTCGAAACCCCGCCGTACCTGCAGTCCATGATCACCGGCATCGCCTACCAGCCGGCCGGTCCGTTCGACACCGCCCAGCAGGCTCTCTTTTTCGTCCGCCCCGTTCCCGACCCGCTCGATTCAGCGCAGTTGTCGGTGCGCGCCCGCTATATCCACCGGCGCGGTTTCCGCGGCTCGGTCGTCCACGAGGCCTACCCCGGTCACCATCTGCAAACCCAGGTCGCCGGCATGCACGACGACCCGGTGCGCAAATGGCAGAGCAACAGCCTCGCGGTCGAGGGCTGGGCCCTCTACTGCGAACAGATGATGTACGAGGCCGGGCTGTACGGCGGCGAAAACCCCGCCATGTGGCTCGCCATCCTCGACGGCATCCGCTTCCGCGCCG
Organism: Candidatus Zixiibacteriota bacterium; assembly: GCA_017999435.1. Taxonomy (NCBI): domain Bacteria; kingdom Pseudomonadati; phylum Candidatus Zixiibacteriota; species Candidatus Zixiibacteriota bacterium. Next base: position 1,286,748 of record JAGNLV010000001.1, read on the forward strand.
CCCGCATCGTCGCCGACGTCAAGCTCCACACCGGCCGGATGACCTACGACGAGTGCGTCGACTGGATGATCGACACCCTCGACATCGACACCGATTCCGGCCGCGAGTACATCCGCAACCAGGTGCGCCTCTACACCCACCGCCCGACCTACCAGATGTCGTACCTGATCGGGAAACTTGAGATCCTCAAGCTGCGCGACGCGATGATCGACATTGAAGGTGAGAGCTTCTCGCTCCGCGCTTTCCACGACGCCTACCTGAGCGAGGGGAGCATTCCGCCCGCGCTGGTGTGGAAAGCGTGGGAGCTCGAAACCGCCCCGTAGCCCGGTTCGAGGTTGTATGCCCTGGTGGCCGGTGGTCATAGGACTTTTGCTGCTCCTTGGGAGTGGCGTGCTCGCCCTGAGCGTGCGCGTGCGCCTCGTGTTCGAAGAGGGCCGGCGGCTGATCGGGCTGAGCCTCGGCCGCCGCACCGGCATTGAAGTCGACGCCGGCGCCCGCGCGGGCGTTGTTCGCCTGGCCGGCATCCCGCTGAAAAAGTTCCGTTTCGGCGCCGGCGCCGCCGCGCCGAAAGAGCCGGCGCCCGCCGCGCCGCGGCGGAAACGATCCCCCCGAACCGCAGGCGGAGCCCGGCGCGACCTGGCGGAAATCGGCCGCCTCGGCCCGCGGATTCTCCGCGCCCTCGGGAGCTACCTGGCGGCCCTCTCCCGCGCGGCGACCGTCGAGGAATGCCGCGCCCACATCGAGGCCGGCTTCGCCAGCCCCGACCACACCGGCCTCGCTTTCGGCTGCTACCAGGCCGCCCTCGGCGCCGGTCCCGTCTGGCTGGCGCAGATCCGTTATGTCCCCGTCTGGGACGGCCCGGCGTTCCGCGCCTCCGGCCGCTTCACGGCCGCCCTGCCGCTCTATCGATTGGCCGGGCGCACCGTCCTGCTCGCCTGGAGGCTGCCGATAAGAAAAATAATCAGGTTGGCCCGAGCATAGATGAAAGGAGTCTGAGATGTCGAACGGCGTGACCGATATTCTCAAGGGCGTGGTCGGCGAACTCCGCGAGGTCGCCAAATCCGAAACCGTCATCGGCGACCCGATCACTGTCGGCGACCGCACCGTTATCCCGGTCATGAAAATCTCTTTCGGTTTCGCCGCCGGCGGCGGACAGGGAACCGATGAAAAGCGCGGCTCCGGTTTCGGCGGGGGGGGCGGCGGCGGCGCCCGGGTCGAGCCGGCCGCGTTCATCATCATCGACCGCGATGAGATCCGTGTCCTCTCGGCCGTCAAGGGAAAGTGGGACGCCCTCCTCGAGGCGATCCCCGAAGTCGCGAAAAAGATCCAGCAGGCGGCGAAGAAGTTCAGGTCAGACGAGAAGCCTGCCGACTCAAGCGGCGCGTAAGCGCGCCTGGGTCCATGGGGAAAAAGAGATAGCCCCCGTGCAACCGTCAAGCACGAGGGCTACAATCAAATGGAGAAAAGGGTTGGATCCCTTTCCCCGTTAAACAGAGCAAATCCCGCGTTGGTTCGTACTGTTTTTTTCTCGGCCGCACAATTTGCGGCCAATCGTGTCATTTTTCTGTCATGGACCTACCTGCACTTTCAGGAAACCCTCCCCGCATTCTCCCGGTTACCCTCTTGGATGCATGGAAATGTCTGTAACACGCGATCTTTCTTTGGAGGAACCAATCATGTTGAGAACTTTCGTCAGCGCAGCTCTCGTCCTCGGCGTACTTGCATTCGGCTCCGGATCGGCCGCCGCCCACTGTGAAATCCCGTGCGGGATCTATGACGACTCCACACGCTTCGACCTGCTGGCCGAACACATCACGACTATGGAGAAGTCGATGGCGCAGATCCGCGAGCTCTCGGCCGATCCGGGTGCCAACGCCAACCAGCTCACCCGGTGGGTCGTCAACAAAGAGGACCATGCCGGCGAATTCCAGCACATCGTCAGCCAGTATTTCATGACCCAGCGCCTCAAAACCCTCGAGCCGACCGCCCAGGGCTATGCCGGCTACCAGAAACAACTCGAGCTGACACATCGCCTGCTCGTCGGCGCCATGAAATGCAAACAGACAACCGATCAGGCCAACATCGACTCCCTGCGGGTCACGCTCGACCAGTTCCGGACGGCCTACTTCGGCGGGCAAAACCACACCCACTAGCCCGCCCAGGCGGTTGCCGCCAAGACCGGGCCGGGGGAACCGAGGCTCCGGGGTTGTGCGCCGGAGAATCATGACGCGCCAATATTGACCGACCGCGTTTTTGTTTTCCGTGCCGGTCCGGTCGCGAAACGAGGCGGACAAGTAGTTGCCAGTCAATGGATTATGATAGTTTGGCCGGATGGACTAATGTCCGAGAAGATTTGAGGGGAAGTGTCAGAATATGACACTTGTGCGCACCATATTGTCTCCGGAGAGGTGACAGGCAGAAGAAGCCGGCTTCGCCGGGTGGCGCAAGCCGCAGACATCCCGACTCTCTCGTCCCATGGGGATGTGGACCGACCGGGGACCCACCGTTTGAGGTGGGTTTTGTCTGTTTGGGCCGGCCTTGGGGAGACGGTTTGCGGGTCTGATGATCGGACAATCGGGTGGCCGGCCGATTGGCGGCCGGCTGCCGCTAACCGGACTCTACAACTCCATAATAGCGGGAACGAAGCAGCCGGGCGGGCGGTTCAAATGACGGTAACAAAAGAATTGGCAGACTGTTAAGGATCGGCTATATTGAAAGGTTAACGGAGACAGCCCCGTGCGCTTTCCGCGCGGGCCAGCCGATAGAACAACAGGAGAAGGAGTTGAAACACACGTGAATTGGCCGATTCTTATGGCCGGAAGCCCGGAAGGGGCCGGCAGCGGCACGATGATCACGACCGTCATCTGGTTTGGTCTCATCTTCGTCGTCATGTATTTGCTGCTCATCCGGCCGCAGCGCAAAAAGCAAAAGGAACATGAACATCTGCTCAAAGACCTGAAAAAGGGCGACAAAGTGATCACGTCCGCCGGCATGTTTGGAGTGATTTTCGCCATCGATGACGAACGCGGCCGAGTCGTGCTGAAATTCGGCGAAAACGTCAAGATGGAGTTTCTGAAATCCTCCATTGCCGCGCGCGTCGACAGCTAGTGTAAGGAGTTATTGTGGCGGTGCGACCGATCGTCATTTACGGCGACCCGGTACTGCGGGAGAAGGCGCAGCCGGTCGAAACGATCGACCGGGAAATCAAAGACTTGGTGTCGGACCTTACCGACACGCTCAAAGAGGCGCAGGGACTCGGTCTGGCGGCACCCCAGATCGGCGTGTCCAGGCGCGTTTTCATCATCGACCTGTCGGTTATTGACATCAACGCCGACCTCAAGGTCTTCATAAATCCGGAAATTATCGAGGCAGGCGGCGAACCGGTGGAATATGAGGAGGGTTGCCTGTCCTTTCCGGGACTATATCAGAAGATCACCCGCCCGGCCTGGGTGAAGGTTCGGGCTATCGACATCAATGGAAACGCGTTTGAGATCGCAACGGACGGCATGTTGGCGAGGGCAATCCAGCACGAATTCGACCACCTGGAGGGAATCCTGTTCATCGACCGCATGTCCGCTCTGACTCGGACCATGATTCAAGGGCGCCTGAGAAAGCTGCAGAAGGTTTCCTGACGATATTCGCCCGCGCGTTGATCTTGTCCGACGGTTCCCGGAATGAGAATCGTCGCTCCGCCGCAATCCACAGTCCGCATGAGATTGGTGTTTATGGGCACGCCGGAGTACGCATGCCCCACTCTGGCCTGCCTGGTGCACAGCGAGCATGAGGTGGCTGCGGTGGTGACCGGTCCCGATGTGCGTCCGCCGCGCGGCGGGGGTCTGCACCCCACGCCCGTCAAGCGCGAGGCGCTCCGGCACGGTCTGACCGTCCTGACCCCCGCCACGCTCAGGAACAACCCGGCGCTGCGTGAGGCGCTGGCGGGGCTGAAGGCCGACGTTTTCGTGGTCGTCGCCTTCAAAATCCTCCCCCGCAGCCTCTACGCGCTCCCCCGCCTGGGCTCGGTCAACATCCACGCGTCGCTTTTGCCTCGGTACCGCGGCGCCGCACCGATCCATTGGGCGCTCATCAACGGCGAGACCGAAACCGGTCTCTCTAGTTTTGTTCTCAACGATACGGTGGACACCGGCGATCTCGTGCTCCAGGAGCGCGTTCCGATCGATCCGGCCGACACCTTCGATTCGCTCTATGCCCGGATGGCCGCGTTGTCCGGGCCGTTTGCCCTGCGCAGCCTGGAGCGGCTCGCCGACCCGGCGTTTGCCCCCATTCCGCAGGACGGCACGGCCGCGACCCCGGCCCCGAAAGTCACCCCCGAGGACGCCCTCATCGACTGGGGCTTTCCCGCGCCGCTGGTGCACAACTTCATCCGCGGCCTCAGCTCCGTCCCGGGCGCCTACTCCACCTTCCGCAGCCGCCGCGTGAAAATTCTCGGCAGCCGCCCGGTCGTTGACGCCCCGGCGGCCCCGGGCGCGCCGCCCGGCGCCATCGTGCCCGACCGGCGCCGCCTCCTGGTCCAGTGCGCAAGCTCGGCCCTCGAGCTGACTCGCCTGGTCCCGGAGGGGAAGAAGGGGATGGACGGGGTGTCCTTTCTCAACGGCCTGCAGCCGCAGCCGGGCGAGCGATTCGGAGCCACACCGCACAACATTCAGGATCCCGTATGAAGAAAGTGATTCTCGTCAACTCAACCGACTATGAAACACGGGTCGCCCTTCTGGAGGACGAACGCCTCGTCGAGCTCCAGGTGGAGCGCCCCGACAGCGACCGCATGGTCGGCGACATCTACAAAGGCATTGTCCGCACTGTCCTGCCGGGCATGCAGGCCGCGTTCGTCGATATCGGCCTGCCCCGCGCCGCCTACCTCCACGCCTCCGACGTCGGCAAGGACTACGACAACCGGTATGACTCGGAGGATATCGACGAAGAGGAGGCGCCTGCGGAGATCATCCGCAAGCGCAAGAGAGAAACGATCGAGCAGGTGCTCAAGACCGGCCAGGAAGTCCTCATCCAGGTGATCAAGGAGCCGATCTCGACCAAGGGGCCCCGCATCTCGACCGAAATCTCCATCCCCGGCCGCTATGTGGTGCTCGTCCCCGACGACGACCACATCCGCATGAGCAAGCGCATCACGAGCTGGGCGGAGAAACGGCGCCTGAAGAAAGTGCTCGCGCCGCTCCGTCCGGAAGGATTCGGCCTGATTGTCCGCACCGAGGCCGAGGGGCACGACACCCCGGACTTCCGCGCCGACGTCAAGCGCGTACTTAAGCTGTGGAGCAAGCTCAAACGGAAGGCCGACACCTCCAAAGCCCCCGTGCTCATCCATAAAGAGGCCGAGATGATCGTGTCGATGATTCGCGACCTCTTCACCGACGACGTCCAGCGCCTCATTGTCGACAACAAGGGCGACTACAAGAAGGTGATCAGTTACGCCCGCCAGGTGGTCCCCCACCTGAAGAACCGTGTCGAGCTCTACAAGGGCCAGCGGCCCCTTTTCGACCAGTTCAACATCGAGGCCGAGATCGAGCGGATGATGGACAGGAAAGTGTGGATCAAGAAGGGGGCATACATCATCATCGACCAGACCGAGGCGATGGTCACGATCGACGTGAACACGGGCCGCTTTGTGGGGTCGAGCGACCAGGAGACCACCATTCTCCAGACGAATCTTCTCGCGGCCAAGGAGATCGCCCGTCAGATCCGCCTCCGCGACATCGGCGGCCTCATCATCTGCGATTTCATCGACATGTACAGCAAGGAGAACCGCCGCAAGCTCTACGAGGAGTTCAAGGGCTGTTTCCGGAACGACCGCGCCAAGGGGGCGATCAACCCGGTCACCGATTTCGGGCTCGTGGAGATGACCCGCGAGCGCGTCCGCCCCTCCCACCTCCAGGCCCTGTCGGAACCCTGTCCGACCTGCGAGGGGCTGGGCCGTATCCTGTCGAAGGAGACGATGGCCACGAAAATCGAACGGTGGTTTCTCCGGGCCAAGGCCGAGGGCCGGATCCGCGAGTTCAATCTCGCCCTCAACCCGATGCTGGCCGACGCCATGTCGGAAAACGGCCACAGCCGGATCGACCGCCTCATGCGCATCAACCAGTTCCGCATCAATGTCGTCCGCGACACGACGCTCTCGGTGCAGGAGTACCGCGTCTACGACGCCCAGAACAACGACAATATCACCGAACGCTATCGTCTCTGAGCCCCGGGGGACCTGGCGGAGATCTCCGCGGCGTCGGATCGCCATCCGACGCCGCTTTTTTGCGGCCGCCCCCCGGCCGACCGGGCCGCAAAATTTCCATTGAACCGCGCCCCGGGATTGCGTTTATTGGCGGCAGGATGGCAGAACGGCGACAAACAAACGAGGAAATCGAGATCAAGCTCGATCTCGGATCCTTCACCAACTACCTCAAGCTCGTGGGCTTTTTGGGGCAGCTCGACGGCGAGGAGCGGCAGGTCAACGCGTTCTTTGATACCGAAGACCGCGTGCTGTCGCGCGACGGCTGGGCGCTCCGGGTGCGGGTCGACGAGCAGCGCGGCTCGCTTGCGATCAAGAGCCGTGAGACGGCCGGCGAGGAAGCCTCTATCCGCATGGAGATGGAGTCCGAAATCCCCCGCGGGGAGGCTCTCGAAGCCCTCGCCCTGCAGCGCGACATCATGGGAATGGACACGCCCACCATCCAGTTCGTCCGGGATCAGTTCGGGTCCCTCGCTCTCGTCCGCTTCGTCCACTTCGAAAACACCCGCCAGTACAAGGCGTTCAGGTTCGGCGACTACTCCTATCGCCTCGAAATCGACACCACGCGCTACGCCGACGGCTCGGTCGACTACGAGCTCGAAGTTGAGTTGCCCGACCGCACCCATGTCCCCACCGTCATCGACCGACTCAGAAAACTCTTCCTGTCGCTGGATATCCCCTTCCTCCGGCAGAACCGCTCCAAACTCGCCCGGGCCCTCGAGAGAGCCCCTCGGGCCTGACTCCCTGGCCGCCCATCCCGATTAAACTTGCCTGTCGATCCTGCCGATGGCAGAATACCGATGTCTTTGTGATCGGACAATTCAGAACAAAATGACTCTTATATCGATGAGGTTTCGCCCATGCGACGGTATCTGATTCTACTGGTCGGCGCTGCGTGTGTCCTGCTCGCCTGCGGTCGCGGCGTGGAAACGATCGCCGAATTCCCGGTGGACAATCTCGACGGCATCATCGCCCAGAGTAACGTCACGCTCGACAGGGAGATCACGGCCGACGGCGGCGGCGCTCTCCGGATCGAGGCGCCCGCCGCCGCCACCATTCCGCTGCTGGAACTGGTCGATCCCGATGTCGAGAAGGCCACGCTCACGTTCGAAGCCAAGATTCGCACGCAGAATCTCACCGGCATGGTGTACCTGGAAATGCTCTGCCACTTCCCCGAACGGGGCGAGTTTTTCGCCCGCGGCCTCGATAACCCGGTCACGGGCGATGTCGACTGGAGCTCCCAGAGCACGCAATTCTTCCTCAAAGCCGGAGAGAATCCGGATCTGGTGAAGCTCAACATCGGCGTCGCCGGCTCCGGCACGATCTGGGTCGACGCCATCAAAGTCACCCGGGGCCCGCTCAAGTAGAGCGATCCTATTCCCGGGCGCGCCATCCGCCCGGGATTGTCCCAGACGGCATTCGCATTCGCCGCCCGGCCTCTCGGCCCGGCGGGATCGGCGCGGCCGGTCACCGGTGCACGAGGTGCCCGGATGATTCGGTGATCCATAGAGGACCGGCGGAATCCGGCGCATTGCGTGCGCCCAGGGTTCAATTGCGCGAGAATTTCCTTGACAGCCCCTGTCAGGCCGCGTATTTTCCAGTTGTAGTACGGGTTCCAGCTTTTTCCATTGTCTCGGAGATCAATTCGTCGTCGAACTGAGGCGGGCCGGTCGGGTTTGCCCGCTTCCAGGGAGGTGGATAATTGCGCCTCGGCGCAACGGACGACTGTCTCGATCGACTCCGCGCAGGCACCTCGCCTCAATGTTCAGACAACCACACCATTGAGCCAACTTCTTCGCCTTGTACCCGTGTCGCCAAGGGAGAGCGCCGGGCCGTGGTGTGCCACGGCGGCTGGTCGGGCTGCGAATTGTTTGCGGTCGGCGGCTTCTCGGCGCTGTTGGTGCTTGTAGCCCGGGTATCGCCGGCCTACGGCTGTTTCGTCCTGGTCGCCGCCGCTCCCCTTCTGGCCGCCGTTGCCCGCGCCTCCGTCCGTGATGCCGCCTGTCTCTTCGCCCTTTTCGCTCTCACCCTGGTCGGCGTCGGCCAACTCGACCTGATCCGGCTGTCCCCCCTGGTCTGGGGGCTTCGGATGGCCGCGGCGGGCGCAGTGGGGTGTGCGTTCGGGCTGCTTTTCGGTCTGGCCAATCGTCGCTTCGGATTCCATCCGCTCGTGCTCGCGCTGTTGTGGGTCGGATTCGAACTGACTATTGTCCAGACGGGTATTGCCCCCTCGGTGCTCGGGCTCCACGCCCCGTCGGGCGCCGTGACCCTGGAGTTGTCGCAGCTCTTCGGCTTTGCGATCGTCTCCCTCCTCATCATTCTCCTGGATTCGGCCATTCTCTGGAGCCTTGAGAAGATATTCTCGGCGGAGGCGCGGGGAACTAACGAGAGAGTGAATGGGAGAATCTGGAACCTTTTATTCACCCCCCGCCCTCTCGCCGGGAGGTTCTTCCTCGTCCCGCATCGCCGCGGTCCCCCGCCGGCAACTTCCCCGCAGCACTGACGTGCTGCAGTAAGTTCATCCGAGAGTGATCTTGCACCTGAATTGGAGGGATATCCTCATGAAGCGCCTCGTGCTTGTTGTTCTTTGCGTCTTCGCCCTCGCGCTCATCGCCACGGCGCAGGACGAGGAGAAGGGCTACCGAATCGGCGTGCGATTTGAAGCCGGTGCGTATCAGGTTCTTGTGCCGGGAGGGACTTGGTCCAATGGACCGGTAAGCTACACCATTAACATTCCGAAAGGCTTGCCGTTTACCAGCCTGGAGTGGTTCAACAATGATGCCACGGATGCCGTTCGGGTTATGGGCACGGCAAATCCGACACCATGGTCGCCTCCCAACTGCGTTATGCAGCCTGGCCAGCCCGGCTGCCAGCAGTTTATCTATCCGCAGTATCCGGGCCTTTATTCTTTCAACGTCGGCAGCCCGAAGGGTGATCGCCTCGACGCGACGGTGAATATCACTGTCGTTGCCAACGCCAGCGTGCCGTCATTGTCCACGTATGGCCTGATCATCCTGCTCGTCCTCCTGGGCGCTTCCGCGGTCATTGTCATCCGCAAGCGTCGGCAGCCCGCGATCTGATCATCGGGCACCAGCCTTTTTCCCCCGGGGGCGGCGTCGCGCCGTCCCCGGGCGTCTTTTGACCTGCTCAAGTTTGTCCCGCCGTTCGCCGTTAATACGATTATGGAGCAGTCCGTTCCCATCCAGATCCTCCACTACGCCCTCGGCGAGCGCCTCGCCCCGAGCCGGACCGGCGATCTCTACAAGGCCTGGGACACCGTCCTCGAGCGATTCGTCGCCCTGAAGCTTTTCGACCTCGATCTCATGGACCACATCCCGTACCGGGCGCAGGTGCTGTCGACTCTGCGCGCGCTGGCCGACACCGACCACCCGAACATCTGCTCGCTCTACGGCGTCCACAAGTTCCACGGCCGCTATGTTGTCGCCCTGGAGCTCGTCGAGGGGGAATCGCTGCGCGAGCGTTTGCGCCGCGGTCCGCTCGATATTGACGCATTCCTCCGCGTGGCTTCGGCGCTCGCGGGCGCCCTCAACCACGCCCACTCGCGCCACATTGTTCACGGCAGCCTCACGCCCAGCAACATCCTGCTGCGGGACGACGGCGACGTCCGGGTGGTGGATTTCGGTTTCTCCACGATGATCGTGGAGCGGGAGGGCCGGGGCTTCTCGCCTTCCGCCGAGGCTGTCCGCTACCGCGCGCCCGAGCAGGTCACCGGCGAAGAAGTGGGTCCGCTCGCCGACCTGTTCGCGGCCGGGGCCATCCTCTACGAATGCCTGGCCGGTTGCCCCGCTTTCCCCGGATCGTCGGTTGAGGCGGTCGAGGAAGCCGTGCTCCACGCCGACCCTGATTTTCGCCTACTGCAACCCGACCGCAAGACCCCGGCCGACATCGTCCTCCTGCTCGAGCGTCTGTTGGCGAAAAACCCCGCCGACCGCCTGCGCCATGCCGCCGAACTTCAGATCACCCTGACCGAAATTGTCAGTTTTGAGAAGGCGGCTCCCGCCCGCGAGTTTTTCCAGGTCGCCCCGCAATCTCCCCGCCAGTACCTCATGTTGTCGCTGTTGGCTGCTCTGCTGATCATTTTCTGGCTGGTGATCACCAGCGTGCATTCGTGACCTCCGGTTAAGCCGCACCGTCCCAATGTGTTCGCCGGGCGCAGACGCCCCGCCGAGCCCCGACCGCCGAAAAAGGTGTTTGCCGCCGCACCGCTTCGGGCTATCTTTGACCTGTCCCGGTAACCAAGGACCCGTGGTAAGGAGGCCGATTCCGGTGTCGACATTCAAAATTGTCCACAACGGCGAACTCGTGACCGTCAACAGCCGCCTGTGCGTGATCCCCCTGCGCGACGTCGTCGTGTTCCCCCACATGATCTATCCGCTCCTGATCGGCCGGGAATTCACGGTCAAGGCGCTCCGCGAGGCCATGGAGGGGGACCGCCAGGTCCTGCTTCTGGCGCAGAAGGTGGCGGGTGTCGACAACCCGGGACAGGAGGACCTCTACGATGTCGGCCTCGTCGCCCGCATCCTCCAAGTCATGAAAATGCCCAACGGGACGTTCAAGGTTCTCGTCGAGGGACTCGTCCGCGCCTGCGTCACCTCCTATGTTCGGACCGAAGACTACGTGCAGGTGCGCATCTCTGTCCAGCCCCCGGAGGAGCCGGCGCACGACCGCGAGCTCGAGGCTCTCTCCCGCTCCGTCATGGAGCTGTTCACCGAGTATGTCCATCTCAACCGGCGCGTGCCCGACGAGGTACTCGTGGCGCTGGCCTCCATCGAGCAGTACCACCAGCAGGCCGACACGATCGCATCCCACCTGTTGGTCCGCAAGGAGGCCAAGCAGGAGATCCTCGAGCTGTTCGATGTCCGCAAGCAGTTTCTCGAACTCGCCCGCCTGCTGAAGGAGGAGATCGAGATCCTCAAGATCGAGCACAAGATTGACGGCGACGTGCGCGAGTCGATGTCCCGGTCGCAGCGCGAGTTCTACCTCCAGCAGCAGCTCAAGGCGATCAAAGACGAACTGGGGCAGTTCGACGAGCCGGGGGCCGAGGTCGACGACCTCTACAGCCAGTTGGAGAGCCGCGATTACCCCGAGACCGTCGTGGAAAAGGCCGACGAGGAGATCAAGAAGCTCGCCAAGATGCACCCGTACTCGGCCGAGGCCGGCGTCATCCGCGGCTACGTGGAGTGGCTGCTGGCGCTCCCCTGGAACGACGTCACCCAGGACCGGGTCGATTTCAAGGAAGTCCGCGCCATTCTCGACGGCGACCACTACGGCCTGGAGAAGGCGAAGCAGCGGATCCTCGAACACCTCGCGGTCATTCGCCTGGCGGGCAAGGTGCGCGGTCCGATTCTCTGCCTCGTCGGCCCGCCGGGGGTCGGCAAAACCTCTGTCGGCCGCTCCATCGCCCGCGCCCTCGACCGCAAGTTTGTCCGCATGTCGCTCGGCGGGGTGCATGACGAATCGGAGATTCGCGGCCACCGCCGCACGTACATCGGCGCCATGCCCGGCCGCATCATCCAGGGACTGAAGCGTGCCGGCTCGGCCAACCCGGTCTTCCTTTTGGACGAAATCGACAAAATCGGCACCGACTTCCGCGGCGATCCGGCGGCCGCGCTTCTGGAGGTTCTCGACCCCGAGCAGAACAATTCGTTCTCCGACAACTACCTCGAACTGGAGTGCGACCTCTCGAACATTCTCTTCATCACCACCGCCAACACCGTCGCCACCGTCCCCCCCGCGCTCCGCGACCGCATGGAGATCATCCGCCTCCCCGGCTACCTGGACTTCGAGAAGGCCGCGATCGCCCGCCAGTTCCTCCTGCCGAAGCTGGTCGAGCAGATCGGTCTGCAGGGGGTCGCGGTCGACTTTCAGGACGAGGCCCTGTCGCTGCTCATCCGCCAGTATACGCGCGAGTCCGGCGTCCGCGAACTCGAGCGCCAAATGGGGGCGCTCCTGCGAAAGGCGGCCGTGGAAGTCGCCGAGGGGCGGAAGCTGCGCCGCCTGACGGTCACCAAGAGGAAAATCTACGCTCTCCTCGGCGCCCCCAAGTATGTCGACAACAACATCAAAGCGGAACCGACGATCGGCTATGCGGTCGGCCTGGCCTGGACGGAAATGGGGGGCGAGGTCCTCCCGGTCGAGGTGGCGCCCATGGCCGGCAAGGCGAAACTGACGATGACGGGATCGCTCGGCGACGTCATGCAGGAGTCGGCGACGGCCGCGCTCTCGTATATCCGCAACCACGCCGCGATGTTCAAACTCAAGGAGAATTTCTTCGAGGATATCGACCTCCACGTGCACCTGCCCGAAGGGGCGGTGCCGAAAGACGGTCCGTCCGCCGGCGTCACTCTCCTCATCGCCATGCTCTCGTCGCTCACCGAGACCCCGGTCCGCACCGACGTCGCCATGACCGGCGAGGTGACGCTGACCGGCGATGTGCTCGCGGTGGGGGGCCTGAACGAGAAACTCCTCGCCGCCAAACGCATGGGAGTGCTGCAGGTGATCCTCCCGGAGAAGAACCGCAAAGACATCCGGGAGCTCCCCGCCGACCTTTTGAAAGGGCTGAAACTCCACTACGTGCGTTCGGTCACCGAAGTCATCCGCCTGGCCATGACCCGGAACCCGATCACCCGCACGCGGGTGAGAGCGACCTACCGCATCGCGCGCGGCGCCTAAAGCAACCTCCTGAGTCCGCCCGGCCGACGGCGCCGGGCGGCGGCAGCGCGACCGCCCGGTTACTATTTGACACTCGCCTCCCGAATCCCTATACTCACAGGGGACAGCCCCGCGACTGCTCCCCCGACAACATGGATGCGTAATGTGGTGTCAAGAGACACGACGGATGAGGACTGCGATGGCGACCGCCCCCACGATAACGACCTGCGATTTTGTGGGTTCATTTGTCTCCGCCGGGCAGGCGCCGGCCGACCGCCGCCCCCACATCGCCTTCGCCGGCCGCTCCAATGTCGGCAAATCGTCGCTGCTGAACCGCCTCGTCGGCCGCCGCAAGATCGCCAGAGTTTCCTCCGACCCCGGCAAGACGCGGGCGCTCAACTTCTACCTGGTCAACAGCCGCTTCTACTTCGTGGATCTGCCCGGCTATGGCTACGCCCGGGTCTCCCGGCAGATGCGCGCCGAGTGGGGCCGACTCCTCGAGAGCTACCTGAACGGCGACCCGCATCTCGCGGGACTGGTGCTTCTCCTGGACGCCCGCCGCGACCCGACCGAGCAGGATTTCCAGCTCGTCGCCTGGCTCGCCGCACGCGGGATCCCGACGCTGGTCGCGGTCACCAAGACTGACAAGCTCAACCGCGACCAGACCAACCGCAAAATCGCCGCCGTCGAGCGCCTCTTCAACGCCCCGGCCCTGGCGTTTTCCGCCGTGAGCGGCCTCGGCAAGAACGAACTGCTCGGCGCCATTTTTGACCTCGTGAACGAACGTGCGCAAGACATAGGGGCACCTCGACATGGCCAAAAAGAATAAGATCGTCCTCGGCTGTCAGTGGGGCGATGAAGGCAAGGGAAAGATCGTCGACCTCCTCGCCGCCCAGGCGGACGTGATCGCCCGCTTCCAGGGAGGCGCCAACGCCGGTCACACGATCGTCGTCGACGACCGCAAGTACATCCTCCACCTCATCCCCTCGGGCATCATCCACTCCGGCAAAGCCTGCTACATCGGAAACGGCGTCGTCCTCGACCCGTTCGGCTTCATCGAGGAGCTCGATTTCCTCGCCTCGCGCGGGATCGACTACGCCGGGCGGCTGTGGGTCTCGCCGGCGGCCAACCTTGTCCTGCCCTACCACAAGCTCATCGACGCCGTGCTCGAATCCAGCCGCGGTACCGCCTCGATCGGCACGACCATGCGGGGGATCGGCCCCGCCTATATCGACAAAGTCGCCCGCAACGGCATCCGCGTCATCGACCTCTTCCATCCGGACCGGCTCCGCAAGCGGCTCGAGTATCAGGCGACGGTCAAGCGCCAGTACCTCGAGGGTTCGTCCGACGAGCGCGCCGACCTCGGCCGCACTTTTGATGCGCTCATGGAAATCGCCCCGATCCTCCGGCCGCTGGTGACCGATGTCTCGCTGGCCCTGCACCGGGCGTACCGCGCCGGCCGCAAGATCCTCTACGAGGGGGCCCAGGGGGCGATGCTCGACGTTGATCTCGGGACCTACCCCTTCGCCACGTCGTCCAACACCACGGTGGGGGGCGCGCTCACCGGTCTGGGGATCGGTCCGCACATGATCGACGAGGTGATCGGGGTGGTCAAGGCGTACACGACCCGCGTGGGCGCCGGGCCGTTCCCGACTGAGCTGGTCGACAACGCCGGCGATCTGCTTCGCACCCGCGGCGATGAATACGGCGCCACGACCGGCCGCCCCCGCCGCTGCGGATGGCTCGACCTCGTCCAGCTCCGCCACGCCGTTCGCATCAACGGCGTCACCTCGATCGCCATCACCAAGCTCGATGTCCTGGATGATTTTGACGAGATCCCCGTGTGCACCGGCTACCGTCTGGGCGACGAGCAGTTTGACCAGGTCCCGCTCGACCTTGCCGACCTCGCCCGGGTGAAGCCGGAATACCGGACGTTGCCGGGCTGGCGGACGCGCACGACGGGGACGACGGTGTTCGACCACCTCCCGGCGCAGGCCCGCAATTACCTGAACTTCATCGCCCGCGATCTCGGGGTGACCATCGCCATCGTCTCCACGGGGGCCCGGCGCGATGAAACGATCGCCGTGGGCTAGGCCGCGCGCCCGGGCGCGGAGAGGCCAAAAACTCTTTGACCTCGGCCCGCCGACCTGCTATTATTGACCGCACACCCGCCGCCACCGGCGATGGGTGTCCCTTTGGGGGTGTAGCTCAGTGGTAGAGCACCTGCCTTTTAAGCAGGGTGTCGCAGGTTCAATCCCTGCCACCCTCATTTTTTTGCCCGCCTCCGGCTGCCGCGACGCCCAAAAGCGAGGGCCCATGGCGGCGGTCGCCATGGGCCCCATCTCACTGTGCGCGGAACAGGCCTCTCGTCAGCAAGCCGCCGGCGGTGGACCGCCCCGGAACAGGTAATTGATCAGGAGCGTCAGGTCGGACACCTTGATCGACCCGTCCGCGTTGGTGTCTCCATGATCGAGGCACGACGGCGCCGCGCCCCCGCGGAAGAGGTAGTTGATCAGGGCCGTCAGATCGGACACTTTCACCGCTCCGTCGTCGTTGAAATCGCCGCGCAGCGTGCAGCACCCGTCGCACGCATCACCGATCCCGTCCCCGTCGGCGTCTTCCTGCCCCGGATTGGCCACCAGCGGGCAGTTATCCGCGCCGTCGAGGATCCCGTCGTTGTCGTCATCGGGATCGCAGGCGTTCCCCAGACCGTCGGTGTCCGTATCCACCTGGCCGGGATTTGACACGTAGGGGCAGTTGTCGCTGATATCCCCGATGCCGTCGCCGTCCGAGTCCGGATCGAGGTAGTTGGGGACCCCGTCGGAATCGATGTCGTCGTTGCGCGGATTGCCGTCAAGGTCCGTATCCTCGTTGATCGTGTTGATCCCGTCGCCGTCGTCGTCGGGATCCATCACGTCGGGAGTCGCGTCCCCGTCCGTGTCGCAGGGGCTCCCGATCCCCCCGCCGCAGTGGTAGACCTCGACCGAATCGTTGACATTGTCCGCATCGCTGTCGGCGGACAGCGGGTTGCTCCCGATCGTCAACTCATCCCCGTTCAGCAGACCGTCGCCGTCGGCGTCGGCATCGCACACGTCTCCGATGCCGTCGGCGTCGATATCCGACTGCCCCGGGTTCGAGATCAGCGGGCAGTTGTCCGATGGATCCAGGACGCCGTCGTTGTCGTCGTCCGGATCGCAGGCGTCCCCGAGCCCGTCGGTGTCGTTGTCGGCCTGGCCCGGGTTGGCCACGCCGGGGCAGTTGTCGCATACGTCGCCGACTCCGTCTCCGTCCCCGTCCAGCTGCCCTGGATTAGGCGTGCCGGGGCAGTTGTCGCAGAGGTCGCCGATCCCGTCGCTGTCCCCGTCCAACTGAGTCGGGTTCGCAACCGTCGGGCAGTTATCGCACACGTCGCCGAAGGTGTCGCCGTCGCCGTCACTCTGGCCGGGATTAGCGATAGCCGGGCAGTTGTCGCACACGTCGCCGACGCCGTCGCCGTCCCCATCCGCCTGGCCGGGATTGGGTACAGTCGGGCAGTTGTCGTACGGGTCAAAAACGCCGTCGCCGTCGGTATCCGGGAAACAAGTCATGACATTTTCGAAATAGACGTCCTGAACCGCGGCCGGCGCCCGGCCGTCGTTCCAGATGTGCGCCGGGCCGTTGAGCAGGTTGAAGTCGGAGCCGAGGTAGTCGCCCAGGTAGATCGGCGCGGGCGGCAGCGGGAAGGTCGAAATCGGCGCGGCCGGCGGCGTCGTCGACAACTGGCAATCGAGCCAGGTCACCCCGCAGTCCGGGGAGGACGACACCCAGGTTTGGTGCGCCACGTTGGCCGGATCGACCCGTCGGTCATAGTAGGTGATGAGGATTCGGCCTGAGCCGGGGTCGACCGACATGTGGGGCGCCCACTGGTCCGCGCCGTTGCCGATCGGATCCTGGTTCACCCGCACGGGCGGGCCCCACGAGCCCGGGAGTCCGGTCGGGCTGGACGAGAAGAAGATGTCCAGGTCGGCTCCGCCCACCGATGTCCAGGCGGCGTACACCCACCCGGCGCAGGGTCCGGCCCCGGTGGCGATGGTGACGGTGGCCGCCCCCTTGACGCCACCGATCAGCACCGGCGGCACGGGCGTGATCGCCGCTACCAACGCCGGCGCAAAGAAGGCCGCGCCGAGCGCCGGCGAACCGGTCACATAGACATTCAGCCCGTCGGTCCAGCCGACATACACCCCACCCCCGGGAATCACCGGGTTGCCCGGCGGGGCCATTACCGCGACACTCGGCCGGTTGGCCGCCGGTGCATTGGGGAAGACCGGTCCTGGGAAAAGCGCCACGGGAACCGAGAAGGCCGGGAAGATCGGGGCGGGACCGGCCATCGTCCGCGAATACGCATAGAAGATCGTGTAGTTGTCCCCGGCGTCATCGAACGGGTTGCCGTTCCCATCGGCATCGCCGAACGTCCCATCGGCGTACTCCACCCACGCGGTGTGCATCGTGCCGAACAGGGGTGCCGGGATGGCCGGGTTGTCGGCCAGGGCGATATCGGGATAATCAAGCCAGGTGGTACCCGGGACATTGACGGCTACGGGCACGCCCGGCCCGAAGGCCGCCCCGCCCCCCGCGCTCGTGTGCACAACCACCGCATCCGGCGCCAGCCAGGGCATGCCGGGACCGTAGGCCGCCGCCGCCGCGTAGAAGGCGCCCGCCGGATGGGAGGCCAGCGAGGGATTCCACTCCGCGCCATACGGCGGCGTCGGGGGAATCAGCGCCTGCACCCAGGCCGCCCCGAGCGTGTTGGAAAACCCCCACCCGATGTTCGAAACCCCGAACCCGGCCGGCGTGTACTCCGTCCACACGGCGTACACTTCGCCCGGCGTCGTCTCACTGAGAGACACCTCCGAGTTGTTCTGGTCGCTCATGGGCGGGCTGCCGGGATTGACCGGCGCGTTCGGCAACCCCCAGCCGGGCTGGGCTGCTCCGAGCACCGCCGTCAAAACCGCCGCCAGCGCGACCGCGACCCGCTGCACCGCTGCGCGAGATGACATGGAAGCCTCCTTGGAATGCGAATACGCTGATTCAGTCTTCTCGTCTGTGGCCGGCCGCCGGCCCGTCACTTTCGGCTGTCCGCCCGGATCCCTCGGCCGGCGGATGCGGAAGGAAACCGGGGTCGTAGATCGATTGCGAGAACGCGCGATCGGGAAAGACCCTGATGCTTTCAATATGGTGCTTCTTGTCCGATTCTCCAAGGTTTTTTTTGCGGCGCCTCGCCGCCGCGCGCGCGGATCCGCTCACTCCCGCGGCCACCACTCCCGGAACCATTCAAACCCCGCGTCTTCGAAGATCCGGAGGTAGGAGGCGTTTTGGGCCGGCATGAAATCCGCCGGGTAGTGCAGGCCGAAATACCGCTGGGCCATGTTGATGGATCCCGCCGCCCGGACCCGCGCCCGGCACCGCTCCGCCAGCTCCTCTCCCCCGGTTCTCCGGCAGACTTCGACGAGCCGGTCGAGGCGGTCCGGGGTGCAGTCGATCTTCGCGCCGCCGTACTTCGTCTCGTACGCCGCCGCCAGTTGGTCATCGGGCAGCTCGCGGTATTGCTCGCGGTGCACCACGACCTGGAGGGGCAGCTTCCCCCGCGGAGCCGGCCGGTGGACCGGCCAGCCGAGCGTCAGAATGACCACCGGGAAGACTCCCGGGGGCAGCGCGAGCATCTCCCGAACCTCCGGGAAGCACTCGAGCACCGTGCCGACATAGACTGAGCCGAGTCCGACCGCGTCGGCCGCGGTGCCGATGCTCTGCGCGGCGATGATCGTATCCTGAAAGGAAATCCAGAAATGCCGGAAGGCCGCGGTGGCGGTGAAGGGCGCCGCCGCCCCCGCCGCCCACCGCTCCAGCCGTCGCCAGTCGATGCAGAACACCAGGTTCACCGGGGCATCCTGCATAAACGTCTGGTTCTCATTGAGCTCCGCCAGCTTTCGCCGCGCCTCCGGATCCCGGACCACGATGATCGACCAGGGCTGCAGGTTTCCGCCGGTGGCCGCATGCACCCCGGCCTGCAGGATTTCGTCGAGCAGGCGGTCGGGGATCTCCCGTTGAGCGAAATTCCGGCAACTCGCCCGTTCGTACAGCAGGCGCAGCACTTCCGCGGCGAGCGGGGATCCGTGCCCGGCGGCAGAGTCGGCCCCGGAATCGGACCGCGGCGATGAATCTTGTGTGGACATATTACGACCTCCCCGGCCTCGGCCGGATCGACAGACTGACGTTTATACATGGCGCAATCTCGGTTTCCCGCCGCCCGCCGTCAAGCACCCCCCGCCGGCTGGGCGAGAAAGCCGGGCGGGTTGGCGCGCGATCCGGCGCAAATAAAAACCCGGCCTGTCAGCCAGGCCGGGTTTCTATGTAGAAGTTGGGAACGTCTCTCGAAGGAGTCACACTCAGTTCATTCTCACCTTTAATACCTGCGAGCGCGGCGGAAGTTTCATTGGGCGGGCGGGATTTCGCGCCCGGCCGCCCGTTTCTTGAGACTTGCCAAACCGCCCCCCGCTCGTTTTATTGCCACCGACAGCCCGATGTGCCCCGTGACCGGAACTGACGCGGAGAAGACACCGATGGATTACAAAGTCCGGACCAGAATCAGGCGAATTGTCGTCGACGAACAGGTGCCGGTTGGGACCACCGTGACCATCCTCGGCCTCGTGCGCACCATCCGCCGAAGCAAGGAAGTCGCCTTTGTCGAGGTCAACGACGGCTCCTGCATGCAGAACCTCCAGGGCGTCGTCTCCGACCCCGACCGGATTCCTGCCATCGACCGGATCCTCACCGGGGCCGCCGTCCGCCTGCGCGGGAAGCTGATCGAATCGCCCGCCCAGGGGCAGAAGTACGAGGTCGCGGTCGAGGCGCTCGACCTGGTCGGGGAAGCGGATGCCACCTACCCGATCCAGAAGAAGCGCCACAGTTTCGAGACCCTCCGCGACATGGCCCACCTGCGTCCCCGGACCAACACCTTCGGCGCGGTCAACCGCATCCGCTCCCGGCTCGCCTACGCCATCCACACCTACTACCAGGAGCGCGGCTTCTACTATATCCACACGCCGATCATCACCGCCTCCGACTGCGAAGGGGCGGGGGAACTCTTCCGCGTCACCACCCTCCCCCTCGACCAGCCTCCGAAGAAGGACGGCCGCGTCGACTGGGAGGCGGACTTTTTCGCCGCCGAGGCCTACCTGAGCGTTTCCGGCCAGCTCGAGGGGGAGCTCCTGGCGGCCGCTCTCGGCGACATCTACACTTTCGGCCCCACTTTTCGCGCCGAGAACTCCAACACCGCCCGCCACGCGAGCGAGTTCTGGATGGTGGAGCCGGAGATGGCGTGGGCCGAGCTCGAGGACGACATGGACCTCGCCGAGGACTTCCTCAAATACCTCTTCCGCTTCGCCCTCGACGACTGCGCCGGCGACATGGCCTTCTTCAACCAGCGGATCGACCACAAACTGATCGAGACCCTCGAGAGCATCGTCGCCTCCGAGTTCGTCCGCGTGAGCTACACCGATGCGATTGCGCAGCTTCAGAAATCCGGCCGGAAGTTCGAGTTCCCCGCCGAGTGGGGGCTGGACCTCCAGACCGAGCACGAGCGCTGCCTGACCGAGGTGGTTTACAAGCGGCCGGTGATCGTGTACGATTACCCGCTCGCGATCAAGGCCTTCTACATGCGGGTGAACGACGACTGGAAAACCGTCCGCGCCATGGACGTCCTCGTCCCCCGCGTCGGCGAAATCATCGGCGGCTCCCAGCGCGAGGAGCGCCTCGACGTGCTGCAGAAGCACATGGAGATGAAGGGCCTCACCAACTGGGAGAACTACGCCTGGTATTTCGACATTCGCCGCTACGGGAGCATGCCGCACGCCGGGTTCGGGCTCGGTTTCGACCGCGCTGTCATGTACATCACCGGCATGCAGAACATCCGCGACGTCCTCCCCTTCCCCCGCGTCCCCCGCTGGGCGAAATTCTAGCCGGCAGAGAGAGCGAGCGGTCGGGCCCGCCCTTCCTCACCGGCCGGGAACCGCTCCGCCGCTCAGCATCGCGATGATCGCGTACACGATCCCCCCGAACACGCCCCCGACATTCGCCAGCATGTGCACGCCGATCGCCGGGACCAGGGAGCCGGTCCGCTCCCGTTGGTGCGCCGCCAGCAATCCCACGGAGAAGGTGAACAGGAGAATGATTACGACCGTGACGGCATCCGTGTGGCTGAGCAGGAGCACGAGATGCATGGCCGCGAAAAACGCCGCGCTGATCAGCGCCGCCCGCCCGATCCGGAGAAACCTCGGCCCGAGCCGGGGCTCCCCGGCGGAGGCGATATGGCTCTGCAAGAACCCGCGCGTGAAAACCTCTTCTATCGTGCTGGAGAAAATCCACACGAACAGGATCACCTGCGGAAAAGTCAGCTCTCGCACCAGCGGGTTTCCTTTCCCCCCGCATGCCAGCATCGCCGCCGTGGCGAGCGTTCCCAGACCCAGCGCGGTCAGGCCGATCGGCATCCACCCGGCTAGCGCGGCCGACCAGTGCCGATCCGGGCGGGGAAGACGAAACCCGTAGTTGGCGAATCGCCCGCGCCCGAAAACGGCGATCGCCCCGAGCGAAAGCCCCAGTTCGAGCGCCTGCGTGGTGAGAATCCGCGCGACCGCCCCGCTCAGCGCGAGCTTCGGCAGAATGACCGCCGCGACCGCGATCGCGAGAGCGACAGTCAACCCGGTAGCGACCCGGGCGTTCCCGGCGCCAACTGTCTTTCCTATCTTTCCTGTCTCTGATCCCACTATCCTATCCTGCCTTTCCCGGCCGCGCGCTCCGGCGGCCATAATACGGTACCCGCGGCCTTGCCGCAACACCATTCCCGGCTGGAGTCGAGGGGCAGCCCCGATGACGGCTCTTTCCCCCCGGCTTCTTGACCTGGGTCAAGGCTCTCCCCGGCCCCGAGGCCGACATTGCGCCAACGAAAACCATAATTCGGAGACTGCCATGTCGACCTACATGAAACGCTTCGTCTACATGTCCCTGCTCTATCTCGCGGCGGGCGCCCTGTGCGGCATTCTGAGCGCCGGCGGATCTCCGGGCTACGCCGCCGTCTTCGCCCACACCCACTTCAACCTGCTTGGCTTCATGGCCATGATCGTCTTCGGCATCGGCTATTTCATACTTCCCCGTTTCAACGGCGCCGAGCTGCGCTGGCCCGCCTGGGTTCCCGTCCACTTCTGGCTCGGCAACGTCAGCCTGGTTGGGATGGTCCTCTTTCGCGGCCTCTACTCCCGCGACGGGAGCAATCTCTGGCACGTTCTCTTCCTCGCCGCCGCCGCCGTCCAGGCCGTCTCTTTGCTCATGTTCATCGTCAACATCTGGGTCACCCTGTCCCTCAAGAAGGCCCCCGCAGGCGCCGCCGCTGCTCCATCGGCTCCCCTCTCCCCGTCGATCAGCCTGACCGAAGACACGCGGATCGCCGACCTCATTGAGCGCTGCCCGTCGGTGCGCGAGGTCCTCGTCGGGCAGGGTTTGAAAATGCTCGATGTCCCGGGGCACCTCGACAAGGTCCGCAAAGTCGGTGTCACGCTCGGCATGGCGGCCGCCAACCACGGCCTTGACCTCCAGACGCTCATCCGCGCCGCCGAGGACGAGGTCAACCGTCCGCCGTCCCCCGCCCGTAGCGCCGCCTCCTCGGCCGCCCCGTTTGACATCACTTCCGAGACCCTGATCGGCGCCGTTCTCGAGCGCCACCCCCGCACGAACGTGATCTTCCAGCGCTATTTCGGCGACGGTTGTCTCGACTGCCCCGGCCAATCGTATGAGTCGATCGACCTCGCCTGCCGCATGCACGGCGTCGACCCGGAGCTCTTTCTCGCCGAACTTCAGGCTGCGGCGCGCGAGGCCTAGTTCGTTCCGCGCTTGCGGTGTTGAAACGGGTGGTGCGGGCTGGGCCGCGGGTCAGGGCTGCCGGCCCGCCTGGAGCTTGGCCAGCGCTGTCTGAGCCCCCTCCAGGGCCGGGTCGAGGCGAAGGGCCTCGCGGTAGTGTGCGATAGCAGCCGGGATGTTGCCCGCGGTCGCCTCGGCCGCCCCCATCCCCATGTGCGCCCGGGCGTACCGGATGTCCGCCTGCAGCGCTCGGCCGAAATAGTCCCGCGCCAGGTCGGGCCGGCCCATCCGGCCGTAGAGGTAGCCCAAATCGGTCAGAATGACCGGATTGCCCGGATTCTCCCGATCCGCCGTCAGCAGCGCGGGCAAGGCCTCGGTCAGGTTGTTGCGTTCGATCAGCGCCGCGGCCAGACCGTGGTAGGCCTTCGCCTCGCGAGGATCGCTCTGCACCCACTCCCGGTACAGCGCGGGCAGTTTGTCCGTCTGGCCGCCCCGGCTGTAGAGAAAAGCCAGGTAGCTGTAGGTCATGGCGGTCGCCCGGCCGGCCGCCACGGTCGCCTCAAGCCCCTCGATCTGGCAGGCGGCGCACGATTCCCGCGCCCGCTCGTCCTGGCAGAGCGAGAGCACCACCGGGTTTTGCCGGCAGTATGCGCACAGGAGGCTGTCGTGCCGCGCCCGCTGCGCTGGGGTCGCCCGGTCGTATGCGAGAATGGGCGGCACAAAACCGTGCATCGGCAGATGTACCGACAATTCGTATTCCAGAAAATCGATCTGCGACTCGACCTCGGTCGCCACTTTCTCCTTCAGCCGCGCGAGCGGCTCCGTCAGTCTCCCCCCGGCGGCGATCCGGGCCGCGATTTCGGGGTCCGACCGGTACAGCAGCTTGGGCGCCGCATACTCCAGGCGCGGGTGGCTGTCGGTGTTTAGCGGGCCGCCGCCGAACAACTCTTTCAGGTTCTGCGCCCGGACCAGCCGGACGAGCACGGCGGGATCGCGGACCGCGAAGTTGCCGCCCTGCCGGCAGTACTGTCCCATCTCCCGCGCGCGGGCAAGATTCAGCGGCCCGCTCCCCTTGATCCCGACAAGCATCAGATCATTGCTGGCCGTGTCCGGCGAGGTCGCCACCAGGAGCGCGTTCGGGAAAACGTCGGCGAACGTCCGCCCCACCATCGCGAACGTCGGCCAGTCCATCTGGTACGTGTGGATGAACTGGACGAACATCCCCCCCTCCGTGAGCGCCTCCCGGGCATAGGTGAAATAGTCCCGCGTGAACAGCGTCGCCAGCCCGGCCATCCAGGGATTCGACGGTTCTGAAATCACGACGTCGTACTCCGCCGCGGTCATGGCCAGGTGCGCCCGGCCGTCCTGCACAATGAGCCGGGCCCGCGGGTCATCGAGCACGCCGTGGTTCCACGGCCGGAAATACTCGCTCGCCGTCACCACTTCCCGGCTGATCTCGACGATGTCGAGCCGCTCGATCGGGTAGCGGAGAATCTCCCCCGCGGTCACACCGCTCGCGAGACCCACGACCATCACCTGCTTCGCCTCGTTGCCGAACAGCAGGGGGAAATGGGCCAGGAGCGTCTGGGTGGGCATGTCGCCGCGGGTGGAAGCCTCGGGCTTGCCCGCGTTGGTCATGGACAAATCCTCGTTCCCCATGGCGTCGCGCGTCTTGAGCACGGTGGTGGTCCCGGCCACCCCGTCCCCGTAGTACACGACGTCGGCATTGAACAGCGGCGCGAGGATCTCCGGTCCGCGCAGCAGCGCCGACCACCACCCCACCTGGTCGGCCTTCACTCCCTGGTCCGCGATCCGGTGGTACTTGCCCAGGGCCAGGAGCCGGTGGTCCCAGCGCGGGTAGGCGAACACGAGGACCAGCGCGGCCGCCGCCGCGCCCGCCGCCGGCAGCCAGATGCGTCGGCGCACCGCCCCCGCCCGCAGGAGCACCCATCCGAAAACCAGCGCCCCGGCAAGCTGAATCGCGATCACCAGGCTCAGCCCATTCGCTTTCCCCAGTGCCGGCACGATCACGAACCCCGCGAGGAACGACCCGAGGACCGCTCCGATGGTGTTCACCGCGTAGGCAAACCCGATCGACCGCCCCACCCGCGCCGTTGAGGGCGTGAAGATTTTCCCGACCAGGGGGAAGGTGGCGCCGAGACAGAGGGTCGGCGGCAGCATGAACAGGAAAAGCAGCGCCGCCTTGGCCGCGTTGAGCGCCGTGAAATTGTCCTGGAACGTCGCAATCAGCTTGGTGAAGAACAACTGGCTGTTCCCCAGCACCTGGCTCACGCCCAGGGCCGCGGCCGCCGCCGCCACCTGCGTCACCAGAAGCAGCGGGGCCGGTTTCCGCGTCCGATCGGCCAGCCACCCGAACAGCATCGCTCCCAGCGCCAGCCCGATAATGAACGTCACCAGCACCACTGTGAACGAGTAGGTGGTCGGCCCCACAATCAGCCCGAGGAGTTTTGTCCAGATCACCTCGTACGACATCGAGCAGAAGCCGGACACGGCGAAAATCACGAGCGCGCCGCTGATGACTGCCCGCGGCGGCGTCTCCGCGACTTCCGCCGGGCCCGTCGCTCCCGCCTCCGCCGGCCGGCCCCGGGTGATCCGGGCGCGCCCCCCGACCAGCACACAGGTCAGCCCGATCGCCGCATTCAGCGCCACTGCCGTCGCCAGCGTTCCCCACATCCCGAACCACGCGATCAGCCAGAACCCGGTGGCGAGCGAACCGAATCCCGCCCCGATCGTATTCAAACCGTACAGCCGCCCCGTGTGCGTCCCCAGATGCCCCAGGCGGGAGACATAGAACCGGCTCAACACCGGCAGCGTCGCTCCCATGAAGGTCACCGGGAGAATGAGCAGGAGAGCGCAGCCCGCGAACGTGAGCAGGTTGTAGATCATCCCGTATTCGAACACGCCGTTGTACATGGCCGCGAACAGCGGTCGAAAGAGCGCCATCAGCCCCGGCAGCACCAGCCCGTACGCCCCCACCATCAACTCCAGGTATCCGTACAGCCGCACGAGTTCTTCCGGCTGCTTCACCCGGTCGACCACCCGGCCCGCCAGGTAGCTCCCCAAGCCGAGCCCGCCCATGAAAATCGTGAGGATGATGGAGATCGCGAAGGGTGCTCCGCCGATGATCTTCACGATCATCCGCGTCCACAGCACCTCGTAGATGAGCCCGGTGAATCCGGAGAGAAAGAAACAGACCAGGATCAGGAGGGCGAGCTGCGATGGTGTGCGCGTTTTCTTCTTCACTGCGGTCACCGTTGGTCGTCTGCCGGCGCGGTCTTGCGGAATATACGCTCTCCGCTGCCCGCGCGCATGGCAATTTCAGCGTCCCGCCCGTGCCGGCGGCCGACTGCGCTGCCGTCGGTCCCCCGGGGCGGCGCCCCGCGGCCGCCCGGGTTTCCCCTCAGCTCCTCGCTTTCAGCCGCGCGCTGATTGCCTCGCGCGCCCGCCGCAGCGCCTGGCCCCGGTGCGACACCGCGCTCTTCTCCGGCAGCCTCATGGCCGAAAACCGCTGTCCGGTTTCGCTGTGCACAAACACCGGGTCGTATCCGAACCCGTTTCCCGGCGCGATATCCTCGGCAATCCACCCCTCGGCCACCCCCTCGACCGTCTCGTGCGTCCCGTCGGCCCAGTCGATCGCAATCACGCAGCGAAACCGCGCCGTCCGCTCCGCTCGCGGCACCCCCGCCAACTCCTCCAGCAGCTTCCGGTTATTGTCGTCGTAGGTGACGTTGTCCCCGGCGTACCGCGAGGAGTACACACCCGGCTGCCCGCCGAGCGCATCCACTTCCAGCCCCGAATCGTCCGCCAGGGCCGGAAGGTCCGTGAAAGCGGCGATCCCCCGCGCTTTCAGCAGGGCGTTGGCCTCGAGCGTCTCCCCGGTTTCGTCGATTTCCGGAAAATCGAGAAAATCACCGGCCGTGAGGATGGTGATCGGGAGATCCTCAAGAAGGTGTCGGATTTCCCGTATTTTGTCGCGGTTGTTGGTGGCCAGCACGAGTTGCATGGGGTCATTCCGTTCTTTCGGGCGTCCTGAATCGCCCCCAATGTAGCATCCATCCGCCGGCGCACAAGCCTAAAGCGCGCCCCTGGGTCTGCCGGCGACTGAGGGAGGTCGGCCGTCCAACGCCGGAGTGCGGAATTCGACGTGCATGCACGAGATTCCCGGCGCCGGTCTGATTCCTGCAGCGATCAGCCATCGCAGATCCCCCTGCCTGCGTCACGGGCGAGTCGCCCGACGCACTCCCGACGCAGATACTGCCTTATTAATGCCTTTACTCCCAACGGCTTCGCCCACCATGCGTCACGCTGCGCCACCGTGGGCGTCACAACGGCGCGCAAACCCCGATGCGGCTGCTCGTGCGCGCTCTCCGTCTTCCTCGCCAACTGCTTCCCCGTCAATGCGATGCCCAGAAAGATGTCGGTAAGCTCGCGGTCCGGCACGCAAGTTGATGTCAGAACCCATGCAGACAACGCGGCTGAGGCCGCGGCAGCACCACCTATCCCGCGACATTGCCCGCTTGGTGGGAGGTCGCGTCGTTGTAGAGGAAGCGAATTCGGCCAATTGATATGCGAGGAGATGAACGGAGCCGTCATGAAACTTTTGATGCGGCTGATCCTGTTGAGTCTGTCGCTGGTCTGCTCTGGTGGGTCGGCCGGCATGGACGATGTTAAATGGGACGTGGACCAGGACACGGTTATGTCAGACGAACAACCTCTGCCTGAGCCGGTGCTTCTCATCGAGCGTTTTCAGTTGTATGTCTACATGGAATGTGAGCCGGATCATGAGGTGCTGAGAAACACCGGTCGGATGGGAATCGACATCCGTACCGCATACCGAACAGTTGGGTTTGATGCCATCACCACCGATTCGTCGCTCACGCTGCGTCTGCGCACGCTCAATCGCGGAAAGCGGGAAGACCGGGTTTCTCTGCCGGCAGAGTCATTTGTGTTATACGTCACACTCCGATCGGATACCGCCTCGTACTGGGTCGAACGTACGGACACCGGCTTCAGCATTACGAGCCGTCGGCAGTCAAACTGGCTGGAGCTTGGTGATGTGCGCACACTCGAAGCGAACGTCCGATGGATGCAATTTGCGAGAGATGCGACTCAGGGCGACGTGAAGGAATTTGTCAAGCAGCTGCGCGAGAATTTCGCGGACATTGTGACCCTTGTCCAGATTGCGCCAGGGTACTACCCCTGCCTGCCGGCGCCCGTTGTGCAGTCTTCGACGATCGGAAGGCGGCTGCGCGCAAACAAGACCGCCGCCGGGTATCTCGTCGGTTTTCAGGTACGCGGCGAGCCGGTCGACGTTCAGCGGGTGCGCAACTGGGTGATGCAGCAGCAGACACAGGAACTCGGGCGCAGTGGAAAAAATTGAATCCGAGGCAGATCGCAGAAGCGATTATCGACCGTGGCTCCGGTGATGTACGTCGGAGTAACAGCCTATTCGGCTTATACTTTGGGGAGGAAAGACATGCGCCGCGGCAACGGCGGGGGACGTTACCGCCGACTCCGCGCCGGCGCAATTCCGAGCCGCCCGCAACCCTGCCGCCCCTGCCATAGGATAACGGTCCTGCCGCAGACCGGGATATCTTTCGTTCCGGTGCCGAAGCAGCAGAAATCTCGGCAAAGGCGCCCCCACGGTCCAGGCGGACCGAGTTCCCTTTACCGCATCGACGCTCCCGCCGCGGGTCGATGTCAGAGGCTCCACGGGAGCCGGGAGACCCCGCCGAGCGCCGCCCCCGAACGGCGATGACGGGCGGCCCCTGCGGCAGCCGGCACGATCTCCGCGTCCCGCTCCCGCTACTCCTTCAGGAAGGGGTAGCGGTAGTCGGTCGGCGGAATGAAATTCTCCTTCACCGTGCGCGGCGAGATCCACCGCATCATATTCTGGATCGCCCCGGCTTTGTCGTTGGTCCCGCTGGCGCGCCCGCCGCCGAACGGTTGCTGCCCCACCACCGCGCCGGTCGGTTTGTCGTTGATGTAGAAATTGCCCGCGGCGTGGCGCAGTGTCCGTTCGGCCAGCGCCACCGCCATCCGGTCGCGCGCGAACACCGCGCCCGTGAGGCTGTAGGGCGAGGTCTGGTCGCACAGGTGCAGCGTGTTGGCGTACTCGGCGTCCTTGTATACGTAGATCGTGAGCACCGGCCCGAAGATTTCTTCGACCATGAGGCGGAAGTGCGGGTCGGTTGTGGCCACCACAGTGGGCTCGATAAACCACCCCTTGGAATCGTCGTAGCGGCCGCCGAAGACGATCTCACACTTGTCCTTATGCTGCTTCGCGTAGTCGATGTACTCGGTGATCGACTTGAACGCCGCGCCGTCGATCACGGCCCCCATGAAGTTGCCGAAGTTCTCGACATCCCCCATCTTGATCGTCCCGAGTTCGGCGATCATCTTCTGCTTGATCGTCGGCCAGAGCGATTCGGGGAAATAGCAGCGGCTGGCGGCCGAGCACTTCTGCCCCTGGAACTCGAAGGCGCCGCGAATCGTGTTGGCCACCACCGCGTCGACGTCGGCCGAGGGATGCGCGATGATGAAATCCTTGCCGCCCGTTTCGCCGACCAGGCGCGGGTAGGTGTTGTAGTTCGGAAGGTTGTCGCCGACCGTCTTCCACATCATCTGGAACACCGGCGTCGAGCCGGTGAAATGGATCCCGGCGAGGTGGCGGCTCTTGAGCACGAGTTCGCCGATGTCCCGCCCCTTCGCAAACAGCAGGTTCACCACGCCGTCGGGCAACCCCGCCTCGCGGAGGATTTTCATAATCCAGTGCGAGGTGTAAGTCGCCGTCGAGGCCGGCTTCCACACCGAGACGCCCCCCACGATCGCCGGGGCGACCGGGAGGTTACCGTTGATCGAGATGAAATTGAAAGGCGTCACCGCGAACACGAAACCCTCGAGCGGCCGGTGATCGATCCGGTTCCAGACGCCCGGCGAACTCTCCGGCTGGAATGTGTCGTAGATCTGCTGGGCGCACCAGCAGTTGAAGCGGTAGAAATCGGCCAGTTCCGCCACCGCGTCGATTTCGGCCTGGTGCGCGGTTTTGGAATGCGCCAGCATCGCCGCCGCATTCATGATGTACCGGTACTTGGTGGAGATGAGGTCGGCAGCTCTGAGGAAAATCGCCGAGCGCTGCTCCCAGGGCATGTGCTGCCAGCTCTTCTGCGCCTCGACCGCCGCCTCCACCGCCATCTTGACCTCTTTCTCGCCGCCCTGGTAGTAATGTCCCAAGAGGAGATTGTGGTCGTGGGGGGCCGTGATCTTGATCTTATGATCGGTCTTGATCTCCTGTCCGCCGATCACGAGCGGCACGTCGATCGGGTTGGCTTTCAAGAACTTGATCGCCTCCTTCAGCGCCGCCCGCTCCGGCGATCCGGGAGCATAGTTCAGAATCGGTTCATTTTTCGGCTGGGGAATGCGGTACATGACAGCGTCTCCTTATGTCTCGAGTAATATTATCCTTTGTCGCCCCGGCTGCCCTCCGGCCTCGACCGGCCCGCCGACGGGGACAACATGATAAGCAGAAAGCCGGGGCGGGGCAAGCACCTGTTGCCTCGTTCGCAAGCGGAGCGCGCCCCGACTCGCGGCAACCTCCCGTCCACCGGTGCGCGGCAACAGGACTACCCATGTCCTCTTTTGCCCCCTGTTATTCCCCCGCTCAACTTCCACTGGGATTGTCCGACCATTATGGGTATAGAGGCAGGACTATGCCGGTGCGCCGCTTCCAGCGGCGCGGCGCATACCTCCCGACTCGAAAGAGGGATCTCGTGTCGGTAAGCAATCTCATCGTGGAGACAAGCCTGGTCTCGGCCGCCTCGGCCGAGGAGGCGCACCGTCGCCAAAACCTCCTCGGCGGCACTTTCGAGGGCCACCTGTTGCGCCTCAAGGCGTTGACGGAGGAGGAGTTGGTCGGCGCCATCCGCAGCGGGGCCGGATGCGACGCGATCGCGCTTTCCGGCCTCCCCATACCCGAATCCGTGATCGGCTATCTTCCCCGCCGGTTCGCCGAGCAGCGTTGCCTGCTGCCGGTGGCGTTCGATCCGGCGGCGAACCGGTTGACGGTCGCTTGTCTTGATCCCCGCGATGAAGGTCTGGCGGCCGAGATTCGGGCGGTCACCGGCGTGCAGGAGATTCACCTCGCAGCCGCGCTGGAGCCGGTCCTCCGCTGCCGCATCATTGAGGCTTATCGCAACCGGCCGGAGGTGGACGATACACGGGGCGCGGCGGGCCCCGATGCTCCCCCGGCGCCGAGGCGGCCGATCCTCCTTGTCGGCGCGATCGACCCGGCTGTCGAGACCCTCGCCCGGGCGCTTGCCCTCGAGGGCCAGAGCGTCATCCTTGTCGAGACGGTCGATGAAGCGCTGGCGGAAATTGCCGCTGCGGCGCCGCGGGCTGTCGTCGTCCGGAGCCGGCCGAACGAAACTCACGCCGTCCTCGAGGACCACCTCCGTGCCACGGCTCCTCAGTGTCCGGTTTGCTTTGCCGAGGGGGTCGCCGACCTGATCACCGCGGCTCCGCCTGCGGAATTGACCGGCAGCCTTTTCACCGCCGCGCTGGCCATGTGGCCGGCGGGCGCCGCCCCGGCCGACGAACTGAAGGTACGCCGAGTGGCCGAGAGGGTGGACCTGACCGCACAGCTTTGCGACCGCCTCAAGCTTTCGCCGCGCGACCGGCTCCTCGTGGTTCACGCGGCGATCGCCGCCGGTGCGCCCGAGCGACCCCCAAGCGACCGCCGGCCGCCCGAGGTCGCGGCGATCCTTGCGCACCGGGAGAGCGAGATCGCCGACACGTATGCCGACCGCCTCCCGCTGGCCGTCCTCGGCGGCAGTATCCTTCGACTGGTCGATACTCTCGCGGATCGGTGGGGGCAACTGAAAGATCCCACCCCCGAGCTCTATCGCGCGCTCACGGCCGAGCTCCGACCCCTGCGCGGACAGGCTTTCCTCCCGCAGGTGGTCGACGCTTTCATCGCCATGGTGAGCGAGCGGATCCCGACCCCGCGGCCCTTCGACCGCGCCTCCACCCAGGCCCTGGTGCTGGGCGACGCCGACGGCTATGTCGGCGCTTTGGCGGGCGCACTCGCCGGCGCCGGGTTTGAGGTCCTCCGCGCCGGCACCGCCGCCCGGTTCATCGACCTGTACGGCAGCCGCTGGCCGGATTTTCTCGTCATCGTCAGCTCCGGGTCGGCCCGCGACGCCCGCCGGATGGTGGACGATCTCGCGGACCGGGGAATCGCTTTCGACACCGTCCCCGCCCTGCTCGCCGTCCCGACGAGGGTTATCCGCGACCTGGCCGATCTCCTTGACAGCCGTATCGAGGACATTCTCCCGATCGAGGCCGGCCCCGAGTTGGGCGAGGCCCGGTTGCGGCGCCTGCGCTTGCGCCTCGAGGCGGAGCATTCGCGACAGATGAGCATGCTCCAGTCGATGGGGACGCACGGTAGCCTCGCCGATATGAACCTGATTGACCTGCTGCAGGCGCTCGGCTACAGCCAGCGCACCGTGCGGATTTCGGTCACCGCCTGCGGCGCGCAGTTGACCATGTACCTCGACGGCGGCCGTCTCATCTGGGCCGAGTGCGGTGACACGGTCGGGGCCGAGGCCGTCTACCTCGGACTCGGCTGGGCGCGCGGGATCTGGAGCGTCGACCCGGTCGGACGCGAAAGCCTCCCGGAACCGAACAGCCACCTCCCGATCGACGCCCTCCTCATTGAAGGATGTCACCGCCTTGATGAGGGCGGCGGTCCGGGGACGGTGCGGTATGAGGAGCTCCCGGCCGAACTCCCGCCGAACGGCGACTTGGGCCTCCGTGAGACGTGATGCCCGGCGTGCTGACGGCTGACATTTGAAAGAAAGGACCGGCCGACGGTCCCGCAACCATATGCAGACGGCAGTGCACAGCGCCGCCGTCCGGAGCAACCCGGCTATGACTGAAACCCCGTTGGCGGGACTCCCCGCCGCCGAATCGTTCACCCTGCTCGATCTCATTCCGATCGACGAACTGCAGCACGTTCAGGATTCGCTGGCCGCCGCGACCGGCGTCGCCTCGGTCATCGTTGACCTTTCCGGCCGCTGCCTGACCCGCCCGAGCAACTATTCGCCGGTTTGCCGGCTGGTGCTGGCGTCGCCCGTGGGGCGGCGGCGCTGCGCCCTGTCCTCCGAGCAGCTCCTTGGCCGCGCCCGTCGTCAGCCGGGGCCGACCCACCACCGCTGCCTCAGTTGCGGCTTCGTTGACGCCGCCGCCCCGATCATCGTGGAGGACCGCCACATCGCCGACTGGCTGATCGGCCAGTGCGATGCCCACCGGGTAGGCTCCGACCGCATCAGGGCTTTCGCCAGGGAAATCGGCCTCGATGAGGAGGCCCTCGCCGCCGCCTATGAGCGCGTCGCACCGATCGCCCTCGACCAGTTTGAACGCCACCTCGATCTCCTGTGGAACGTCGCCCACGAGCTCTCCGAACTCGGCTACCGCAACCTCTGCTACCGGCGGGAGCTGGCTGAACGCCGGCAGATCGAGGAACTCCTCCGCCGCCGCGAGGGGGAGAACCACACGCTGCTGGACGCCATGCCCGATCTCGTGTTCCAGCTCAGCCGCGGCGGCGTTCTGGAGAAGTGCCATGGCAGCCGCGAGGATATGTACCGCGCCCCCGAGCAGTTCATCGGCAAGCATGTGAGCGAGGTGCTGCCGCCGGACGTGGCCGACATCACTATCCAGAACCTGCGGCAGGCGGCCGCCACAGGCGCAGTGCAGGTGTACGAATACTCGCTCCCGATCGGCGGCCGCACCCGCTACTTCGAGTCCCGCCTCCTCATGGGATCGCC
The DNA here is from genome assembly GCA_017999435.1 of Candidatus Zixiibacteriota bacterium. Lineage (NCBI taxonomy): Bacteria > Pseudomonadati > Candidatus Zixiibacteriota > Candidatus Zixiibacteriota bacterium. The sequence goes on from JAGNLV010000001.1 coordinate 1,320,396, forward strand.
CGATTCCGCGCTGGCCATCGTCCGCGACATCACGGAGCGCAAGCGCGCGGAACAGGAGCAGGCGCGCCTGCACGAGCGGCTCGAAAAGGCGGAGCGCATGGAGGCCCTCGGCATTCTCGCCGGCGGCATGGCCCACGATCTGAACAACATGCTCGGCCCGCTCGTCGGCTACCCCGAACTGATCCTGGCCAAGCTCCCCCCGGACAGCCCCGTCCGGAAATACATCGAATCCATGCGCAAATCGGCCGTGGAAGCCTCCGAGGTCATCCAGGACCTGCTCACGCTCTCTCGGCGCGGCCGGTACGACATGACGCCCGTCGATCTCAACGAGGTCGTCCAGGCCTGCATCGACTCCGCGCCTTTCCGCAACCTCACCTCCCGCAAGCCGCAGGTGGCGGTCACCCTCCGCCTCTGCGACTCGGTCACCGCCATGAACGGATCATTTCCGCACCTGCAGAAGCTGGTGGGCAATTTGCTGGCCAACGCGTTCGAGGCGATCGACACGGCGGGCGAGGTGACGGTGACAACCGCGCGGCGCTGCCTGGAAACCCTGCCGGGCGGTTACACCCGGATCGATCCCGGCGAGTACGTCACCCTCTCCGTCCGCGACACCGGGCGCGGTATTCCGGCCGCCGACCTGGACAAGATCTTCGAACCGTATTACATCAAGAAGATGGTGGGGGCGGGGGGAACCGGGCTGGGCCTCTCGGTCGTGTACGGCGTGGTGAAGGACCACGGGGGATACTACGACGTGTTCTCCGAGCCGCAGCGGGGTTCCGAATTCGTCGTCTACTTCCGCACCATCCAATCGCCGGTGGCGGCCCGCCCGCCGGTTGGCGACTTCTCCGGGCGCGGCGAGAACATCCTGGTGGTCGACGACGCTGCCGCCCAGCGCGATCTGGCCTCCGAACTCCTCACCGGCCTGGGCTACCGTGTGGCGGCGGCCGAAAACGGCCGCCAGGCGCTCCGCTACCTCGACACCCACGTCGCCGACCTGATCGTCCTCGACATGATCATGGAGGACGACTTTGACGGCCTCGACACCTACCGGGAAATCCTCCTGCGCCGTCCCGACCAGAGAACGGTCATCGTGAGCGGCTACTCCTCCACCGAGCGCGTGCAGGAGATGCAGCGGTTGGGGGCGGGGGCGTACATACGCAAACCGTACTCGCTCGAGTCGCTCGGCCGGGCCGTTCGCGAGGAGCTCGACCGGGCGGTCGGTGACGGTGCGCCCTCCGTGCTCGCGGCGGCCGATCCGCTGCGGTAGCGCCCGCAATTCCATTTGCCTGCGTTTCCTCGCCGGTCCTGCCTTGCCGCCGTAACCGGTATTCTACCTCAGGATGACGCTATGGATTATTCCGCCCGCGAGCTCGTGGCCTGCCGCTTGTCTTCCCTCCTCGTTCCTCCCGCCGCGTAATCGCGTGTATGTTCAAGCCGAAAGCTATTCCTCTACAGCAACAGGCGAACCAAGTCACTGAGCGCCGACCGGTTCAGCGCCCCCTCGAAACAGATAATCTACGAAATAGGTCAGATCAGCAATGTTAATGGGCGCACTGCCATTCATCTCGGCCGCCCCCAACAGCACCGGGGCAGCCCCGCCCCGGAAGAGGTAGCTCACCAAAAAGGTCAGGTCGCTCACCGTGAGATCTTCCGAGCGGTTCACATCCCCCGGGATATACCACCCGCCCACCTGGAAGTAGATCCCCCAGATCCAGTCCGGCGGATGCTGCTCGTTCCAGACGAGGTACACCAGATCACCCTGCCCGTAGAGATCCGGTTCTCTCGCCGGATCAATCTTGTCCACTACCTCGATCTCCGGCGACCAGCTCATCCCGCGATCGTGCGAGTAGCGCAGGTAGAGGGCGAAGTCCGGCGAGCCGTTTTCCCGGCAGTCGTTCCACACCGCGTACACCCGCTGGGAGTCGGCCCAGAAGGCCGAGTGCTCGCAGTCGTCAGTCGGCGAGAGACTCCAGATCGGCCCCCAGCTCTCCCCGCCGTCGTAGCTGTGGGTGTAGAAGATGTAGCCGTACCAGCCCCCCTCGGCGCCGTCGAAGTCAAACCAGCCGGCGTGGAGGTCGGAGAGGCCGTTGCTGCACGCGTTCGGCCACTGGCTGGCCGTGTTGGCCGGGGTCTCCGAGATCAGGACCCGATCAGTCCAGGTCACTCCGTCCGGGTTAAGCAGGCGGCAGTAGCTCTCCACCCCCTCTTCTCCTACCCAGGAGATATGGTCGTTGGCCCGTTGGAAAGACATCGGCCAGCCGATTGAGGGGCCGGAGAAATTCAGGGTATCCCACGTCTGCCCATTGTCAGTTGAGCGACAGGAGGCGAGATGATTGTAGTCCCAGTCCGAGAATACATAGAATAGCCAAGTTGTGTCCTGGTGTCTAACCAACTGGGAGTGGTGGAGATTTGCAGTGGACTGCTGCAGAACAACCGGGGTCGTCAGAGCGGCATCCTTAAGAGATTCTTTGGCCACCACCTGCTGGTACGTCGTCTCGATGCCCTCGACCTGTCGGGAAAAAGAAAGCAGAATGGTGTCGCCCTCAATCAATGGAAATAGGTCGCCCGCGTTAAAGTCCCCGGTATTCTCGATTGCCCGCGGCTCACTCCAGGTCAAGCCATAGTCAAAGGAGAGCACGCGGTAGACCCACCACGTCCCGGCCTTCGTGACCGCCTCCCGGCTTGAGTAGGTGACACAGAGGATGGAATCCTGAGCCGTTATGCGCGGGTAGATGCTGCGGACGGGATGAGACAGCTGCTGCTTATGCCCCATCCAGAATTTCTTGGGGTACGTGGTGGTATCGGTATCGACGAACGGCACCGAGGGCGTACGCGACGGCGTCGGATTGCTATTGTAGACACGACCGCTAAGGCTGTCCGGCGACACAGGCTCCGCGAGGTCATTGGCCGATCCGATTGACACCAACAGCAACAGCCCCACCACGACCCGCGAGCCGGTTATTGGAAATACCTTCACCGTCCCTCTTCCATTTTCGGATTACAACTCATTATAGAGCGGGAGACACGTTTTGTCAAGGGGTACCCACTGGTTCATGCCTCTGGGGTAATATCGTTGAGGGTGTATGAAATGACACACCGGCGCCACGATTCATCGTGGGTTCCTCTTCCTCACCAAATGTGATTGACCCGGCGCGGACTTCGATCTTTCGCTTGGATCCGCCCGCTCACTGATGCTCGGGCCGGCAGCACACCAATTAGGGCTTGATGAAAAATGGTGGTTTCATCTTCCAGAATCACCGCGCGCTGCAGGAAGTGAGGGAGAAGATCAACACCTCTCAGGCAAACCCTGTGAACGCCGGTCTGACGGAGCAACCGGAGGGCTGGCCTTGGATCAAGTTGCCGCTCCTGCGCCGGCTGGCCGAGTGCCTTGCTGGACACTGACGGCTTCGAGGCCCAATCTAAGAGGTCCGCACCATGAATGGTGCGCCACCGGCCCCCCCTGATCGAGTGCTTACTTCAGCAGCACCATCTTCCGGCTCTGCTTCCCGGCCGGGTACTCCAGTTCGTACAGGTACACTCCGCTCGCATACGCCTCCGCCTCCCACACGACCGCATGTTCCCCCGGCCCCAGCCGCTGCTCGTTTATCAGCACCGCCACCGTCTGGCCAAGGGCGTTACGGATGCGCAAGGTGACAGTCTCGGTGTGGGGCAAGGAGAATGTGATGGTGGTGGCCGGGTTGAAGGGGTTGGGGTAGTTTTGGTCTAAGGTGAAGTTGGTGGGGAGGGCGGGTTCGGGGTCGAGGGGGTCATCGACGCTGACGGCATCGTCCCAGCCAGCGAAGATGAAGATGACCCAGGGGAAACCCGAGCCCTGTGAGGAGGCGATGGCGAAGTCATCGATGCCGTCGCCGTTGACGTCGCCGAGGCCGGCCACTTCATGGGCAAAGTAGTTGTAGTAGCCGGAGAACATCGAGTGGTGGATGATGATGTCCGGGATGCTATCGAAGTCGGGGCCGCCGAAGTAGATGTTAGCTTGGCCGATGGCGGAGAATGAACTTGAAAGTCCCTTGATGAGATCACTGTACCCGTCGTTGTTAATGTCACCGGCCAAACGAGCTTCAAGGGCATTATCGCAGATCCAGACGTCCGGCACAGTATCAAAATCGGGCCCGCCGAAATGCACCCAGGAACACGAATCCTCCGATCCGCTCTCACTGTAGTTGATGAGGAAATCTTCCCAGCCGTCCCCGTTGATGTCGTTCAGGTACACCAATCGGTAACCGAATCCCTTGTAATCGTAATTAAAAGTCATGCAACGGACGATTCGGGCATCAGGAATGGTGTCGAAGACCGGTCCGCCCCAATACAAGAGCACTTGGTCATTAATGGTGTCACCGCCGCCGTAGCGCAGATTCGTGACCAGATCGTCCCAGCCGTCACCGTTATAATCACCGGTGATGATAGCATCGCCAAACCCGGGGTAGCCCTCGCGCTCGGGCGCCCATAGCTGGAAATCCACGACGGAGTCAAGGGCCTGGTCAATCTCAAAGAAGAGGAGAGAGGGATAGAGAATGTTATGGTAATAACCAGCTACCAACTCGGGCGAACCGTTACCGTTGATGTCATGGCCAAGTATGGGGAAGGTCGACCCAGGCCATTGCGTATCATCGCCGAACAGCAGGTCGGGACCCTCACTGAGGGGCAGCCCGCCGTACCATACGGCCAGTCGTTCGCGGCCGGTCGACGTTATGCGGATCGCACCGAAATCAGAGACACTGTCATCGTTGATGAAGCCCAGGTGGTTGATCAAGGAGTAACTGCTGTCGTCGATTCTCATGCACTGGATGCCAGTCTCGGCGGGTCCCCCGAGGCAGAGGTAAAGCTTGCGAGGAAGTTCAAACGTCAGAAAATCATCGTATCCGTCATCATTCTGATCTCCCACTGGCACGATGCGCATCCCGAACCAACTAGCTACGGTGTCAGAGATTAGGGTATCGATAACGGTAGGGCCGTCAAGGGCGAGGGGCACCTGAGGCAGGCAGCACAGTAAGATAAATAGGGCGATCACAAACCGCATCAAGCCTCCTTATGTCTCTTTCCAATAACCGCAGGGCGAACGAATTTGTCAAGGTCGATGCCGGAAAGTGGACCCCACCGTCGATGCCACGGTGAGACCTTCGACGAGGAGGAGCATATCTGTGACAATGTTGATCGAAGCTGAATGCTCGGCCTGCCGGGTCTCGGGGAGAGTCTCATTGGAAGGAGCCGCGCGGAAAGCACATACGAGGAGGTCAACGGCTGAGAAATCGCTCGCGTTCCGCAAATACTCGCACAGCCCGCACGTGCGAGAAGGCGGACTCGTGAGGGACCACCCGTGATCTTCTCCCTTCGCTGTATCGCACTGGAGGGTCGACCATGCCGTATCCGACAGGCACGGCGCTCGGGCCAGGCTGGAGGCGTGTGCCTGTGGGAGCGAGATACCGTTCAAGCGGAAACCGGTCCGCACGAGACTCCCGCTCGGCACACTCGACGGCTTAACCCTCTGCCCCACAAACAAAACTCCCTTCGACTTGATAGCCGAAGGGGTGCAAAATCAATTTAAGCGACCCCAACGGGAGTCGAACCCGTGTTTGCGCCGTGAAAGGGCGCCGTCCTAGGCCTCTAGACGATGGGGTCGTAGCAGCCGCTCTGGAGCCTTCTATATAAAGCGAAATCCCCAGGCCAGTCAAGCCCAATCGCCGTGCCGCCAAGCCCCGCTCTCGCGCCAAGCCCCGCGGCCCCGCCAGACCCTGCTCTGCCGCCGGGCCCGGTTGTGTCGCCCGGCCCCGATGCGCCGCCGGATCCCGCCCGCCTCCCCCACGGCGGCTCCGCCCGGCCGGCCGCTTCTTCGTTGACCCTCCCCCGGCCGGTGTCCATATTACGGCCATGCGAGGCGACACCAAGAAACTCGTGGCCGCCGGCCTGTTTATCGTCCTCCTCATCGTCCTGGTCAATCTCGCCTGGTGGATCTTCTACGACCGGATCGAGGACATCCTCGACCGCCAGCTCGGCCGCCGCCTCGAGACCATCGCCGCGACCGGCGCCTCCCTGCTCGATCCCGGGGTTGTCGAGAGTCTCGCGGAGGGGAATTTCGAGGCCTACGCGATCGTCTCCGATCTGCTTGAGGATATCCGCAGCGCCTCGTCCCTCACCGAGCTGTTCATTGTCGACCAGAACCTGGACTACCTGGTCACGACCTCAATCACCGAGGACAGCGCCTACCTGGTGTTCGAGCCGAACCGGCCATACATCACCTCCCTGCTTTTCGGGCTGGCGGAGATTCCGCTCTCGACTCCTTCGTACCGGACGGGCGATGTGTGGCTGAAATCGGCGTATGCCCCCCTGTACGACAGCACGGGGATTGTGGCGGCGGTGCTGGGGGTGGAGGCCGATGTCGACTACACGGACACCCTGACCAATCTGCGCAGCAGCCTGTACTATACGACCGGTCTCACGGCCGCGATCGGTGTCCTGCTCGGCGTGATCTTTCTGCTCCTCCAGCGCCGTTTCAACCGCATGCAGCGGCGGCTGTTCCTGAACGAGACGCAATCGTTCATGGGGCGCATGGTGGCGGTGGTGGCCCACGAGGTGAAGAATCCGCTGTCGATCATGCGGGCCTCGGCGGAGCGCCTCCGCAAGAAGCAGCCGGCGCCGGAGAGCGATTTCATCGTCGAGGAGGTCGATCGCCTCAACGACATCGTCACCGGCTACCTCGATTTCGCCGCCGGGGGGCGGGAGAGCTTCGTCGGCCATGAGTCCCCCGAGACGCTCGATGCGGCGGAACTGGTCGCCGCGCTCAAGCAGCACCTCGCCCAGCACTACCGGCAGAATGAGGTGCAGTGGCTCGAGTACCCGATCCCGCCGGGGCTCGTTTTCACCGGCTACCGGCGGTCGCTGCGCCAGGTGCTGCTCAACCTGCTGATCAACGGCGCCGACGCCTGCCGCGAGGCGCAGAAACCGATTGTGCTCGGACTGGGGATCCGGCGGAGCCACGACGCGATCGAACTGCGCGTGGTCGACCAGGGCCGGGGGATCCCCCGCCGGGAACTGGGGCTCATCTTCGAACCGTTCTACACCACGCGCCAGTCCGGATCGGGGCTCGGGTTGTACCTGAGCCGGAAGATTGTCGAAGAAATGGGCGGCCGGCTGACTGTGACGTCCGAGCCGGGCCGAAAAACCGAGGTGGTCGTTCGACTGCCCCAACCTGCCGGAGAGTGACCGTGGCCAACATCCTGGTTGTCGACGACGAACCGAAAATGACCTCCCTCATCTGCGGCGCTCTCGAGGACGCCGGGCATCGGGTGGCGACGACGACGCGGCCGGCGGAGGCGCTCCGCCTGATCGAATCCCACTCCTTCGACATCGTCATCACCGACCTCTCCATGCCCGAGATCTCGGGTATGCAGGTGCTCGAAAAGGCGCTCGAAAAGGAGGGGACCGAGGTGATTATGATCACCGCTTTCGGCAGCATCGAGTCGGCCGTCCGGGCCATGAAAAAGGGGGCCGCCGACTATCTGCTCAAACCGTTTGCCCTCGACGAACTGGAACTGCAGGTCGCGCGCTTAGTCGAGAAGCAGCACCTTCGCTCGTTGTCGGGCCACTATGAGCAGGAGGCGCGACGCCAGGTCGCCGTGTTTGTCGGATCCGCCCCAACCATCCGCGCGGTTGTGGACATGATCGAGAAAGTGGCGCCGACCGACGCCACCGTGCTCATTTCGGGGCGCTCCGGCACGGGAAAGGAAGTAGCCGCGCGGATGATTCATGACCGCTCCCGGCGGGCCGCCCAGCCCTTCATCGCCGTCAACTGCGCGGCGCTCACGGAGACGCTCCTCGAATCGGAGCTCTTCGGGCACGAAAAGGGGGCGTTCACGGGCGCGGTGGCCCGGAAGCGGGGACGGTTTGAGCTCGCCCAGGGAGGCACCATTTTTCTGGACGAGATTGGCGAGATGTCCCCCGGCCTTCAGTCGAAACTGCTCCGCGTTATCGAGGAACGGCAGCTTGTCCGGGTCGGCGGCGTCGACCAGGTCGACATCGACGTGCGCGTCATCGCCGCCACCAACCGCGACCTGCGCAGCATGATTGAGAAGGGACGGTTCCGCGAGGACCTCTACTTCCGTCTGAACGTATTCCCGATCCGCCTGCCCGACCTCAACGAGCGCCCCGAGGACATTGTGCCGCTGGCGGAACACTTCCTGGCCGAAAAGGGGTACCCGGAGCGGACGATCCCGCCGGAGGTGGCGCACCTGCTGGAATCCTACGATTGGCCCGGCAACATCCGCGAGCTGCGCAACGTGATCGAGCGGGCCACGATCCTGGCCGGCGGCGAGCCGCTGACCCCGGAGGACTTCTCCCTGCCTGTCGATGATTCGCCGCTGACCGTGCCGGCCTCCTCAATGGCCGCCGCGGGACTCCCTGCGGCCGAGCGCCAGATAATCATGGACGCGATCGAACGCGCCCGCGGCAACAAGACCGAGGCCGCCAGGCTGCTCAAGATCTCCCGGCGGCGTCTCTACAGCCGCATGAAAGTCCACGGAATCAAACCCTGATGCGCCATTCGGGGCATACCTGTACCGTACGGTACGGCGGCGCGTGACCGGGAATATCGGGACACGGTGCAAGCAGTTATGAGACAAGGCGATGATTCGATAAGGCAGGCCGGGCACAGGGTTTGATAGGAGGATGAGCGTCGGTTCGCCGGAGAAACGCCTATGATGCGTCAGTTATTGAGTTGTCTTGCTCTGATCATCCTCTTCTTTCCACCCGCCGCCCCCTCACGGGGGCAGTCGGCGCCGGGCAACCATGTCGCCGCCGAACTGAAGACGACCGATGAAGTTCTCGAACAGGCACGCGAGATTCTGCCGGCGGTTTCACCGGTGCCCGTAAAGGTGTCCTATGAATCGGCGGTGAACCTGCAGGCGCAGGCGCACGAGGAATACCGGCTGGGGCCCGATCCGGGCCGCTGGGAGAAGGCGCTGCTGCTCACGATCCAGGCCCGCGCGAAAGCCCAGGAGGCAATCGCCCAAAGCGCGTCTCTCGGCGGGCCGACGACGCCGGACGAGACGGCCCTACAACGGCGACTGGAGCGGGCCGATGAGTTGATGGCGCAGGCGCGGGAGGCTCTCGAACCAAGCGCTGACAATTCGCTGCAGGCCCTTTACGAGAGCGCCCGCTCCAAGCTTGACCGGGCGCACGGGCTGTGCGGCGAGCGGCAGTATCGAGCCGCCCTGAAACTGGCTGGCCAGGTGGAGCGGACAGCCGAGAGAGTTCTCCAGGCCGCCACGCGGGCGGCCCGCGATGATTTCAACTACGACCGTTGCCGCGAAAACGTGCGGCGGTACTTCGAACAGGCCGGGGAGCAGATCGCCGAATGCGAGTCTCCATCCGCCCTGCTGCCCATGGAACAGGCCCGCCAGGCCATGGATATGAGCGAGAAACAGGCCTCTGAGGGGGATCGGGCGGGCGCTCTGCACGCACTGCAGACGGCCCGGGAGCTCGCCGCGCAGGCGCTGCGGGAATGCACCGGTAACGACAACCTCCACCACCGGCACAAGACTCTGCGCCAGCAGGCGGACCGGCTGGGTGAGGCGATCGGGGCCGAGAATACCGATGCCTTCGCCTTTCTCGCCCAAGCCCGGACACAGCTCGATTTGGCCCAGGCCGCCCTCGAACAAGGTGACCGCCAGGCCGTCGTGGCCGCCCTCAAAGCGGCCCAGTTGAGTCTGGACGAGGCCCGGCGAAAAACCCTCGCGGGCAGGCGGACTGTGGGGGGATGATATATTGCAGCGGACACCGGATCGGCGCAAGTCTTTCGCGAGCTTTCAGCCGGCCGAACACGGGTCAAGGCCATTTCCTTCGGGCGGTGCTTTCCCCAATTCAGGAACAACCTGATACCGGACTCTGGACGATTAAGGCGTAACCCAGCCTACTTTCCGGTACCGAGCAATCGGCAGTTCCGCCCACACTTCGGGAGCCGGCAGCCGTGACCCGTTCGGCTGCTTCCGAGGTCTTCTGCACCCCTCGCCGGCGTGCAGTTGAGTTCGGTCTCGGCCCATGGTTCATCACCCACGGGCATTGCGGCTGATCCGCCCGATGGCTCAGCCGCGGGAATGGGTGGTCGCGCCCCCACTTTTCTGGTCGTCACAGCAGGACGACAGCGGGGTCTTTTGGCTGTGTCAATTATGACACACTTCGGGTTGCGGAGTGTGCTGGAAGAACCATCAGCAGGGGGTTCGCGGAAATTTGTTCAAACCCCTGGGGGCGGTCTGCTGAGTCAACATGACCGGACTCGGCCGGCCGCTCAGGACGCTCTCAGCCGGGTAAGAACCGATCCCGGACTATCATCGGCGAGTTTTCCGACGCCACCCACGAATCGATCCTGGGGAGGCCACCGGGCCGACGGGCGAGGGTACGGAACGGAGGGTGACAGCCACTTGGACGCCGCCCCCGCCGAAACTTTCGGTGGCGACCTCTCCCCCGCCCGGGTCCGGTCAGCCGGTCTGACGATCGTCTTTGGCCGGGCGCTCGAAAGGATCTCACAGGGGTCGTCCGGATAGATGAGCAGGCGGCTGTCGGAATGCCCGGCTGGTGTTGCGCAGGTAAGGGGATTTTGTGACTTATTTCACAATCAATGCTTCTTGTGCGAGCAGTCTAGAGGTCTTTTGCTCGACGAGACGTCCCCTCGGAACTGGTTCCCAGTAGAGGCCGAGGCGCTCCTGTGGCGCCGGGGTAGCCGACCCCTTGTCTTGACCGGGACCCGTCGGATATGATAACGAGCCGGTGGCTGGAAGGTCTTCAAGACGCCCTGAAGGCTTCGCTTTTGGGGGTGATGGGCTATTCCGGCGACGCTGAGGGACACATGGGCACTTGGGGGTTTTTATTACTATAGCCTATCGTATTTAGTGATTTGTGTAAATTGTTGAAGAAAGTTCTTGACAATTTTGTGTGTTGATGTAGTTTATGATCGGTCTAGGGAAACAGTTGTGTATGAATTATGCTTCTGTTTTGTATCTGTGGCACCTTTGAACGTTAAGTAAGACTTA